>NZ_CAIPNF010000345.1 GCF_903866365.1 uncultured Thiocystis sp.
ACCACCGCGCTCCATGCCCTCATACACTAATCGCTTGTAGTGCCGACCTTTGCCCCTACGGCGTCAGCCAAACAAAGGGTTACGTGCAAAATGGGCGCGAATAGTCGAAGACGGGCTAGTGGCGCGCGGATGCAGGAAGCGGTTTCAGCATCCCTACATTTTGTGCCTACCGCACTGAGCTGGATACCCCCCTAAAATAATTCCATCATGAGGTTCTGGGCCGCATCGGCCCCGATTCCCGAACGCGAGAAATTGCTCTCGTTGGCTGCCTCCACCACCTGGAGCTCAACCCGCGCGGTCCCTCTGCCGAGCATGCCAATCTCCCTGGCCGCGCCCTTGGAAAGGTCGATCATGCGACCATGGGCGTAGGGGCCGCGATCATTGATGGTGACTTCGACCGAGCGGCCATTGGACTTGTTGGTGACCACCACCTTGGTGCCAAAACTCAAGGTCTTGTGCGCAGCGGTCAGGTCATTCGCGTTAAATCTTGCGCCACTGGCGGTCTTACGGCCATTGAAACGATCCGCGTAGTAGGAGGCGGTGCCTTCGGTGACGACGGCATGCGTCTGCGTCGTCGGCAGGATTGATAGTGTCAGTAGAAACGGGGATAGCCATCTGCGTCGTTTAACCAAAACGCTTCCTCTTGTCGTCTCGTTGTGGTGTATGGGCGCCTCGGAAGGACCCTTCGTCTTCGATCCGAAGGGTTATTTTACAGGTCGAAGGGCGCGTTTAGCCACCCCTCGAATCAAATGAGAGTTAATTGCAACATAACCGAAACATTGGCGCGGCGAGACGCGTCTGAACCGGCGACCCTCAGGAAGCCGGGATTGCCTGGTCCGCCTTGCCGTTGGAGTCGAAATCGATCTCGTCCCAAAAATCCTCCTGGCCTTCCACCGTGGGCGGATTGCCGTCGTGGACCAGGTTGAGTCGGCGCTGTAGATAGGCATCGCGCAGAAAACCGTAAGAATCCAGCGCGGCATCTTCCAGGATCTGACCGGCGACGAGATATTCGGCGCGGCGATCAACGAGCTGCAGGCCCAACAGACCCCAGTAGATATGATCCTCTCGGATATTAATCAGTGGGTCCGTGAACACGTCGCCAGCCAGACCCATGGTATCGCGCATGCTGCTCGGCCCCAGAAAGGGCAGCATCAGAAAGGCGCCCGATTCAAGCCCCCAGTAACCGAGCGTCTGGCCAAAATCTTCCTTGTAGCTCGGGAGGCCCACATTGGTGGCTACGTCGAAAACCCCTAAAACGCCGACCGTGGAGTTGATGAAGAGTCGTCCCACATCGCTTCCCGCCCGCGACATCTTGAACTGCAGGACATTATTCACCGCCGAGGTCACATCGGCGATGTTATGAAAGAAATTGGTGACGCCGCGATCGACCGGCTCGGGCGTGATCGCCTGGTAACCCTCGGCGACAGGCTTCAGAAACGCTTTGTCGAAATCGGAGTTAAAGCGGTAGACCGCTCGGTTGAACGGCTCCAGCGGGTCGCGCGGATCGGGCACCCGATCCGGATTCGTGGCACAACCGCCGGCCAACAGGGCGACACACAACACCCCCAACCAGCCCGACCGGAATGCGTCCATCTCGACACCCTTCATTGGTAGTTTCTTTATCCCAGTGGAGTTGTGAAATGCTATCACAGCGCCAGCCGCTCCCGGCGGCCAGCCTGACCGAATCATGGACCTACCCGACCACGGACTCAATACAGAACCGACACCCTGTATCCAAGACGCCGAAGCAACGCGATGACTCCCGCATCGCCCGGCAGATGCAAGGCGCCGATGGCGATAAACCATCCGCCCCGATCCAGCAGTGGCCGCATGCGCTCCACCATCCGCTGATTGCGAGAGTCGATCACGGCCTCCCGGAACAGCCCGGCCAGCCTGGGATCGCCGCCCTGGAGAGAGGACTCGCTGAGATCGACCAGACGCCCAAGATCGCGTTCCAGATAGACCTGCATCAATTGCTCGAACAGGATCGGCAACTGATTTCTGGATTTCAGAGTCTCGCGCAACAGACCAATCTGATCGGCCTCGCTCATCCCGTCGAAGACGGCAAGCTGCTCTTCCATCGTTTCCAATCCCTGGACGGACCTGCCCGATTCGAGCGCGGCGCGATACAGCATGATATCCAGGAAATGCCCCGTCTCGGTCGGCGGGGTAGTCAACAGGGTCATCGCCGCCCAGGGCTTGAAATCCTTGAACGCATCCTCGGACATCCCGATTTCAGCGAGCGTCGCGGCCGTCTGGAGGTAGAGGTCGGGCGGAAGCACCTCATGCAGGGTACGTCCGTCGGTATAAGTCATGGTGACCATGGCCTTGATGATCGCCGCCGCGTCGGGAATCACCTCCAGCGCAACGCCGGAGCAATCATCGAAGGCCGCACGAACCGGCGGCGGAAGCTCGGTCACCCGGGGGTCTTCGCTATGGATCGTCCCGAACAGAACGCTGGGGACCGCTGCCGTCGGCGAACTGACCTGATAGAGAAGCCCGTGCGCCGTGCGCCCAACCTCTCCCGCCGCCGGGCCGCCCAGCAGAAACGCCCAG
>NZ_CAIPNF010000346.1 GCF_903866365.1 uncultured Thiocystis sp.
AGATCGGCCCAACACCGTTGGCCGGTGGCCTGATGATGCTCACGCCCAAGGCGCATGGCCGTGTGGTAAGCCTGAAGATGTTCGTCGCTGCCCAACGGCACGGCGGCACAGGGCAGACCTAACCAGTCGAGCACCTGCCGCCGCCGGCGTTCAGCAACGTGATGCCCGATGGTTGAGGAACCGCCGGTCACCTGGATGACATAGAGATCGTTCATGCGCTGTCTCCGAAGACACGAGGAGGCGCATGCTTCCCAAAGGGAAGATGAGTCTCCCCAGGGAATCCTGCCAGCAGGATGCTGACACGATGGTGAAGAGCGGCCGGAAAAGCCGCGATGCAGGGACGTTTAAAGCAAGTTGCGTTCGGCCATGGAGGTGCAGGATTCAGCGACCACGATGTGATCGAGCACGCGGACCTCGATCACACCCAGCGCGTGTTTCAATTTCGTCGTGATCGAGAGATCCGCCGCACTGGGTTCCGCGTGGCCAGAGGGATGGTTGTGAAAAAAAATGACAGCGGCTGCGTTGTGCTGTAGAGCCTTCTTGACAACTTCCCGTGGATAGACGGCCGCCGTATCAATCGTGCCCTGGAAGAGTTCTTCGATGGCGATCACCTGATGGCGATTGTCCAGCCACAGCGCGCCAAAGGTTTCGGTCTCCCGATGTCCAAGGCGGATTTGCAGGTAAAGCATCGTCTCGACCGGGGAGGTCAACGCGGTCCGAGCGACCTTCATGCGTCGCTCGATAATCCCCATCGCTTGCTGAAGGATGACGGACTCGGCGTCCGTGTCAGCCGTCACCCGATAGAGTGCGGCTTCCTCCTGTTGACGACGGCTTTTCCCGGTCAGACCGGTTGGTTCAGAGGCGTGTTTGCGCATGCGGTTCTCCAATTCGGGGAGACGCACGCCCCCTGGAGGGGAGTCGCGACTCCCCAGGGGGTGATGCCAGCGAAAGCTGGCGGGTTGACTGCAAGCGCGAGGCTTGCCGATGGTGCGCGCGGTCTTGATGAATCGCCCGCGCAGGCGATGACGACCTCAACCAGGTGAGATCGCGGAAAACCTGTCCGCTCGACACGCACCCAGCGGAAATGCGGAGGGGACAGGTTCCGGGGCGCATTGGCCCCGAAATCCATCGCTTCGGTGACGATTAGGTCACGATCTGCCTTAAAACAGCGACAGTTGCTCGCCAACCCGGATCGCAGACGCGGCGGGAATGGCGTTCACGCCGATCGGCATCGGGCAGGACGGAACCGTCAGGTTTTCCAACAGGCCGTCTTCGTCCATCGGCGGCCACGCGAGCGACACGATGACGTGCATGTCTGCGTGCGTGAGCGCGTTGCCCTGGTAGACGTGCACTTCGCCGAGTGCGCCGTGGAGCGTGGCATTGGCCAGCAGTTGGGTCGCCGTCATTTCCGCGCAGAGGCGATCCAGATCGATCGCGGTCAAGGCGAACTGTTGCAGGGCGCTGACGCCATGGTGGCGTTGCACGCCATCGCACGCCGCCAGTAGCATCACACCCGACCCGCAGGCTGGCTCCATCACCCGGATGCGTGTCTTGCTGTGCAGGTGCGCATCCAGATCGGCGTCGGCGAGTTGCATCTCGGCCATGCAGGACGCGACGGTTTGTGGCGTAAAGTATTGGCCTAACCAGCGTTGCTGGCCGCTCGAACCGAGTTCCATGTAGGTTGGACCCAAAATGTCTTTCCAGGGATGCTCGCCGACCAGATTGCCGTAGAGACTTGACAGCGCGTACAACGCCTCCTGGCGTTCTTCGTCCCAGGGCTGTTGAAGCCGCTGCCCGAAGCCGGCCAGCACGTCCTGGCAAAGGAAATACAGCCACTCGTCGGGACGGTAGCGCCGCCCCCGGTTCGCAAGGGTTTCGATGTCGCACGACAGGTGACGCGCGGGAGACTGGCGATCTTTTAGAGCGGTTTTCGTTTTAACCATTGGCGGACCTCGAAAAAAGGACCGCCCCCCTGGGGAGCGATCCCCAGGGGTGAATGAACCCGGCGGTTGCCGGGCGGGAAGTCAACACACGATCAGTGCATCATGCTCTCGCGGAACAGCCGTCGTTCGGCGTGTTCGGCGCGTTTGCCATTGTTAAAAGCCGACACCGGGCGGTGATACCCCATGACGCGGGTCCACACTTCGCATGGTGTGCGTTCGTGATCGGACAGGCCGATCATCGGCTGGGCAGGTTTTTCCATCGACCGTCTCCGTGCCCGTAGACCCACCGAAAAGATCGGTGAACCTGCGGGCGGCAGTGGCCCTAAACGAGGAACTGCTCGGCGAGACCGAACAGCGTTTGCTTAAGATCGGCAGGGGAATCGATCTGGATGTGACGTGGAAACAGCCACGACACGTCGATTTTGATGCCAATGCCGGCGATCTCGATGCCAGTTGCCTGGCATTGTTCGATGATGTTCGTCGCCCCGATCACGTCATCAGGCTTGC
>NZ_CAIPNF010000347.1 GCF_903866365.1 uncultured Thiocystis sp.
GAAAGTTTATCTAATGAAATTAGATTGTTGCAGTTTGACTTACACATGAAATTTAGGCAAAAGCCGATTTCCGTCCAGTTTGTGCTCCCATGCTTGAAAAAACATATGCAATTCAACAGGGACTTTCTGAACAGACTCTCACTGGCCCCGGCAAACTTCCCCCACTCAATCATGCTGGACGCGCCTTGAACGGCGTGCATCAGCAGGATGTCGCGGGGTGATAACGGCGGCGGGGGTGCATCGTCTGCTTGCTTGCTCATGAATGACCTCTCGCGCGATTTGCCGAGCATCGCCGCTGCCCGATCGGGGACGAAGAACATCGTTGCAACATGATCGGCATCAGCATCGACCGGACAGCTTGCCGCGTCCGATCCTCTTCTCCAACTGCCGATGCTGCTTGTCCAGCCAGGGCAACAGCGCCGCCGTGGCCTGGTCGACTTCCGCGTCATGTTTCCACACCAGTTTGAAGTATTCGCGCCAGCGCATGCCCTCGGGTTTACCGCCGTGCCCGTCCATCCAGGTGCCGCCCCAGCCGAGCCGCTGGCGAATCGCCAGAACCCGTGTCATGGCCCGCGTGACCTTGTTCTGCCGGGTGCTGGGGTCATTCAGTTCACCGCAGGTCCGACACAGCAAGCCATGCTCGGTCAGGTACAGGATGGCGCACCGTCGCCAGCACACCGGGCAATGGAGCCAGGGCCGTGTTCCCCCGAGATGGCAGGCGGTCCGCGCGATGTCGAGGGTTTCGCGCTGCGTGTGCCAGGCGTGGTCGTCCGCCGGTCGGCGGTAGTCCACCTCCAGGGTGGTGTCGATGGCGCAGAATCTGACCGAGCCGTCAGACCTGCTGCCCAGGCTCCAGGACCACGTCGTCCAAGCGCCAGGGTGAAGCAACCCCTGCCGTGCCAACTGGCGGATATCGAGTGACCGCCAGCGCGTGGTCGTGCCCTTGCGCCGGCTCTGATACTCCCCTGAACCCATCCCGCCCATGCGGTCGACCTCGCTGGTTTTGCCTAAATCATTTGGGAAACATCGCCATGCCTTGCGGCATGTAGACGTCTTCACGCGCTCCTGGGCCAGTTATGGCGTGGATTCCCGAACGTCGATCAAGCGCGTTTCACCGAATCGCCCGATCAGGATTCGCCGTGCCTCCTCCAGGTCGCAACCCGGCGCGATCATCACCAGCCAGTCGTGCGGCTTATCGGTGACGCGATAGCGGTAAACCCGCATGGCGTTCGTGGCCTGAGCCTCGGCTTGCGTCCGGGGTAGATCCGCATCGAACTCCAGGATCGCCGCCCGCTCCTCGATGGCCTCTTGAATGGGGTGGTGCCTTGCAAAAATGTGAGAATAAACGATACTGACCCGATGGCTCAAATGCGGACATGGGGATCAGGCAATGGCAGCAGAGCTGATCGAGCGCAGCGGCGATGAAGTCACCATTCAAGTCAAGGTCAATCTGAGCGGGACGCTGCTCGATGCCGAAGCGCGCATCCAGGAGGCGTGCAACGCCGCCGGAATGCTGGCGAGCGCCGAGGCGCTCAAGCGCTTCGACACCGACGGCTCGCCGATCGTCCTGGGAGCGATC
>NZ_CAIPNF010000348.1 GCF_903866365.1 uncultured Thiocystis sp.
AAACTCACGGTAACTGCGCGGGTAGTCGCGCCCTGCCACCAAGGTCGGGTATATGGATTGGTCAGTAGGATTCACCCCCACATCTTGCGACAGGAGGCACTAACCGACTACCCCCCTTCTGGAAAAGGCGCTCGGAGAGATGGAGACGGAGGGGATTCAACTCGCGACCTGTTGGTTCGAGCCGGATTCGGACAACCCGCTCGACGCGCTCCTCTTCGAGCTTGCCAATCAATTCGTCAGGCTCAGTCTCAAGACCGCTCCGCATGCCGGCGGCTTTGCCATCTTCGTCGATCATGAACTCTTCGAGCGGGTCGGCGGCTTCGACGAAAGGCTCCGGCTGGCCGAGGATCACGACTTCGTCAAGCGCGCCGCCCGCCATGCCCCGCTGCGCCTGCTCGAATCCACTCAAATCCGCATGAGCGTGCGGCGGCTGGAAAAGGACGGACGCTTCAGCTACAGCGCCAAGTGTCTCCAGGTCGAACTCTATCGGCTCTTTAAGGGCGAGGTGACCGAGGACATCGTCGACTACCAGTTTGGCTACGCGCCGTCGGACCAGGGGAACGGAACGGACGAGGGTCTGAAGCGGCTGATCGAGCGGATGGCGGTCTGGCGGCGCGACTATGCCGCGATGCTCAAGCGGGTGGCGCGGGACGTGAAGCAGGCACCCGAGGTGCAGGACACCATGGCCGAACTCCGGCGCAATTTCGATACCTTGAAGGAGGCGGTGCGGGCCTATCTGTCACGCTGACGCGAACTGAATAAAGAACCCCCGAAGTCCTGGGGTGAAGACTTCGGGGGAATGCTTTCCCGACAGAGGCTGCCGGTACTTGGGGCTGTCAGGGGGGAACAGCCCCATTTCACTCGCTAAATGAGACCCGGGTCACAGGGCTAAGTTCCCACACCGACCGCCTGACGATCACGATTGACTTCTCTGCATCCAAGGATTTGCATCCCGAAGATGGGTGCTCATTTAACGGTATCGTCATCGGATAATCTTCATCATGGAAAAATTCCAAACAAGATTACGCAAATAAGATGCCAAAAAGAAAAGCCGCTGATTGACGAGCCTCCATGCAGCTTGGCCGGTTTGGCCGAACTCGCAAACCTGTATCGTTGTAATGTTTTTGGAACAGTTTTCGCTCTCCAGGACCGCCGTTCGCCGATTGCCTTCATGTTCGATGTGGAACAACGCCATGATCGGGTCGCGACCTTCTTCACTCTTTCCATCCCTGTGGGCCACGCACAGAAAAACGCCTCTCTCCCAGGCCGGGAGAGAGGCGCCGCAGATGCCGCTCGGGCGATGTTTGAACTGTTACTGAGGCTTACCGTCGCGGACCGGCCAGACATACAGGTACGTCGTTTTATCCGTTCGATTCTGCGCACCGATGCATGCCCTGAAGTAATAGGCTCTCAACAGGTTCGAGGGTACCTCGGAGCCAGACCAATAAGGATTGGCCATCATGCCGGTGAATTTGCTCGTCAGAGTTGCGCTACTCGTAATCGGCGAACCGGGACTGAGACCGCCTTCCTCGTAGAATAAATGACCCAATTCGCTTTTGTTGCAGAGACTGGGTTGCACGCAGCCTAATGTTCCGGTCTCGTAGTCCTTGGCGGACCACAACCGCCAGTTGTTGAATCCCTTGAAATTTGCGGTATTCATCGCGGCGATCCAGCGCTGCGCGGTCTCCCAGGTCATCCGGCCGGTATCTTGAATACCCACAATCCCGAATTTTCGGGTCTTCGCCAGGTTGGCGTCCTTGGTCCAAGTGACATCCAGCACATCGTCATAAACGAGCCCGTTGCCGTAGCTGACAAGCTCGGCCCGAGCCGGGATTCCCAACATCAGCAGAATCATCGCAACAGCAAGAGGAAAACCTTTCAATTTAAACATGTTGATCATTGACCTCGCCAGTAAATGGGGCACAGAACAGCACTGATGATTGACACACTGACTTCAGCCATGCACCAAACAAGAGGCGCCGTCGCTGACGCGGCTTATCTATCCATTGATTTTGCTCTCTGTCAAGCCGGCGAATTTAGCAATCTGGCGGATATGTTATGCAATGCCGACAGGCACCTGAACACTTCCCGCGCTCAGCGCATCGGCGATGACACCCAGACGCTGCCAGGGATCGCCGGGGGCCAAACCCTTGATGGTGAGATCGGCCTTGAGACATTCCCGCAACAACCGGTGCAGCAGCGCAGGGGAGAGCCGTCGCAGCGCGCGCGCGATGACCTCCTGGCGCGGTCGGGGCACGCGATGCGCGGCGAACACCGGCTCGGGCGAGGTCCGCCGCGCAATCGCTCCGGCGATCTCCGCCAGCATCCGCAGTTCGCGGGCGAGCACCCAGAGCACCAGCGCGTCGGCGGTGCCCTCGCCGCGCAGTACCGACAGGACGCGCTGCACCCGCGCCCGGTCGCCGGCCAGCGCCGCGTCGGTCAGGGCAAAGAGATCGAAGCGGGCGCTGTCGGCCAGATTGCCGAGCAGATCGTCTAGGGTAAGCGGGCCGGGTTCGTGCAGCAACCGCAGCTTCTCGATCTCCTGCACCGCCGCCAGCAGATTGCCCTCGGCCCGTTCGGTCAGCAGCGCAGCGACGCCCGGCCCGGCCTGGAATCCCGCAGCCTGCAGGCGCTGCCCGAGCCAGGGCTCCAGCTCCTTTTCCTTCATGGGCCAGACCTGGACCAGAACGCCGATGGACTCGACCGTTTTGGCCCACTGGGTCTGAAGATCCTTGCGCTCCAAACCGGGCGCGAGGATCAGCAGCAGATTATCGGGACAGGGACGCGCGCAATAGGCGCGGACCGCCGCGCCGCCATCCTTGCCCAGTTTACCGCCGCCGATGCGCAGTTCGATCAGCTTGCGGGCCGAGAACAGCGACATGGCGTCGGCCGAAGCAGCCAGAAGGTTCCAGTCGAAGTTGCCGTCGGCATCAAGAATCTCACGTTCGTCGAATCCCTTGCGCCGCGCCTGCTCGCGAATCAGTCGAGCGGCCTCGCCGAGTTGGTACGGCTCATCGCCGCAGAGCAGATACACGGGTGCCAGACCTCGGCTGAGCTGGCCCGGGAGTTGGTTGAAACGTAGTTGCATGGTTGGCGGCTAAATTAATACGGCTCGCAGACGCATCAGAATACGATCTGCGGCGTCGGTGGCGAAATCCTGATAGATGAGTTCTTCTTCGAGTTGCTTCCCGAGCACCTCGACATCCGGGTTATCGAAGTTGCGCACCAGATCCAGGGTCTGCGGCGGAACTTTTTGCGCGCCGTCGGGCGCGACCGCATCGAAGCGCACCAGATAATGCAGCTCGAAGGCCAATGTCTTGCCGTTCGCGTCCACCGCCGCGACCCGCGAGGAACGATTTTCGGACAGGATGCGCAGAATCAGCCGGGCCTCGGCGGGGTTCGTGGTCAGGCGCACGTCGCTACCCGTTAACAGATCCTCGATCGCCCGGCGCACCGGCGAGCCCGGCGCGGACTGGAGATAGAGCGGATTCAGCGCCGGCGGAATCTCGATGCTGCCGCGCAGATGAAAACCGCAAGCGGTTAGGATCGGAAAGACAATCAGCAGAATCAGGAACCGAACGTTTCGTGACCCCATGTTTTTGTGAAACAAAAACATCAGGCCACGATATTGACGAGTTTTTTCGGCACCAGGATCACCTTGCGAACGGCTTTGTCGCCAATGAATTTGAGCACCTGCCCGTTGGCCAGGGCCGCCGCCTGGATCGTCTCCCGGTCCGCGTCGACGGGCACCTTGACGCTGGCGCGCACCTTGCCGTTGACCTGTACCACGTACTCGATGCTGTCCTGCCGGAGCGCGTCTTCATCCACCGTCGGCCAGGGAGCGGAGAGAATATCCTCGCCAAAGCCGAGTTCGCGCCACAGATGGTGCGTGGCATGGGGTGCGATCGGCGCCAGCAGACGCAGCACGATGCCCACGCCTTCGCGCACGATGCCGGCGCGCGCGGCGGACGGCTCCAGTCGATAGAGCGTATTGACCATGGTCATGCAGGCCGAGACCACGGTGTTGAACTGCTGTCGCTCATAGTCGAACAGGGCCTTGTTCAGGGTCGCGTGAAGCTCGCGACGCGCGTCGCGGTCGGCGTCATCCAGTTCGCCCACGAGCGCGGCGGCGGATTGAATCGACGCCGACTCGCCCACGGCCAGCGCCCACAGTCGTTTGATGAAGCGGAACGCGCCCTCGACGCCTTCGTCGTTCCATTCCAGCGATTGATCCGGCGGCGAGGTAAACATGGTGTAGAGCCGGACCGTGTCGGCGCCATAGCGATCGGTCAGCGCTTGCGGATCGACGCCATTGTTCTTGGACTTGGACATCTTCTCGATGCCGCCGAAGGCCACCGGCTGGCCATCGGACTTGAGAACGGCGCCCACCAGCTTGCCTTTCTCGTCGCGCTCGATCTCGATTTCAGTCGGATTGAACCACTGCTTGCGCCCCTCGCCATCCTCCCGAAACCAGGTCTCGGCGACCACCATGCCCTGAGTCAGCAGGTTCTTGAACGGCTCGTCGCAGTCGACCAGCCCCTCGTCGCGCATCAGCTTGTGGAAGAAACGGGCATAGAGCAGATGCAGCACGGCATGCTCGATCCCGCCGACATATTGATCCACCGGCAGCCAGTAGTTGGCGCGCGCGTCGAGCATGGCGGTATCGCAACCCGCCGAACAATAGCGAGCGTAGTACCAGCTCGACTCGAAGAAGGTATCGAAGGTGTCGGTTTCCCTCGTCTCCCCGCTCGGGAGATCGGAGAATGCCGGCATCTTTTTCAGGGGCGAGCCGGAACCGTCGACGATCACGTCCTCGGGCAGACGAACCGGAAGGTCGGTTTCGGGGCGGGTTCCTCCATCGGCGGTCCGCACCACCGGAATCGGACAGCCCCAGTACCGTTGCCGCGAGACGCCCCAGTCGCGCAGACGGAAGTTGACCGTCTTCTGTCCCCTGCCCCGCTCCGCTAGCCAGTCAGCGATGGCCTCGAAAGCTTGCGCCGAGGTCAGGCTGTCGAAGGGGCTGGAGTTAAAGAGGATGCCCTTGTCGGTATAGGCGGCCTGTTCGATCCCGCACGGGCTGTCGTCGACCGAGCGGATGACGGCCTTTTTCGGGATGCCATAGCGTTCGGCAAACTCCCAATCGCGCTGATCGTGCGCCGGCACCGCCATGACCGCGCCGGTCCCATAGCCCATCAACACGAAATTGGCGGCGAAGATCGGCACCGGCTCGCCGGTGATCGGATGAATGGCGTCGATGCCAAGCCGCTGGCCCTTCTTCTCCATGGTCTCGATTTCGGCCTCGGAGGTACCGCCCTGACGGCAGTCCTCGATGAAGGCGAGGATCTCGGGATGATCCAAGGCCGCGCGATGCGCCAGCGGATGTTCGGCGGCGACGGCGACATAGGTGACGCCCATGACCGTGTCGGGACGGGTGGTGTAGATCCCGAGCGTCTCCTCGCTGCCCGCGATGCCGAAATCCATGTGAACGCCCTCGGAGCGCCCGATCCAGTTGCGCTGCATGATCCGCACGCGCTCGGGCCAGCCGTCCAGTCCGTCGAGCGCATCCAGCAGTTCCTGCGCATAATCGGTGATGCGCACCAGCCACTGCTCGATTTCGCGCTTCTCGACCGGCGCGCCCGAGCGCCAGCCCCGCCCGTCGATCACCTGCTCGTTGGCCAGCACAGTCTGATCGATGGGATCCCAGTTGACCGTGGTCTTGGCACGATAGGCCAGCCCCTTCTCCATCAGGCGGGTGAACAGCCACTGTTCCCAACGGTAATAGTCCGGGTCGCAGGTCGCCAGTTCGCGCTCCCAGTCGTACCCGAAGCCCAGGGATTTGAGCTGGTCCTTCATGTAGGCGATGTTCGAGCGGGTCCATTGCGACGGCGGAATGCCGTGCTGGATGGCCGCGTTCTCGGCCGGCAAACCGAAGGCGTCCCACCCCATCGGCTGAAGGACGTTTTTACCCTGCATCCGCTGATAGCGCGCGATCACGTCGCCGATGGTGTAGTTGCGCACATGCCCCATGTGCAGCCGCCCGGAGGGGTAGGGAAACATCGACAGGCAGTAGAATTTCTCGCGGGACGGATCCTCGACGGCCTTGAAGGACTGGTGCCCTTCCCAATACTGCTGGGCTGCCGTCTCGACGGCGCGCGGATCGTAGTCGGTCTGCATGGGATTTGGTCTTATCGTCACGAGTGTTTGATTCAATCCCGGAAGGATACCGCAGAGGGATGCTTCAGCGCTTTCTTGTCAATGTTTCAAAGATGACCGACAGGAGCGAGATTGGATAAGCTCCAGATGAAAAAGAAATGTCTTACATCACGATTCGGTCTTGGTCGCCGCGCATCATCGCAGAGCGCGGTATTTCCTGCTCACGTTTCCGTTCGCCTGGGTGAACGCGAGACCTCTGGCAAGACTTCAAGTCACGACGAAATCTGCTGCGGTCAGCGCTAGACCAGTGCCGATAATCACCAACTGCACTGCGCCACCGACACCCGTGCCGTCGGCATCGTAGAACAGCGCACCGCTATCGGTGTCATACAGCATGAAGTCATTGGCATCAGCGGCCGTCCCAGCGGTGCTCGCGCGAAAATTGGCCGCCGAGAGCGTGCCAACGCCCGTCAGTTTCGTGAAGATTGCGTTTTCAAGTTGGATCGTATCGTCCGCGACACTGAAATCAGTGATCCGCTCAAGGTTGGTCGTGGCATTCAGGGCGGTATCGAAACGGAAAATGTCCAGTCCAGTGCCGCCGGTCAGGATGTCGTTACCGGTATAACCATTGAGGATATCGTTACCAGCTCCGCCGTTGAGGACATTGGCCCCGCTGTTACCGGTGAGCCGGTCGGCGTAGGCCGAGCCGGTAAGATTTTCGATCCCGATCAGGGTGTCGGAACCGGAGCCCCCGGTGGCCTGGACTGTCGCGAGGGCGAGACTGACGGTAACGCCGCCGCCAGCGTAGGCGTAAGAGACGGTATCGGTGCCCGTGCCGCCATTGAGGACATTGTTGCCCGCTCCGGCGTACAGCGCGTTAGTGAGGCCGTTACCGGCGAGGTTGGCGACGCCGGTCGCAAGGATCCGCCCATTCTCGACATTCGCGCCGAGGGTGTAAGTCGCGAGGTAGCTGTAAACGGTGTCGGTGCCGCCGGTACTCGCCGTGGCGTTGGTCTCGCTGACGACGTCGCCGATGTTGTCCACGTAATAGATGTCGGAACCATCGCCACCGACCATCCGGTCGGCGCCCACGCCCCCGTTGAGAACATCGTTACCCGCTCCGCCGGTGAGGACATTGGCCCCGCTGTTGCCGGTGAGCCGGTCGGCGTAGGCAGAGCCGGTGAGATTTTCGATCCCGATCAGGGTGTCGGAACCGGAGCCCCCGGTGGCCTGGGCCGTCGCGAGGGCGAGACTGACGGTCACGCCGCCGCCAGCGTAGCCATAAGAGACGGTATCGGTGCCTGTGCCGCCATTCAGGACATTGTTGCCCGCTCCGGCGTACAGCACGTTATTGAGGCCGTTGCCGGTGAGGTTGGCAACCCCGCTTGCCAGGATCCGCCCGTTCTCGACATTCGCGCCAAGGGTGTAAGTCGCGAGATAGCTGTAGACGGTGTCGGTGCCGCCCGTGCTCGCCGTGGCGTTGCTCTCGCTGACGACGTCGCCGATGTTGTCCACGTAATAGGTGTCGGAGCCATCGCCACCGGCCATCCGGTCGGCGCCCACGCTGCCATTGAGAACATCATTGCCCAAACCGCCGTTGAGGATATCGTTGCCGGCACGGCCATCAAGTACATCATTTCCTCCCCATCCATTCAACGTCTCGTTATCAATCGTCCCGATCAGACGGTCATTACCGTCCGTTCCATTCAGGTTAGAAGACACCTTAACGGTGTAGGAACCGATGCCGTCGTCCCCCAGCTCGCTAGCCTCCAGGTAATAGGTGCCGCTCTGGGCGGCGACATAGGAGAAGGTCGCTAGATCCGCGCCGAAGCCGGAGGCGATGTACCCGCCGGTGGCGTTGTACAGAGTCAAGTACGCCGTCTCCAGGGAGCCGGTCCCCGCAGCG
>NZ_CAIPNF010000349.1 GCF_903866365.1 uncultured Thiocystis sp.
ACAACTGACAACTGACAACTGACAACTGACAACTGACAACTGACAACTGACAACTGACAACTGACAACTGACAACTGACAACTGACAACTGACAACTGACAACTGACAACTGACAACTATGCCTACGCCCACCGAACTGAACCTGCATCGTCAATCCCGCGTGTTGGAAATCGTCTACGAGGACGGCGCCCGTTTCGCGCTGCCCTGCGAGTATCTGCGCGTCTACTCGCCCTCGGCGGAGGTCCAGGGTCACGGCCCCGGTCAGCGCGTGCTGCAACTCGGCAAGGAAGAGGTTGGCATCGACCGGATCGAGCCAGTCGGCAACTACGCGGTCTGTCTGCACTTCGACGACGAACACAACACCGGCATCTATTCCTGGGATTACCTCTACCGGCTCGGGACCGAGCAGGATCAGCTCTGGCGCGAGTATCTGGACGAGCTGGAAAAGGCCGGGCAGGCGCGCAAGCACAAACCATCCTGAATCCGGATTCGGCCTGAACCGCATGGTGTCGCGGCGAACTCAACGTCTGCGTACCTCAAACCTACGATTTCAGGCTTTGGTGTACACTAGCGTTCATCGTGCCGGGCGAAGTCCTTCGTCCATCCGCCCATTTCGAGAACCGGGGACACAGCATGTCCAACGAGAAAACCACCCATTTCGGCTATCAGCAGGTGCCGGTCGCGGAAAAAGCCACGCGGGTGCGCGAGGTCTTCGACTCGGTCGCCTCGCGCTATGACCTGATGAACGATCTGATGTCGCTCGGCATCCATCGTCTCTGGAAGCGTCACACCATCGAACTGGCCGGCGTGCGCCGGGGGCAACGGGTGCTCGATCTGGCCTCGGGCACCGGCGATCTGGCCGATCGCTTCGCCGGCATCGTCGGCCCCGAGGGTTGCGTGGTGATGTCGGATATCAACGCGGCCATGCTCACCGAGGGGCGTAGTCGCATGCTCGACCGCGGCCGGGTCGGCAATCTGCATTACGCCCTCGTCAACGCGGAAAAGATCCCGTTTGGCGATGACCGGTTTGACTGCGTCACCATTGGTTTTGGACTGCGCAACGTCACCGACAAACAGGCGGCGCTCGATGAGATGTATCGGGTACTGCGACCGGGCGGGCGGGGGCTGATCCTGGAATTTTCGCATCCGGTCAGCAAGTCGCTCGGCAAGGTCTACGATCTGTATTCCTTCTCGGTGCTGCCGACGCTGGGCCGTCTGGTGGTCAATGACCCCGGCAGTTACCGCTATCTGGCCGAATCCATTCGCATGCACCCGGATCAGGAGATGCTGCGTTCCATGATGGAGACCGCCGGTTTCGAGCGCTGCGAATACTTCAATCACAGCGGCGGCATTGTCGCGATCCATCGGGGGTACAAGCTGTGAGTGAGGGCATCCAGATTCCGGACGCGCTGCTGGCCGTGATGGAACAGGCGGTCAATCGCTACATCGCACTCGATCCCGAGGGCGCCACCGGCTTTGCCGGACTCGCCGGTCGGATGATCGCGATCGAAATCAAAGGTTTCGGCACGCGCGTGACGATCATCCCGAATGCGCATGGATTGCAGCTCTTTGGCGCCTACGACGCGGAGCCGGACTGTCTGATCCGCGGCACCCCGCTGGGTCTCGCGCGCATGGGCATGGCCGAGCGCAAGGAGACTCAGTTGATCTCGGGCGAGGTGGAGATCACCGGCGATACCGCGCTGGCGCAGGCATTCAACGCCGCGCTCGCCCATCTGGAGGTCGACTGGGAGGAGCAACTGGCACGGGTCATCGGCGATCCCTTCGCGCACCGGGTCGGTAGCCAGTGCAAGGCCGCCGAGCGTTGGGGACAACGGACCTCCGAGTCGCTGACAACCGATTTGAAGGAGTACCTTCAGGAAGA
This sequence comes from uncultured Thiocystis sp., assembly GCF_903866365.1. Taxonomy (GTDB): domain Bacteria; phylum Pseudomonadota; class Gammaproteobacteria; order Chromatiales; family Chromatiaceae; genus Chromatium. Next base: position 1,883 of record NZ_CAIPNF010000349.1, read on the forward strand.
GCGCCGTCTGGTTCCGACTCGCGACGAGGTCGACGCCTTTCTGAGCCAGGTCGATACCCTGCGCGATGACGTCGAGCGGGTCGCCGCCCAGGTCGAACGGCTGGTCCGGCGCGCCGCGGAATCCGGCATTCAGCGATGATCGGACCTCGTCAGGCTCTACGTCTTTTCCGGATTAATTGGGTTCTACTCCGCCACGGTCTCGATGAGGTCATCCTCGCTACCCACCTGTTCCGGCCGCTGCGCTGGATTATGGTGCTATTGCCCTGGCACTGGGTCAAACGCGACCTGCCGGCCTACCCGGTGCGGGTACGCCGCGCACTGGAGGATCTGGGGCCGATCTTCGTCAAGTTTGGGCAGATCCTCTCCACCCGGCGCGACCTGCTGCCGGACGATCTGGCGGTCGAACTCGCCAAACTCCAGGATCGGGTGCCTCCTTTCGATGGCGTCGAGGCACGCGCGCTGATCGAGAAGGCGTGGGGCTGCTCGGTCGACGATGTGCTGGATGAGTTCGATCCCGTTCCGCTAGCCTCCGCCTCCATCGCCCAGGTCCACACCGGACGTCTGAAGGATGGCACTGAAGTTGTCGTCAAGGTGCTGCGACCAGGCATCGAGCGCACCATCGGCCAGGATCTCGGGCTGATGTACACTGTCGCCCAACTCGCCGAACGGTATTGGAAGGAAGGTAAGCGTCTGCGTCCGATCGAGGTGGTGCGCGAGTACGAAAAAACCATCTACGACGAACTCGACCTCCAGCGCGAGGCCGCCAACGCCTCGCAGATCCGCCGCAACTGGATCAACAGCGAGATGCTCTATATCCCGGAGGTCTACTGGGACTGGACCCGGCCCAATGTCATGGTGATGGAGCGCATCTATGGCACTCCGGTCAGCGATGTCGCGACACTCAAGGCGCAGGGCGTGAGCATGAAGCAACTCGGCGAGCGTGGCGTGGAGATTTTCTTCACCCAGGTCTTCCGGGATAACTTCTTTCATGCCGACATGCACCCCGGCAACATCTTCGTCGAGCCCTCCGGGCGCTATATCTCGATCGACTTCGGTATCGTCGGCACCCTGACGACCGAGGATCAACGCTATCTGGCCGAGAACCTGCTCGCCTTCTTTGAGCGCGACTATCGGCGGGTCGCCGAGTTGCATGTCGAATCCGGCTGGGTTCCGCACGGGACGCGCGTCGATGAGTTCGAGAGCGCAATTCGCACCGTCAGCGAGCCCATCTTCGAAAAGCCATTGGCCGAGATCTCCTTCGGGCATTTTCTGGTGCGCCTGTTCCAGACCGCGCGGCGTTTCAACATGGAGATCCAGCCACAGTTGGTTCTGCTGGAAAAAACCCTGCTCAATATCGAGGGGCTGGGGCGACAGCTCTATCCGGAGCTGGATCTCTGGACGACCGCCAAGCCCTACATGGAACGCTGGATGAAGGATCAGGTTGGTTTCAAGGGGCTGTTCGACCGTACCAAACGCAACCTGTATTCGGTGGCCGATCAGGCGCCCGAACTGCCGCTGATCGCTTAT
>NZ_CAIPNF010000350.1 GCF_903866365.1 uncultured Thiocystis sp.
CCGGTACAACTGGTTCGGCGGCAGCTGAGTCAGGCTCGGCGCTCCGACACATCGGCCGCATGGCCACAACATCCAACCACTCCACGGAGATCATCATGATCAAACTCACGACCGCACTGGTTTCTCTCGGCCTCATCCTGGGCGGCGGCGCGGCCTGCGCGGAAGGCGGCATGGCGCACGACACGATGTCGAAGGGCAGCAAGGCAAAAGAGGAGATGTCCACGGGCAGCATGGCCAAGGACAGCATGTCCGGAACTGACGAGATGCAAAAGGACGCCATGAGCAAAGGCACCATGACCAAGGACGAGATGACGAAGGACGCCATGAGCAAGGGCGGCATGGCCAAGGACGCCATGACGAAGTAAAGGCTAGCCCGGTCCGCGCGGCAACGCGGCGGCCCGCTCCGGGCGCGTCGCCTTGCTGCTGATCATCGACGACAAGCCCTGTTTACGGCGAGCCCCGCGAGATGGCCGTGTTCGAGGTGTTCGTCTCCCGGGTTGCCGCCGAGATGGAACGGCGCAACACCCACCTGGCGCTGCGTCGCAGCGAGGCGCGGCTCAACGCCATTCTGCACTCCGCCACCGACGTCATCGTCACCATGGACGGGCAGCGTCGGATCAGCATGTTCAACCAGAGCGCGGAGAAGGCATTCGGCTGCGCGGCGTCCTGGGCGACCGGACAACCCTTCGACCGCTTCCTCTCGAAGCCCTTTCGACATCTGATCGAGAGTTATCTCGGGGAACCGTCCGCCAGCGGCGGCGATGCCAGGCGCAAGGTGTGGGTGCCGGGAGGAATGAGCGCGCTGCGGGCGGACGGCACCGAATTTCCGGTCGAGCTCACCGTTTCCGAGACCGAGACCGAAGGGTCGGTCCTGTTCACGGTGATCCTGCGCGATATCAACGAGCGCCAGCAGGCTGAACGCAAGCTCAAACGGCTCATGCTCGAGACCGAATATCTGCGGGAAGAGATTCGGCAGCAGGTCGGCCCGGACAGGATCGTGAGCGCTTCCCCCGCCATGCGGGAGCTCCTGACGCAGGTCGAGCGGGTGGCCGCGACCGACGCGACGGTGCTGATCGCGGGCGAGACAGGGGTCGGCAAGGAGCTGATCGCCCGTGCCCTGCACACCCAAAGCAGGCGCGGCGAACGGCCGCTGGTCAAGCTCAACTGTGCCGCGCTGCCGAGCGAGCTCATCGAGAGCGAGTTGTTTGGCCACGAGAAGGGCGCCTTCAGCGGCGCCGTCGCCCGGCGGGTCGGCCGCTTCGAGCTCGCCAACCGCGGCACTCTGTTTCTGGACGAGGTCGGCGAGCTCACCCTGGCGGCGCAGGCCAAGTTGCTGCGGGTATTGCAGGAACAGGAGTTCGAGCGGGTCGGCGGGAGCGCGCCGATCCGGACCGATGCGCGGGTGGTCGCGGCAACCAATCGCGATCTCGCCGAGATGGTTCGTGCCGGGGCCTTCCGGGAAGACCTGTTCTTCCGCCTGAACGTCTTCCCCATGCGGATTCCACCCCTGCGGGAGCGGCCGGAGGATGTGCCGGTCCTGGCCCGCGCCTTCCTCGCAAGCCTTGGCCCCAAGCTCGGTAAGCCGCTCCGGGAGATCGCGCCGCGGTCGATGAGAAGCCTCGAACGCTACGACTGGCCAGGGAATGTCCGCGAGCTCCAGAACGTGATCGAGCGGGCGGCGATCCTGGCCGACACGCCGGTCATCGAAGTGCCGGAGCTGGTCATCGGCACGGCCCGCGGGGGGACGGAGCGCGCGGCGCCTCGGGCGCTCAAGGACGCCGAGCGGGCGCATATCGCCAAGATCCTGGAGGACACCGACTGGACCGTCGAAGGTCCAGGCGGGGCCGCCGCGTTGCTTGGGTTGGCACCCAGCACGCTGCGCTCGAAGATGAACCGACTCGGCATCCACCGCACCTAAACCCCCACGCCAGGATCCCGCCCGTCTCCTGACCAAGGCCAAGTGCCGTGCGCCGGCACGGCACGGGGCTTGGGCGAACCCGCGCCTCCCGACCCACGCCGATCCCGCGAGCTTCCACGATCAAGCGTGGGGCCCCACGCCATCTCGTGGGCACGCGGGTTCGACGCACTCGTCGCGAATCCCGCGCCATTCCGTAAGAATCTGTTTCATATTCGTTTCTCCGGGATCGATGCAGTCTGGCACAGGATCTGCCTTATAGGAGATGTCCAGCCTGCTTGATCATCGCGGACCTCGGTACCGATTCCCTTCGGGCCTCCAGGGTCGCCAAGCTTGCATCGGCGGGCTGGCCATTCGTGATCCCAAATCCCTCTCATCCATCTGGAGCGAATCTCATGACCAAGCGTGATTTCCTGATCGCCGCCACCCTCGCCAGCATTGTCGCCGCCGGTGTCACGACCGCCCATGCCGCCGAGGCGGGCAAGGAAAAGTGCTACGGCATCGCCAAGGCCGGAGCCAATGACTGCGCCAATGCCACCGGCCTGCATTCCTGCTCGGGCCAGGCCAAGGCCGACAACGACCCGAACGACTGGAAGTATGTCGCCACCGGTACCTGCACCGACATGGGCGGCTCGCTCAAGGCGGGCGGCAAGAGCTAAACCCTGAGCGATGAGCCGGCGATGCGGCGCTGCGTGCCGCATCGCCACCCGATCACCCTGTGGAATCTCCGCCATGTACCCAGGCACCCAACCGCTCAACGGCTTCGGCCTGCGGGCGCCTCACTACCGCGAATTTCTGGAGCAGCGTCCGCCGGTGGACTGGATCGAGGTTCACACCGAAAACTATTTCGGCGCGGGCGGCTGGGACCTCCAGGTGCTGGAGACGCTGCGCGCCGACTACCCCCTGAGCCTGCACGGTGTCGCACTGGCCCTGGGGTCGGCCAGCGATGAGCATTTCGCCGCCCACCTGCAAAAGATTCGCGATCTTGCACGTCGCTTCGAGCCGGCGCGCATCTCCGAACATCTGTGCTGGGCCGTGGTGCCCGGCCGTCATCTGAACGACTTGTTGCCCTTGCCCCTGACGGCGGAGGCACTGCGGTTGGTGTGCGCGCGGGTCGATCAGGCCCAGGCGTCGCTCGGGCCGATTCTGCTTGAGAACGTCTCGACTCATCTGCGCTTCGCCGCCGACACCCTCGGCGAGGCCGAGTTTCTCGACGAGGTGGCACGGCGCACCGGCTGCGGCGTGCTGCTCGACGTGAACAACCTGTACGTGAACCAGTGCAATCACGGGGAGGACGCCCGCGCCGCCATGCTGGCGATCGACCCGGCCGTCGTGGGCGAGGTCCATCTGGCCGGCCACCTGATCACCGACGACGCGGTCGTCGACCACCACGGCGCGCCCGTCGCCGACGCGGTTTGGGCGCTCTATCGCGACTGCGTGGCGCACATTGGTGCCGTGCCCACCCTGATCGAAGCTCTCTTGGATTTCAAGTTATTTTTAATTCTACTTTGTTAGCTTGACATAAGCTTATGATTTGCCAATATTATTTTCAGGGCAAAATTATATTTGGAAATAGCAGATCATGGCTAACGCGATTGGTAGCG
>NZ_CAIPNF010000351.1 GCF_903866365.1 uncultured Thiocystis sp.
AGAAAGTCACCTTGATTTTCAGCCTCCAGAGCGGCTTCGCCGCGACGTCCGACCTAAGTCGGACAGGCTCCTAGTGCGCGATCCCGCCTGCCAGCCCGCACCGGACTGACGGCGCTGGTTGGGGATGTCCTGAACCCTGTTGCCTGCGCCTCCTGTGGGCCTTGATCATCGTTTGGTCCAAAACCCTAAATTAGGATCAAGTAAAGGGTGTTTAGCACTGCATAAACAATGCCTTGAGCGAGAGTCTGAAGTCCTGGCACACCGGCTGGACCAAACGATGATCAAGGCCCTCCTGTGTCACGGGCGCGGACGCTGTTGTCTGCGTGCTCGGGAGCCATGGGAGCAAGCAACTGATCGAGGCGCGCGGGACACAGCGGATTCTGACGGCCATGCAGGAAACCGGCGTGCGCCGGATCGTGGTGGTGACCTCCCTCGGCGTGGGCGATAGTCGCGAGCAAATTGCCTGGCCGTTCCGGGTTATCATGGACCTGACCCTGAAACCGATCCTGGCCGCGAAGGCGGAACAGGAACAACTGGTCAAGGCGAGTGGGTTGGATTGGATCATCGTTCGGCCGGGCGGGCTCACCGACGGTCCCAAGACCGGACGCTATCGGTTTGGCCTCGACCGCTTGCTCAAGGGTGGTCGGATCAGCCGCGCCGACGTGGCGGAGTTCGTGCTCAGACAGGTCACCGACGAGACCTTTCTCCGCCAGACCCCAGCGGTCACCTGAGACCACGGGATTCCGTGCGCCATGTTCCAATCCGGTCATTTTTCTTCGCTCCTGGACATCCTGGCGCAGATGCGTCCGTTGCTCTGGATGATGCCGTTTGTTCTGGCGCTCGCCGCAGTCAAACTCCTGGCGCCGAGGCTCCGTGGCGTGGCTGGCGAAGCCCAGGTCGGGCGTGCCCTGGGACGGCTTTTTCCCGAGGTCCGCCACGATCTGATCCTGCCGGATGGGCGCGGCGGCTTGACCCAGCTCGATCATGTCGCGCTCACCCCAGCGGGTCTGTTGGTCGTCGAGACCAAAAACTATCGCGGGACGGTTCTGGGGCAGGCAAACGAGGCGACCTGGACCCAATTGATGGGAAGGCAACGCCATTCCTTTCAGAATCCGCTCCGGCAGAATCATGCCCACATCAAAGCGGTGCAGGCACTGGGTCTCGGGGTTGCCGTGAGCGGCCGGGTCGTCTTTACCAGCGCCGCGCGCTTTCCCAAAGGATTGCCCGACGGGGTGTCGCGGGTGTCGGCCTTGTCGGATGACCTGGCGGATTGGGCGCGGGGCGAGGTACCGCCAGCGGTTCTTCACGCCTGGAAGACGCTTCTCGGCCACGCCCGGACCGATCGGGCCGCGCGGCAACAGCATCTGAACGGTCTCCAGGCCCGTTTCGGCAGCGACGGGCGTCCTCGTGCCGCCATCGCCCTACTCGCGCTCTCAGCGGCCTTAGCGGGCGGTCTGTGGTGGTCTGGCGGACGATCTCCAACGACGCGCGTTCAGCCGCTGCCGTCCGCGTCGATCACGGCGCACGCGAAGGAGATCCTGACTGACGTCATGGTCGAGGCGATCCAGCCACCGGCATCCAGATCGCAGCTCTCGCCAACGCCAACGCCAACGCCAGCAAGTATCGACTGGTCTGACCCGACGACGAGAAAAGGCGCGTCTGAAGATTGCAAACTCGCCATCACGGCGGTTCTGATCGCCAATACGCCAGAGAACCGACAACAGCGCGCGAACGTCTGTGGGCAAGGCGCGCGCCCCTGATCGCTCCATAGGGCCGTCATTGCGCCGTCGCAGACAGGCGTTCAACCGTACCGAGAGGTCTCCATGCCCACCTTCCAGCACCTTGTCGAAAGCGTTGGTTTCGTCATCGACGGGGCAGGGGTACTGATCATTGTCCTCGGTCTCCTG
>NZ_CAIPNF010000352.1 GCF_903866365.1 uncultured Thiocystis sp.
GACTCCGCCGCCAGCGTCTCCGGCTCGACCAGGGCGTGTCGCACTCTCTCGGGCAGTTGTCCCAATAGTCGCCGAGGAGGCGGCGCGGGGATCTCCTCCGCGGATTCGGGCCATCGAGAAGTCGATGACGGAGGGTCGATGAGGTTCAGTTCGCTGGGCAAACCGCTCGGAGCACCATCGGTTTCCGCCGCGCCCCGGCCATGGGCGAACGCGAGACGCGCGGCCGCGCCGGACAGCCCGGACCAGACCGCGCGCAAGCCCTGGAGGACGACAGCGCCCAGGCCATCCAGCAGCTTCAGCCAGGAGATGCCGGAAAACAGCGTCGCGCTAACCAGCAAGGCGCCGCCCAAGAGTAAATCGGTGCCTGCAACGTTGAAGTTGTCCTGCATCCGGCGACTGACCATCAGGCCGAGTCCCCCGCCGGCGCCATTGGGAAGATTGAAGCCGAAGGTTCCGATATGGATCGAGGCGTAGCCGCAACCCGCGGCCAGCGTGACCAGGAAACCGACCCAGCGCAGCGAGAGCAACCAAGCCCTCTGAGAAGGATCCTCGCCGCGTCCGCGGAACACCAGCCAGGCGCTCCAGACCACCATGAAGGGCAGTAAATAGGCAAAAAACCCAAACAGATAGAGGACGACATCCGCGAACCAGGCACCAGCGCGACCGCCGGCATTGGTCACCAGACTGGTCTCGCCCACGTAGGACCAGCCGGGATCCGCCGGCGAATAACTCGCCAGCGAAATCGCTAGATAAATCGCCCCGCACATGAGCGACCACATGGCACCCTCGCGCAACGCGCGCTCCACGTAATCGCTGAACGTCAACTGACCGTAGCGTGTTGCCTGTGCCATGTGTCTCTCCAAAATTGATTGAGGTATTCTAGCCTTACCGATGATTTTTCGCGCGGTTTCCACGCAACTTGCCGCTTGTGGCCGGGATGCGCGCGGCGCCAGAATCACATGACAATTCCGCGGTTTTCGATCCAGATCACTGACTGCCGGGCGCAAGCGAATGTTATGATTCCAACTTTTCCAGGGTGACAGGGGCGTGTCGCATCGATCGCCGCTGGCGGCCGCGCGGCCGGGGTCACTCGACCCTCCCTTTGCTCGGGGCGCGATTTGGCATGAAAATTCACATCACAAGCAAGCTACTGATCATCTTGATCCTCACCGCGCTCGTTCCGCTGTCGATCGTCGGCTGGGTCGGGTATCGCAGTACCCTCAATATCAGCCAGATCGCCTCGCAGGCGAATCGGGAGGTCGCGGAACTGGCGATGTCCGACAGTAGCGCGGCCCTGTCCGCCGAACTCAAAACCCGCTTGCTGGCCCTCACCGAACGCCATGCCGGCGATGTCAACGAAATCCTGAAGCAGGTGCAGGGCGATACGGTGAAGCTGGCCGATTTCGGCACCTATCTCTACAACCATGCCGAGACCCTGAAACGCTACGCCTTGCCAAGTACCTACGAACCCGCGCCGGAACACAACTCCTTCGGCAGCCGACAGGAAAACCGCAATTCCTGGCTCGCGGTCTTCGGGAATGGGGTTGACGGGAAGGGGCAGGTCAGCAAGGAAACGCTGAAGGAAATCCAACTCACCGAGTATATGGACATCCTCTTTAACAGCATCGCCGCGACCAACCCCTACGCGGTGCAGATGTACATCAATACCGCCGGACAGTTGTCGCGCGGCATGCCGTTCGTCAACGGCGAATTCTCATGGGTCGACGGTCCGAAGCAATTCAGCCAGGCACCGGATGTCACGGCGTTCGATTTCTATTATCTGGCCGACGCCGCGCACAACCCGGATCGCGGCCCCGAGTGGACGGAGCTTTACTGGGATCCGGCGGGGCTCGGCTGGATGGTTTCCAGTATCGCGCCGGTCTATCGGGGGGAAAAGCTGGTCGCCGTCACCGGTATCGACATTACCCTGGATCAAATCGTCAAGGGCATCCTGAACCTCCAGGTCGAAGAGAGCGGTTTCGCCTTTCTGATGTCGCGCGCGGGTCAGGCCATCGCGTTCCCGGAACGGGCGTCCGAGTTTCTCGAATTCCAGGGCAGTTTCGAGGGCGAATTCAAGCGCAATGAGGCCTTTGCCCATCAGTTGACCAAGGTGCGCGATCCGGCCTTTCAGCGGATTGTCGCGGCCATGAGCCAGGGCGCGCACGAACTGACCACCTATACCGATGCCAAGACCGGCAAGGAATATTTTCTCGCCTATCACCCGATCCCGGTCACGGGCTGGAGCGTCGCCATCGCGGTGCCCGTGCAGGAGGTGATCGCACCGGCGCTGCTGACCAATCAGAAGATCGAGCAGAGCCGCGAGCGCACCGCCACCATGCTGAACGCGCGCGCGCAGTCGCTGGTCGAGACCTTTTTGTGGCTGCTGTTCGGGATCGTGCTGGCCTTGATTCCGGTCGCGCTGGTCTTCGCGCGCAGTATTTCGCGACCGATCCATCAGCTGGCCGAGGGGTCGCGGCGGGTCGGTGCGGGAGAACTCGATCATCGGATCCAACTGCATTCCGGCGACGAGATCGAGGATCTGGCGGTGACCTTCAATCAGATGGCGGACGATTTGCAGGCCAAGATCGACGAGATCGAGACCGCCAACCTGGAATTGCTGGAACTCGATCAGCTCAAGTCCAAATTTATCTCGATGGCCTCGCACGAACTGCGCACGCCGCTGATCGCGATCCAGGGGTATGTGGATCTGATTCGCGAGGGGAAAGGGGGGGAGATTTCGCCGGCCCAGCACAAGATGCTGGATACCGTCTCGCGCAACGCGACCCGGCTGGCCCGCATCGTCGCCGAACTGCTCGACATTTCGCGCATCGAGGAGAACAAACTGGTGCTGGAACGCATGCCGGTTTCGTTGAGCCGGATCGTCCGGGAGATTGCCGACGAACAGCAGCCCTATCTCGACAGTCGGGGCCACACGCTGACCCTGGAACTCGCCGAGGACCTGCCGCTGGTCAACGGCGATCTGGATCGTCTGTCCCAGGTGGTGATCAACCTGCTGGGGAATGCGGTGAAATACACCCCCGATGGGGGGCAAATCAAGATCGCTGTCCAGGCGCGGGACGGGCAGGTGCATCTGGAGGTGAGCGATAACGGCATCGGGATTCGCCAGGAGGATCTCGGGAAACTCTTCAAGCGGTTCTCGACGCTCGGCGATATCACCAAGCACCGCACCGGCAAGAACGAATTCATGGCGGGCGGCACCGGTCTTGGGCTCTCCATCGTCCAGGGCATCGTGCAGGCCCACGAGGGCGAGATCCAGGTGGAGAGCGAATACGGCCAGGGCAGCACCTTCCGGGTGATCCTGCCGATCGCCGCGGATCAGACGCCGCTCAGCGACGACTCCGTCGTCAGGCCGCCGCGCGTGCGCACAGCGGACGAGAGTGCGCCCGCGTTCAAGGTCATTCATTTCGAGCAACCGGAGGAGCCCCAGATCGATCTGCCCGAGGACCAGCGTCTTTCCATCCTGGTGGTCGATGACGAGGCGGATGTGATCACGTTCACGCGCGATCTGCTCGAAGAGCGCTATACGATTCTCAGCGCGCTGACCAGCGCGACCGCCATCCGGGAGGCGATCAGCCGCAAGCCGGATCTGGTGCTGCTGGACGCCTGGATCCCCGGCATTTCCGGCTACGATATCTGTCGTACCCTCAAGCGCAACAGCAACACGCGGGATACGCCGATCATCATCTTCACCGCCGCCACCCAGCAGATCGACGAGCAGCGCGCGCGCGAGGCCGGCGCGGACGGCTTTGTCACCAAGCCCTTCCGCCGCGAGCAGATGATCGAGCTGATCGAGAGCTTCCGGGGCCGCGCCTAATGGTTCAGCGCCCGACACTGCTGATCGTGGATGACGAGCAGAGTATTCGCGAATTTATCCACGAAATCTTCAAGGACCAATACGACATCCTGCAAGCGGCCGATGGCACGGACGCGCTGGTGATGCTGGAATCCGAGGAGACGATCGATGTCGTCCTGCTCGACATCATGATGCCCGGTCTGGATGGCTTCGAGGTGCTGGAGATTCTCCAATCCAATCCGCACCTGGCGCATCTGCGCGTCATCATGCTCAGCGCCAAGAGCGATGTCGACAGCAAGGTCAGGGCCTTCGCGGCGGGCGCGGTGGACTTCGTCAACAAACCCTTCGAGGTAGGCGAGCTGGCGGCCCGCCTGAACACCCAGGCCCGCCTGAGCCGCGCCGATGCCGAACTCAAACAGGCCAAGTCGGACGCGGAGTCGGCGAATCGCGCGAAGAGCGAGTTTCTGGCGAACATGAGCCATGAAATCCGCACCCCGCTCAACGCCATCATCGGCATGAGCGAACTGCTGACGACGACCCCACTGGACGTGACCCAGCGCGACTATGTCGACATCATCGAGACCAGCGGCAATGCACTGCTGTTTCTGATTAACGATATCCTCGATTACTCGAAGATCGAGGCAGGGATGCTCGAACTGCATCCCCTCCGCTTCGTCCTCCAGGAGTGCGTGCAAGGCGCGCTGGATCTCGTCAAGAACAAGGCGTGGGAAAAGCAGCTCCGGCTGACGGTCGAACTGGACCCGAGCCTGCCGCGCGAATTCGTCGGGGACGACCATCGTCTGAGACAGATCATCGTCAATCTGGTCAGCAACGCGGTGAAGTTCACCGAGCGCGGGAGTATCGCCCTCGCGCTGACCGGACAGGAGGCGTCTTCCTCGCCTGCCTTGCTCGGCGGCGCGACGGCAGCGGGCGGCCTGGAGGCGGAGCGCGTCTATCGGCTGGTCTTGACGGTGCGGGATACCGGCGTCGGCATTCCCCGGGAGGCGCAGTCGCGGCTGTTCCAAAAATTCACCCAGGTCGACGCCTCCACGACCCGACGTTATGGCGGAACCGGTCTGGGTCTGGCGATCTGCCGGCGTTTGTCCGAGTTGATGGGCGGAAGCATCGATGTCGAGAGTGCCGGCGTGCCAGGGCTGGGCAGCACCTTTCGCTGCACCTGGTCGATGCCGGCCGTCCGACAGGGGCAGGCGACTGAGTCAGGCTCCGACAGCGTGAGCAGTGGACGCGCGTTGGTCGTCGAGGATCGCGCGGTCAGGGATCCAGCGGTCACGCCCGCATTGGATCTGGACCCGCCGACCGACCCGCCGCCGAGGTTGCGCATCCTGCTGGCCGAGGACAACCCGATCAACCAGATGGTGGCCCTGAAGCTCTTAAAGCATCTGGGTCTTCAGGCCGACATTGTCAATAATGGCGCGGAGGCCGTCGAGGCTGTCAGACAAAATGTCTACGATGTGATTCTGATGGATGTCCAGATGCCGGAACTCGATGGCATCAGCGCCAGTCGCCAGATTCGACAACTGCCTCCAAGCCATCGTCAGCCAAGGATCATTGCACTGACCGCCAATGCGACGGCGGATGATCGCCAAGCCTGTCTGGACGCTGGCATGAATGACTTTGCAACCAAACCGATACGCATGGAAAAGCTGGTCGAGTTATTGCACCAGGGAGCATTCGGGGATCCTGTGCGTAGCGCCTGAATCAGGTCGCGCAAGGCGCGAGCCGATGCGTGCCCGCGCGCGTCTGGACTGTCGTGCGAGAAAGGCGGGGGATTTGGTCGGCGCGTTCTTTGAGCAAGAAACCGCGGGATCCACCATCGGATCCCGCGGATGTCACTCATGGGACGATGTTACCGGTAACCGGTCAAACCGCCGATCAGTTCGGAGTGACATTCTCTGCTTGCGGCCCCTTGGGACCCTGGGTCACTTCCATCGTCACTCGCTGACCTTCGAGCAGGGTTTTCCGCCCCGCGCCATTGATGGCACTGTGATGGACGAACACGTCCTTGCCACCTTCCCGTTCGATGAAACCGTAGCCCTTCTCGTCATTGAACCACTTGACCGTACCGGAAACCAATTCGCCTGCCATATCGACCTCATCACTTTAGACGTACCAACTTGCGTTGGCATTACTCAAACCGGATCTCTTCTTGAGACCAGTTTCACTGCCCACTCGAACACGAGTGGAATTCACCGCGAGCATCATCCGTTTGTTGAATCGTTCGTTTCAATCGGCACCGGACGCTCAAGACCCGAGGAAAACTCAAGTCGAGCAGGTGGCGAAGGGTCACGGATGGGTCATGCATACTAGACAAAAAAGAAGGAAATCAGGTTACTGTAATGAAGATGTTGAATGACGGCACGCGGTACCGGATAGCACACAAAGAGTCATGGCTTGAAGGCTGTCGAACCGTCTTGGGATACGCATGAGCCGATTTTCGCTGCATCCGTTGCTTCATGGAAGAGTAGTGTACATCGAAACTCCAAAAAGTCTCCCGAATAAATGAAATTTCAGGACGAAAACCCCAACCGCGCCGAGCCGACGCGCATCCCGAGACGCGCCCCTCAACGGGGCGGGGCGCGCGTCGGGAGCCGGGCAGATTATGCAGGGAGAGGGTGTTGGCGTGCGTGACGCACGCGCTCCCACATTTTTTCGTGGAAGAAGTAGGCGACCGTGTTGACCGCCGGTTCCACGAAGGCAATGGCGCCTCCGACCACGACGCTCCCCGTCATCAGATAGGCCACGGTGAAAGCCACGGTCATGTGGACTGCGCCGAAAGTGAGTGTTTTTGTCATGGCCCTTTCCTCCGTTTTGCTGTTGGGAAGGAGTGTAGCCTGGAGCAGTCAAGACGCTCCTGTCGCCGACGTTTGCGTGACCCGATCCCGGAGATAAACCGGGGCCGCCAGTTCTGGCGAGACCTGCCGACCCGCGCGCCATTGCGCGGCCGCCATGACGACAATGTCGCGGGCCTCGCACCGAGGGTCCGGATTGACGCCGGCCAGGGCGTCGCCGACGCGGACCGTCAAACTTGCTGCGTGGGCCGCCCATCCCGGTCCAACCCCGTACCAGCCCTGACCGGCCGGCAACTCGACGCGATCCGGCGGGCAGACCGCTTCCTCGCCGCAGGGCGCGGCAAGTCCGTCCTCGCCCACCTCGAAGCAGCCCCAGTACACCTCGCCCATGCGGGCGTCGAGCGCCGTCAGCAGACGCCGTTGTCCGCCACGGCGAAACTGACCCTGAGCCAGGGCGCCCAGTGTCGAGACCGGCACGACCGGGAGATCGGCGCCGAATGCCGCGCCCTGGATGACCGCGGCCGCGATCCGCACCCCGGTAAACGAACCGGGACCGCAGCCGAAGGCCATGGCATCCAGCGCATTGACGCGCAGACCGGCCCGCTCCAGCAAGTTCTGCATCATGGGCAGGATGCGTTCGCCGTGTCGACGGGGAGCGATTTCAAACACTTGCTCGATCATTCCATCAATCAGAAGCGCGGCGGAGCAGGCATCGCCGGAGGTATCGATCGCAAGCAGTTTCATGAAGGCCTGAAGATGAAGACGAGTTCACGCGAATGGACTCCGAGGGGAATCGATCTTATACCCGATCCCGTCGATCCGATGGATAAAAGAGTAGGGTGGCTGCAACACCCAGCCGCGAAAGGCGGCATGCAGCGGACCGGCCAGTTGGCGAGGCGGTTCGTCTTCGAGCATGGGCACCAGAAACAGCCTGATTCGGCCCAACATCCGTTGCGGGTCCTCCAGCAGGGTTTGCGTGGCCCAGCCGGCCAGTCCCTCCAGGAAAACGTCGGTGCGGACCAGGGACGGATGCAGATGCGCGGCCAGTCCAAACAAGAGGAGCTGTTTGTATTCCAGTTCGGGGTCGGTCCAACCGGTTCCGCTGTCCACTGGCGCGATAGCCGACATCGGCATCACGCGCTGGGCCAGGAGATAGACATGGAGTGCGTGAAGATCGAGCCAGGTTTTTTCTGGAAGAGGGGTGTTCCAGAGCGCCGCGTAGCGAATCTGTCGCTTGGCGAACCGGAACAGATTCCGCATCGTCCAATCGCGTCTGCGGAATTCCCGGTTGGACAGGAGACAACCCTGCCGGTCGATCTGGCGCAGCGTCTGGTTCAGGTTCACGAACATGAGTCGGTCGAGACGCTGTTCGAGGGTGACGCCGGACATGAGCGAGACGGCTTTGCCGATGGCCAACCCCGGTTTCGGCAGACCGGCGCAGGTCTTGAGCAGGGGCCTTTTCAGGGCGGACAGGGCGGCGAGTCGCCGGCTGGTGGAAAGCTCCGATCGGCGCAATTTTTCCAAGGCCAGAATCAGCGCTGGCCCGGACTGGCGTATCCCGGCGGCGCGCAGATCGGTCAGCCAGTCGCCCAATTTCTCCAGACTGCCGTCGAAGCGCGGCCGCGTGCATTCCCGGATGGCGAGCGGGGATGGCAGTGAAGGGGCATCGAAGGTCAGCATGACGCATACTCCGATCACGAATCGACGGACAGCCGCGCGCATCCGGATGTGGGCCGCGGTCCGTCGGTTGCTGGACGATGGATTCGGTGTGGTTACCTGAAAGGCTACCCTCAAGCGGCGAATGGGGATGACGATGGGTGCGCAATTCGGCGGATTCGTTGGGAACGAATTCGCCGTTTTGAGACTTACCGAAAGGATTTTAGGATCGATTGGGTTTCCGTGGCCGAGATTCGCGGTCCGAGACTCGTGACCAATTTGGCCGAGGCGGCGGAGGCGAGATCGCCCGCGCGCTGGTGGTCCCAGCCCTGGCTCAGACCGAAGAGGAAGGCCCCGGCGAACATGTCTCCGGCGCCGACCGTGTCCACGGCATCCACCTTGACCGGGGCAATCTCGATCAGCGTTGTGCCATCCCAGACCAGTGCGCCCTCGGGACCGCGGGTGATGGCAAAGCTCCTGCTGACGGTTTTGAGATAGTCCACCGCGCGCGACAGATCCTCGCTGCCGGCCATGCCCATGGCCTCGAATTCGTTGGCGAACAGCAGATCGACGCCGGAGCCGATCATCTCCAGCAATCCGTGTTTGAAGAACTTGACCATGTTGGGATCGGACAGCGAGATGGCGGTCTTGACGCCGGCCGCGTCCGCGATCCGCTTGGCCGCGATGGAGGCGTCGCGCGCGGCATCCGAGGTCACCAGATAGCCTTCGGTGTAGAACCAGTCGGAATCCCGCAGCGCGTCTTCCACCAATTCCTGGGCGGAGAGATCGCCGCTGACGCCGAGGAAGGTGCACATGGTGCGGTCGCTGTCCGGAGTCACCAGTACCACGCAGCGCCCGGTGTGGCCCTGGGCCTTCTCGGTATGGTGGTTGGTGTCGACCCCGCCATCGAGAAGATCCCGCATGTAGAAATGGCCTAGCTCGTCGTCGGCGACCTTGCAGGAGTAAAAGCCTTTCCCGCCGAACTGGCTGAAGGCGATGATCGAATTGGCCGCCGATCCGCCGGAGCCGCGTTGATGATGGTGGTCTTTGAGATGGTGCATGATGCCCGTCTGCTGGGCCTCGTCGACCAGGGTCATGACCCCTTTGTCGATCCCGAGAATGCCCAGATCATGGGGCTCCACCTCATACTCCAGATCGACCAGCGCGTTGCCGATTCCGTAGATGTGATATTTCGACATGCTTGCTCCGTGGGGAAGTCGGTGAAAGGGAGCAATTGTACAGGCTGGCGCCAGGCGATCCGACTTCGTTGATCGGTTGGCGTGACCCAGCCAGCCAAGCGTCTAGCAGATCCCCCTTCCGCTTTGCCTTATCGCCGCATCGGAACTATCTTTTTCCGCAAGATTGACCAGTTTTACTGGACGTCTCCATCCCTCGGTGTCAAAGCTTGTACAAACGCGACCAGTGTTTGGAAGGAATCCGGCCGTCCTTTCTACAATGTGGTCGAGATATCGCCGTCGCATGGAGCAAAAGGGTGTCGCGTGCACACTGGGTTATTTTAGGCCGACGACGAGAGCGTCTGACGGGCCGGGCATCCGAAGCGGCGGTTGCAACCCACGATGCGCCATTGGCGCGCGAGGCGCTTAGCCGTCTGCTGCGTTCGGGCACGGACTGCGAGCTGGAGTTGCTTTGCGGGCTGCCGCGCCGTGCCTCGCTGGCCGTGGCGCGCGAACTTGGCGTGCCGGTTCGCCTTTACATACCCTTTGGCGCGGCGTGGCTCCCTTATGCCTTGGGACAGGTGGCGCGGAACCCACGGATGTTGTCGTGGGTGGTACGCGACACCTTCAATGCACTGTTCAGGGCGTGATCGGACGAGGCGCGTTGCCGGTTCTGTTCTGGCGGCTCACCGCGGTCGAGTCTATTCCGGTGACTGGGCGAGGGATGGCCTTCTCGACCGTCGGCGTCTGAGTCTATCGGTTGTGCGCGATGGCTCCATCAAGCGTCGCGCTCGGTTACATGACGAGGCTCTACCGTCGGTCCGACCGCGAGCAGCGCGGCTTGCGTCGCCTGCGGGACCACGGAGACATCGCCGTGGGCCAGCTCGCGGCCCTGATCGAGCACCAGCACCTGATCGACCCAGTCCAGTCCGGCCGGACGGTGGGTGATCAACAGGACCGTGCGCCCGACCATCAGCCGGTCAAGCGCCCGCATCAGATCGCGCTCGGTGGCGGCGTCCAGCCCCTCGGTGGGTTCGTCGAGCAGCAGAATGGGCGCGTCCTTGAGCAGCGCGCGCGCCACGGCGATCCGTCGCCCCTGTCCGCCGGACATCCGCACGCCGGTTTCGCCGACCCAGGTGTCGTAGCCTTCGGGGAGTTCGGCGATGAAGTCGTGGATCTGGGCCACCCGGCACGCCTGTTCGATGGCGCCCTGGGAGGCGTCGGGATTGGCGATCAGCAGGTTCTCGCGGATGGTGGCGTCGAACAGATGGGTATGCTGGCTGACCACGGCGATATGACGGCGCAGATCGTCGCCATGAAAATCGGCGATGTCCTGTCCGCCGATCCGAATCGCCCCGGAATCCGGCGCCCAGAAACGCAGCAGCAGGTTGAACAGCGTACTCTTACCCGAGCCGGTGGCGCCGATGACGGCGGCCCGGGTTCCCTCGGGGATATGCAGGACGATGTCGGCGACAGCCGGGCGTGCCGCGTTCGGATAGCCGAAGGTGACGCGGTCGAAGGCGATGTCGAAGTGTGCGATCTGGGGCGAGAGTCCCGGCGGCTCGCGCACCGCCGGTTCGGTGTCGACGATGTCGAAGAGCCTGCGCGCGGCGGTGAGCGTGCGGCCAAGCAATTGAAAGGCTTGCGGCAGCGGCGCGACCGCCTCGAAGCTGGCGAGCGTGAACAGGGCCAGCATGGCGAGCAGGGGCGGCAGGAGCTGGCCGTCGCGCACCAGCGGAATCGCCAGCCAAAGCAGCACCCAGAGACTCAGGCTGGCGCAGAGGCCGACCGCCGCCAGGGTCAGCCCGTGGTCGCTGCTCAGTCGCGCCTGATCGGCGACCAGGCGGCGACTCAGGTCGTCGATGCGTTGGGCTTGGCGTTCCGTCACGCCGTAGACAGTGAGTTCGGCCATCCCCTGAATGCCGTCGATGACGGCGGTCCGCAGTTCGCTGTCGTCCTCGGTGATCCGCCGTCCGGGCGCCTGTCCGCGCGCCTGGGACCAGAGCGGCAGGACGACGCCCGCGAGCGACAGAAAGAGCAGCCCGGTCAGGGCCAGAACCGGGGCGAAGAGAAAGAGAAAGACGCCGAAGATCAGGGTGCTCGCGAGGGCGACGACGACCGGCACCAGCACCCGCACATAAAGATTATCGAGCGCGTCGATGTCGGCGCGGATGCGGCTGAGCAGATCGCCGCTGTGATACTGCTGGAGCCGCGCGGGCGCGAGCGGTTCCAGGTGGCTGTAGAACCAGACCCGCAGGCTGGCGATCAGACGAAAGGTCGCCTCGTGATTGACCAGCCGCTCGGCGTAGCGTCCGCCGGTGCGCAACATGGCGCTGCCCCGGATCATGGCCGCCGGAGTGAAATAGTTCATGGCAACCCCGGCGGCGCCGGCCGTCGCCATCGCGGCGAGGAACCAGCCGGAGGCGGCCATCAGCATGACATTGGCGAGCAGGGTGAGGATCGCGGCCAGGGTGCCGAGCAGCATCCAGCCCCGATAGGGCCGGAAAAGGTCCAATAGACGCAGAATGTCCTTCATGAGCCTTTACTCCTGTCCTGAATGTCGGCAACCCCTTGGCCGGCATCTCCATAGGCCGCGATCATGCGGGCGTAGAGTCCGTGCGCCGCGGCCAGCGTGGCATGGTCGCCCTGTTCGACGATTTGGCCCCGGTCCAGCACCAGGATACGATCGGCCCGGCGCACCGTCGCCAGCCGGTGAGCGACCACCAGCAGGGTGCGGTCGCGGGCGAGATCGTCGATGCCTTCCTGGACGAGACGCTCGCTCTCCGGGTCGAGATTGGCCGTCGCCTCGTCGAGGATGACGAGCGGGGCGTCTCGCAGAAAGGCGCGCGCCAGGGCGATGCGCTGAATCTGCCCGCCGGACAGACCCGCGCCGCGCTCGCCGACTCGGCTGTCGTAGCCGTCGGGCAGCGCCGCGATGAACTGGTCGGCGCGCGCGCGCCGCGCCGACTCGCGCACGGCGTCCAGACTCGCCTCCGGCACGCCGAGCCGTATATTGTCGGCGATGCTCCCCTGGAACAGTCGCGGCTGTTGGGGCACCCAGGCCAGATGCCGCCGCCAGTCCTCCAGATCGATGCGCGACAGTTCCTGAGCGCCGATCAGGATGCGCCCTCCGGTCGGCGTCAGGAAACCGAGCAGCAGGTTGACAACCGTGGTCTTGCCGGCGCCGCTGGTGCCGACCAGCGCGATTCGCTGACCCGGCGGAATCTCGATGTCCAGCCCCTGAAGCGCGTCCCGGCCTTCCTCGTAGCGGAAGCGCACCGACTCGAACCGCACCCCGAGCGGGCGCCGGGCGGCCAGCGGTTCGGTGCCGGGGACGGATTGCGCGGGTTCGGCCTCCAGCACCTGAATCAGTTGTTCGGCCGCGGCCACCGCCGCCAGACGGGCGTGATACTGGGTGCCTAGATTGCGCAGCGGCGCATAAAACTCCGGGGCCAGCATGAGGACGAATAGACCTTGTAGAAAAGTGACATCGGGCACCGCCAGCCAGGGCGGAACCGGCAGGGCCAGACCATAGAGCCGGAAACCGATGAAGACGGCCACGATGGCGATGCCGACGGTGGCGAAAAACTCCAGCACCGCCGAGGACAGGAAGGCAATCCGCAGCACCTGCATGGTGCTGACCCGATAGTCGTCCGAGATCTTCGCGACCACCTTGACCTCGCGTCGGCTGGCCCCGAACAGTTTGAGCGTGGTCAGACCCTGGATGACGTCCAGAAAATGCGCGCTCATGCGGGCCAGTTGTTTCCACTGGCGCTGGTTGCGGGCCTCGGCGCCGGAGCCGATCAAGATCATGAAGAGCGGAATCATGGGCGCCGTCACCATCAGCACCAGACCGGCCAGCCAGTCCATGGGCAGCACGGCGGTCAGGATGGCGAGCGGCAGAATCATCGTCAGGGTCATGGCCGGCAGGAAGCGGGCGTAGTAGCCTTCCAGATCGTCGATGCCCTTGGTCAGGGTCTCCACCAGCGCGCCGCTGCGCTGGTTGGCGAGATAACCGGGACCGAGCCGTTGCAGATGCCGATAGACCCGATCGCGCAGCGCCACCCGCACGCTAGCCGCGGCGCCGAACGCGGTGCGTTCGGCGAACCAGACGACCACCGCGCGCAGCGCGAATAGACCGAGCAGCCACCACAGCCAGGACTGCACCGCGGTCAGATCCGCGCCGGCGAAGATGACGGCGTTGAGGATGACCGCCAGACACCAAGCCTGGACGATGGCGAGCAGGCCATTCGCCGTATTCAACCAGACGGTGAGCGCGAGCGCGTTTCCGGCCAGCGGCCGTTGGGATTTGAGCCAGGTATTAACGGACATGCGTAGTGGTTCCGAGGGTGACTCCGGCGACATCGCAACGGCGAGGATACGGAACCCGTCGATGCTGGGCAATGCCGATTCGTCAAACGCGACCCGCGAGGAATCCAGGTTCGCATCGGGCTATACTCGGCTGAGTGAAAGTCAGTCAATAATGACTGACACCAAATGGAGCCGCCCGGATGTCGCTGCAACCGAAATCCGCTTACCGTTTCGAGGATTATCTCGCGGTCGAGCGCGAAGCCGTCGACGCGAAACACGAGTATGTCGCGGGTCATGTCTATGCGATGACTGGCGCGAGCTACCATCACAACCTCATTACCCTGAATCTGGCGAGCGAACTGCGCGCGGCGCTCAAGTCCAGTCCGTGCGTGGTGCTGACGGCTGACATGCGCATCCGCGTCGAGGCCGCCGATGCCAGCACCTATCCGGATGTCGTCGCACTCTGCGACGAACCGGCCTTCCACGACGAACGCCGGGATGTTCTGACCAATCCGATCCTGCTGATCGAGGTGCTGTCGCCGTCGACCGAGGGCTATGATCGGGGCGGCAAGTTCGCCCTCTATCGCGCGCTGCCGAGCCTGCGGCAATATATCCTGGTCGCTCAGGATCGCTATTCGGTCGACGTGTTCACCCGTCGGGACGACAATCGCTGGGTGTTGACCGCCTATTCCGACCCGGACGACTTGATCCGCTTCGACGCCATCGCGTGCGCCGTGCCGATGGCGGAGATCTACGCCAGGGTGCGGTTCGATGCGGACCAGGGCGAGTCTTGACACGAATCCGAGGGGGACTGAAATGTCGCTGCAACCGAAAACCGCCTACAGCTTTGATGACTATCTCGCGGTCGAGCGCGAGGCGGTCGATACAAAACACGAATATGTCGCGGGCCATGTCTATGCGATGACTGGCGCGAGCTACCATCACAATCTGATCGCCGCCAACCTGGTGCGGCGGCTGGGCAACCAACTCGACGCCGGTCCCTGCACGGTGCTCTCCAACGACATGCGCGTCCGCGTCGAGGCCGCCGATGCCAGTACCTACCCGGATGTCGTCGCGCTCTGCGACGAGCCGGCCTTCCACGATGAACGCAGCGACGTTCTGACCAATCCGATCCTGCTGATCGAGGTGCTGTCGCCGTCGACCGAGGGCTATGATCGTGGCGGCAAGTTCGCCCTCTATCGCGCGTTGCCGAGCCTGCGGCAATATGTCCTTGTCGCCCAGGATCGCTATTCGGTCGACGTGTTCACCCGTCGGGACGACAATCGCTGGGTGTTGACCGCCTATTCCGAGCCGGACGACCTGATCCGCTTCGACGCCATCGCGTGCGCCGTGCCGATGTCGGAGATCTACGCCAGGGTGCGGTTCGAGCCAGAGGAAACGTGCAACCATGCCGGATGATCTGACGCCACATCGCCCAACTCCTCCCGCCAGACCGCCGTTGGGCGCGCGGATTCTTGGTGTGGTGCTGCTCCTGTCCAGCGTCTGGCTGGTCTCCTGTCAGGCGCTGTTCACATGGTGAGCTCATCGCCCTGGCGCGCGCACCGGCCCTGCCCGCGGACTGGATTCCCGGAGCGCGGATGCCCCGATTGAAAGGCGCGCTCCTCTTCCTGCTGCCGCTGCCGCTCTTGTTCGGCGCGTTGATCGGACTGGGCGCGGGTCGGCTCGATGCCTTTCTGGGCGACGGCGCCGGCTTTATCCTCTTCATGGCCGCCGCCTATCTGACCCGACGCGGCATTCTGTCCGTTCAGGCGCGGCAGACCCTGCGCTTCGCCCGTCTGGAGCGGATCCCGCTCAAGACTATCGGCGGACTGCTCACGGGGTTCGCCACGGGCCTGACCGCCTTCGTCGCGGTCGGTCATGGGCTTGCGCTCAGTCTGGCCTTCGCGGCGGTGGCGCTGCTCGGGTTCCATCTGGTCTATGGTCTCGAACCCCTGGGCCGGACGCGCCCCTTCGATCTCGGCGATGAGCGGGCCAGAAAGGTTGCCGACGCGCTCGCCGAGGCGGAACGCAAGCTCATCGAACTGGAGCGCGCGGCGGTGACCATCGCCAATCCCGAGTTGAAACTTCGGCTGCAACGCATTGGCCGTCAGGGGCGCGTCATCCTCAATCAGATCGCGGATCGCCCGACCGATCTGTTTCGGGCGCGCAAGTTTCTGAACGTCTATCTGGACGGAGTGCAACAGGTCGCCGATGGCTATGCCCGCACCCACCGTCTGGCCGATTCGCGCGAGCTGGAGCAGAATTTCCGCACGGTCCTGGTGACGGTCGAGGAGGTCTTCGACGAACAGCATCGGCGTCTGCTGAAAACCGACCTGATGGATCTCGATGTTCAGATCGAGGTGTTGAAGAAGCAATTGACGCAACTTTGACACTAAAATGAGCAGGTGAGCCGCAAAGAACGCAAAGGTTTTTCACATGTTGTTTAGGCGTTGGTCGTTACCCAATGGGTAAAGTTGGCATCGAAGGCAACAATTTGTTTTGCTTCGTGTCCTTTGCGCCTTTGCGGTTCCAATTGCCGACTTTCGATTGAGTGATTTGTGGAGGATCGCGATGGTGGATGAACATGAGAGTCGGAAAGGCGTTTCCCGCGACACGCCCGAGGCGTCCGCATCGGCGCCGGGCATGGATTTGCCCGTCGTGGTTCCAGCCAACGTCCAGCCGATGATGACCCTCGACGAGTACCCTTTGGCGCCCGCCGAGGATCCCGAGGTCGCGGGCCTGCTTCAGGAACTGAATCTGGCCGATTCGCACTCGATCCTGTTCTTCGGCGCCAAGGCCCAGGAACGGCTCACCGAGATTTCGGACCAGATGCTGGAGGGCGTGCGCGCGAAGGATGTCGGTCCGGCGGGCGCGGCGCTGAGCGAGATGGTCACGACTCTCAAGGGGTTCGATGTCGAGGATCTCAATCCCAATCGCAAGCCGGGTCTTCTGTCCCGGCTGATGGGCAAGAGCCGGCCCGTGGTCAGGTTCCTGCAGGAATACGAGGTGGTGCGCGATCAGATCGAGGACATCTCTAGGGCGCTCGAACGCCACCAAACCAAACTGCTGACGGACGTGACCGCGCTCGATCGCCTCTATGCCGCGAATCTCGATTATTTCCGCGCCCTGGAGCGCTACATCGCCGCTGGCGAACGCAAGCTGATGGAACTCGACGAGACGACGATTCCGACCCTGGCCGCCCAGGTCGAGGCGAGCAAGGACATGGTCGAGGTGCAAAAGCTCAAGGATCTGCGCGGCGTTCGCGACGAGCTGGAGCGCCGGGTTCATGACCTGAAACTGACCCGACAGGTCTCGATGCAGGGTCTGCCGAGCATCCGGCTGGTGCAGGAGAACGATAAGGGTCTGATCAACAAGATCAATTCGACCCTGGTCAATACCGTGCCGCTGTGGCGCCAGCAACTGGCCCAGGCGGTGACCATCTATCGCTCCGCCGAGGCCGCCGACACCCTCAAGGCGGCGACCGATCTGACCAACGATCTGCTGCGCGCCAATGCCGGGAATCTCAAGTCGGCCAATGCCGAGGCGCGGCGTCAGATCGAGCGCGGAGTTTTCGATATCGAGGTGGTCAAGCAGGCCAACCGGACCCTGATCGAGACCATCGAGGAAAGCCTCGCCATCGCCGACGAGGGCAAGCGCGCCCGTGCCGCCGCCAGCCGCGAGCTGGAACAACTGGAGGCGGATCTGCGTCGGACGCTGACCTCGGCGAGCGCGCGCGGCGGGGCGGCGACCGCTGGCCGGTCGTCCTGAGACGATTCCGTGCTTCCATTTTTCGTCAGATTCTGTATATTTGTCCGTTTACCCGCGGGCCATCCCGCGATGTCCACACGTCTCAGCCAGGACAGTCCATGGTCACCATTCGCTTATCTCGGGGCGGTTCCAAGAAGAACCCCTTTTATCAGATCGTTGTCGCCGATATTCGCGCCAAGCGCGACGGCCGTTATATCGAGCGGCTTGGATTCTTTAACCCCAATGCCAAGGGCGGCGAGATTCCGCTGCGCGTCGATCGCGAACGCGCCGATTACTGGATTCGTCAGGGCGCCCAGCCGACCGATCGCGCCAAACAGTTGCTGAAGCAGGCGGCGCGCGAGGCGACGGCGATCGCGGCCTGAGTCTTTACGCCTCATCCCGATGACCCTCACGGCCCCACGGACCGATCCTGCGCGCATCGTCGTTGGACGCATCGCGGGCGTTTACGGTCTCAAGGGTTGGGTGAAAGTGGTCTCGGAAACCGATCCGCGCGACGGCATTCTCGGTTATGCGCCCTGGCTGATTGGGCCGGATGCGACCCAGCGAAACGTCGCCGAACGCAAGCTGCACGGCAAGGGAATGATCGTCAGACTCGACGGCTGCGAAGATCGCGATGCGGCTGCAATCTTGGTCGGGCAGGAGATCGCGGTTGCCCGCGAGCAATTGCCCCCACCGCGTCCGGACGAGTTTTACTGGTTCGACCTGGAAGGGCTCGCGGTCGTCACCGTCGCCGGTGTCGAGCTCGGTCGGGTAGACCATCTTTTTTCGACCGGCGTCAACGACGTGCTGGTCGTCAAGGGCGAGCGCGAGCGTTTGCTGCCGTTTGCCTGGGGCGACGTGGTGAAGGATGTGGATTTTGCGCGCGGCCGGATCGAGGTCGATTGGGATCCTGACTTTTAACCGCAATCCGTTTCGGGCGGTTCACGCTTTCAACCATGCGTTTTGATGTCGTCACCCTGTTTCCGGATCTGTTCCGCATTCTGTCGGATCAGGGCGTCACCGGACGGGCCGTGACCCGCGGTCTGGCCGAACTTCATCTCTGGAATCCGCGGGATTACACCCAGGATGTCCATCGCACCGTCGATGACCGGCCCTATGGCGGCGGTCCCGGCATGGTGATGAAGGTCGAGCCGCTCCGCGCTGCCATCGCTGACGCGCGCGCGGCGGCCCCGACCAGTCGGGTCGCCTATCTGTCCCCCCAGGGGCGGTTGCTCGATCAGGCCGCGATCGGCGAGATTGCCGCCCAACCTGGCTGGATTCTGGTGGCCGGTCGCTACGAAGGAATCGACGAGCGCCTGATCGCGGCTCGGGTGGACGAGGAATGGTCGATTGGCGACTACGTCCTGAGCGGCGGCGAGCTGCCGGCCATGGTGGTGATGGACGCCGCGATCCGGCTCTTGCCCGGCGCGCTCGGACACGCCGATTCGGCCCGTCAGGACTCCCATATGGACGGGCTGCTGGATTGCCCGCATTACACCCGCCCGGAACGGATCGACGGCTGTTCGGTTCCGTCCGTGCTGATCGGTGGCGATCATGCCGCCATCGAACGTTGGCGGCTGCGTCAGGCGCTTGGTCGGACCTGGTTGCGGCGCCCGGAATTGCTGAAGCGGCGTGGGTTGAGCCCGGCCGAGCAGGCGTTACTCGATGAATTTGTCCTGGCCCATCATCAAGATGACGCCGGCTGAGAACAGGAGCTAAGGAAACCATGAGCAACATTATTCAAGCGCTCGAACAAGAGCAAATGACCCGTGAAATCCCGGACTTTGCCCCCGGCGATACCGTCGTCGTGCAGGTGAAGGTCAAGGAGGCCAACCGCGAACGTCTCCAGGCGTTCGAGGGCGTGGTGATCGCCATTCGCAAGCGCGGTCTGAATTCGGCCTTCACGGTGCGCAAGATCTCGCACGGCGAGGGTGTGGAGCGGGTTTTCCAGACCTACAGCCCGGCCATCGGCGGAATCGAGGTCAAGCGCAAGGGCGACGTGCGTCGCGCCAAGCTCTACTATCTGCGCGGACTCACCGGCAAGGCCGCCCGGATCCGGGAAAAGCTCTAGGTTTGTCGCCAACCTTCTACTGGCACGATTACGAAACCTGGGGCGCCGACCCCCGTCGTGATCGTGCCTGTCAGTTCGCCGGTCTGCGCACCGATACCGATCTGAACGAGGTCGGCGATCCGCTGGTGCTGTTCTGTCGCCCCGCGACGGATCTGCTGCCCCAGCCGGAGGCCTGTCTCATCACTGGCATCACGCCCCAACTCGCCGCGCGCGAGGGTCTGGTCGAGGCCGAATTCGCCGCACGCATCCAGGCCGCGCTGAGCGCACCCGGCACCTGCGGGGTCGGCTACAACAGCTTCCGCTTCGACGACGAAGTCACCCGCCATCTGCTGTACCGCAATCTCTACGACCCCTACGCGCGCGAATGGCGCGCCGGCAATTCGCGCTGGGATCTCATCGATACCCTGCGACTGGCCCATGCCCTGCGCCCCGAGGGTCTGGAGTGGCCCACCGGCGAGGATGGCACCATCTCGTTCAAGCTGGAGCACCTGACCGCCGCCAACGGCATCGGCCATGAGGCGCATGACGCGCTCGCCGACGTGCGCGCCACGCTCGCGCTCGCGCGCCGGCTGCGCCCGGCCCAGCCGCGACTGTTCGACTATGCGTTGACCCTGCGCGACAAGCGGCGCGTGCGCGATCTGCTCGCCACGGGAGAACCGCTGCTGCATGTCTCCGCCCGCTATCCCGCCGCCCTGGGGTGTCTCGCGCCAGTGTTCCCGGTGGCGCAACACCCGACGAACGGCAATGGCGTGATCTGCTTCGACCTGCGCGCCGACCCGGCCCAACTCCTCGATCTGTCCATTGATGAGATCCGGACCCGACTCTTTACCCCGACCGCGCACTTGCCCGAGGGCGTGGAGCGCATCCCGCTGAAGACGGTTCATGTCAATCGCGCCCCGGTGCTGGCCACGCTGAAGACCCTGACCGCCCAGACCGCCGAGCGCTGGCGGATCGATCCCGCTCAGGTCGCCGCACGGGCGCGCTGGATCGCGGCATCCGCCGCCGATATCCAGCGCCGTGTGCAGACCGTTCATCAACTGCCGGCAGGTCCGGCCGAGACCGATCCCGACCTGATGCTCTACTCCGGCGGTTTCTTTTCCGATCGTGATCGTCGCGCCATGGATGAGATCCATCTCCTCTCCCCGGCTGAACTGGCTGACGCGCCTCCAGCCTTCGAGGATCCGCGCCTGCCCAGGATGCTGTTCCGCTATCGAGCCCGTAATTGGCCGGAGACCCTGACCGACGAGGAGCGCGAGGATTGGGATGCCGAGCGTCTGAATCGTCTCACCGATCCCGCCGGCGGTGGGAGTATCCAGATCGACCAGTATGAACATCGTCTGATGGAGCTTGCCGAGATCCATGCCTCCGCTCCGGTGAAGCGCGGGATCCTGGATGCGCTCTCGGGCTGGGCCGAGCAGGTACTCGACGCCGGTTAGACGTGGTTTAGGGGCTCGACACTGATGACGTTGATGTCCTGTTGGTCGATTCGCCAGCGAATATTCAGATCGTAAAGCTGGATTCCGAATTCGCTGCGTTCCGGGTAACGATTCATGTAGCCGGGTCGGGGATCCTGGGCCAGAACCTGCTCGATCAATGCACGCAGTTTCCGTTCCCCGGTCGGGTCAAACAGTGCCACCTCGCGTTGAGCCTTGTCCGAGAAGGCGACTGGCCAAATCGTGTTCTCGGGTCTCGTGGCGAAACCGCTCAACGCCTCTGGCAGTGAGTCGGCGTAAGGCACATAGGGCTTGATGTCGAGCACGGGTGTCCCGTCGAGCAGATCGCCCCCGCGCAGTTTGAGCGCCAGTCCCCGCGCATCGCGTTCCATCCCTAGATGCTGCACGGCCGAGATTCCGATGGGGTTGGGTCGATAGGGCGCCCGGCTCGCGAAGACTCCAACCGTCTCGCGGCCGCCCAGGCGCGGCGGTCGCACTGTCGGGTGCCAGCCGGCGTGCAGACAATCCGCATGGAAAACAAAGACGATCCACACATGGGAAAAGCCATCGATCCCCTTGAAGGCTTCCTCGCGGGCAAACGGCGGCAGCAGTTCCAGGCGCGCCTCCGCGGCCGTCACCAACCCAGGTTGACGGGGGATACCGAATTTATCGGTATAGGGCGAACGAATAAAACCGATGGGGTCGAAGTTCATCAATAAAACCGTGTCTGTCAAGTATCCGGTGCTTGTCCATCGGCTCGCTCTTGCCTAATCAAAAGCGTTCGCGCTGACGCGATTGAAGGCGATTTCCGTCCGCCTGACCATCCTGAACAATCCTGTTAATCTTGTCCATTGTGCGCATTTAACCGAAGGATGCCAGTGTCAAGAAAACGCAAACCACTGCCCCGTGAACTCGTCGAGGCCGACATCGAATCCCTGACCCACGAGGGCAGGGGACTCGCTCACATCGACGGCAAGGCGGTCTTCGTCGATGGCGCGCTCGCGGGCGAGCGGGTGCGCTTCCGCTACACCCGTCTCCAGCGCCGTTTCGATGAGGGCACGGTTGTCGAGGTGCTGCGCGCGGCCCCCGAGCGGGTCGAACCGAAATGTCCGCATTTCGGCGTCTGCGGCGGTTGCAGCCTGCAACACCTGGACGCGACGGCGCAGATCCAGATGAAGCAGGCGAGTCTGGCGGATGTCTTCGCGCGTATCGGCAAGGTTGACCCGGAGCGCTGGCTGGATCCCCTGGTCGCCGGTCATTGGGGCTACCGGCGCAAGGCCCGGCTGGGGGTGCGTCATGTTCTCAAGAAAGGTCGGACCCTGGTCGGCTTTCGCGAGCGCGGCAATGCCTATCTCGCCGATCTGACCCGCTGCGAGGTGCTGCATCCCACGGTCGGCGAGCGTCTCCGGATCCTCGCCGAGACGGTCGAGGCACTGAGCATCCGCGATCAGGTGCCGCAGATCGAGGTCTCGATGGGCGACGGACCCTGCGTGCTGGTATTCCGGGCGATGGCGCCGCCGAGCGCGGCGGATATCGAGGCGCTCCTGTCACTGGCCGAGCGTGAAGGTTTTCATCTCTATCTTCAGGAGGGCGGCGTCGAGACCATCCGTCCGCTGCCGGGCCAAGGCATTGACCTTCACTACCGGCTGCCGCGCCATGAGATCCGGATCGAGTTCCAGCCAAACGATTTCACCCAGGTCAATCTGGAACTGAACCGGCTGATGGTGGATCGCGCGCTCGAACTGCTGGACGTGCAACCGGACGACGCCGTGCTGGATTTGTTCTGCGGCCTGGGGAATTTCACCCTGCCGCTGGCGCGTCGGGCGGCGTCGGTGGTCGGCGTCGAGGGCGAGGCCGGACTGGTGGCGCGGGCGGAATCCAACGCGGCGCGCAACGGAATCGGCAACGCGCGGTTTTACACAGCCAATCTCGATGGCGAACTGGATCTTCAGCCCTGGATGCGCGAACGCTTTACCCGCGCGCTGCTGGATCCCCCGCGCAGCGGCGCCTTGCAAGTGCTGGACTGTCTGCCGCGTCTGGGCGTCGAGCGCATCCTCTATGTCTCCTGCAACCCCGCGACCCTGGCGCGGGATGCCGATCGGCTGGTCAATGGACTTGGTTACAAGCTGCGGGCGGCGGGCGTGATGGATATGTTTCCGCACACCTCGCATATGGAATCCATGGCGCTGTTCGAGCGTTGAAGAATTCGGCGGAGCCGGGACTGAAAACGCGGTCGAGGACTTTGTTGGTTGTCGTTGTCGATATCGAAAATACGCGTGACTACGACAACGATTACGACAACGACAACGACAACGAAATATGTTCGAGAGATAGGACAGCGACGCTTTTCGGTTCATACCCGCTCAGCTCGGATCCCCCTGGATATGAACGTAGTCTTAAACCGCGCCACCTCCGACAGTCCTGGAGGCTGCCGAGGTGGATTCAATCCAATAACATCGCATAACCACTGGGCGCGGTTTAAATGGGCACTGAAATCGAACGCAAATTTCTGGTGAAGGACGATTCCTGGCGGGCCAGCGCGGACGCCGGAACACGCATCCTGCAAGGCTACCTGGTCAGCGACCCGAAGATCACGGTTCGGGTACGTATTCGAGGCGAAGCGGCCTTTCTGACCATCAAAGGCGCCACCGCCGGGATCCGGCGATCCGAATTCGAGTATCCGATCCCCGTTGACGATGCCGAGTCCATGCTGCGCGAGATGGCCGTGTCGCCGGTGATCGAGAAGATGCGTTACCGGCTGCCGTGCGGGGCGCATGTCTGGGATCTGGATGTCTTTGGCGGCGACAATGCCGGGCTGGTGCTGGCCGAGGTGGAACTGGATGCCGAGGAGGCCGCCTTCGAGATGCCCGACTGGGCAGGACAAGAGGTCTCGGGCGATCCGCGGTATTACAACGTCAACCTTGCCCGATCCCCCTTCCGTCACTGGTCAAGCGATGGATAGACGCCTCCTCGTCGAGATTTCCCGCCAAACCCTGACGCGCTGGGAGGGCGGCCGTGCCGTGGCCCGCTATGCAGTCTCGACCGGGCGCAATGGCGCCGGCGAACGCAACGGCAGCGGCTGTACCCCGCGCGGTCTGCATCGGGTGCGGATGCGCATCGGCGAGGGTTGTCCGATCGGGACGGTCTTCAAGGGGCGCCGTCCGACGGGCGAAATCCTCGATGACGAGCTGGCCGCCGCCTACCCGGAACGCGACTGGATCCTGACCCGCATCCTCTGGCTCACGGGCTGCGAACCGGGCATCAATCGTGGTGGCTGCGTGGATACCTTGCGCCGCTATATCTACATCCATGGTTGTCCGGATGCGGCGCCCATGGGCGAACCCTGTTCGCATGGCTGTATCCGGATGCGCAATCGGGATCTTCTCGAACTGTTCGAGCAGACCCCGATCAGGACGCTGGTGGAGATTCGCGCCTGAATTGAAAGGGTTATTCGGCGTAGCCGCCGCGACCCGATCCCCGATTGTCGCGCGCGAAATAGTTGACGCGCCCCATGGGGATGACCGTCACGCCGCCCTCGCTGACATGGAAACGCTGACGGTCCCTGGCGGCATCGAATCCGATCCGGTCGCCGGCCTCGATGATATTGTGGCGGTCCACGATCACCTTGCGCAGCCGCGCGCCGCGACCGATGCGCACATAGTCCATGACGATACAATCCTCCAGGACAACGTCTTCCTCGATCACCGCCTCGCGGCGGATGATCGAATTGCTGATTCTGGCGCCCTCGTGGATCATGGTCGCCGCGCCGAGCAGGCTGTTGCGGATCTCGCCGCCGAGGATGCGCGCCACCGGACCCTGATAGCCGCTGGAGAAGATCGGCCAGTCGGGATTGAACATGTCGAAGACGGGTTCATGCCCCAGCACATCCTGATGGGCCTCGAAATAGGCGTCGATGGTCCCCAGGTCGCGCCAGTAGACGCGGTTCTCGTAGGGCAGGATTCCGGGAACCTCGTTGGTCGCGAAGTCGTAGGCGAACAGCCGGTGGGTGCGCAGCAGCCGGGGCAGCACATGCTGTCCGAAATCCGTTTCTCCGGCCTCCTGGGTCTCTTTGAGCGCCTTCACCAGTACGTTGGCATCGAAGATGTAGTTCCCCATGGAGGCATAGGCTTGCGTCGGGTCCGAGGCCAGCGGGGTCGGGTGGGCGGGCTTTTCCTCGAAGGCCTGGATGCGTCCATCCGTGTCGGCGGCGATCACCCCGAAACCTTGCGCGTCGCGCAGCGGGACGGGCAGGGCGGCGATGGTGACATCGGCCTTGCGTTCCTTGTGGAACTCCACCATCTGGCGGATATCCATCCGATAGATATTTTTGGAAACCTGGCCGTCATACGCAGGTGGTCGCTCGCGCCAACATACGCATGGCCGCGCGGTCAGATGCCGGGACATTGGACCCGCGCATCCGGCTACAATAGACACTTTTCCAAGGAGCGCCGCGATGAGCAACCCCATGAAAAACCTCCCCCGTCGACCGGTGATCCTGATCATCCTGGATGGCTTCGGCGTCAATCCCGCCAAGGCCAACAATGCCGTCGCGCTCGCCAGCACGCCGAATCTGGATCGCTATTTTTCGACCAACCCGCATACCACCATCCAGGCATCGGGTCTGGCGGTTGGTCTGCCGGACGGACAGATGGGCAATTCCGAGGTCGGCCACATGTCGCTCGGTTCCGGCTGCGTGGTGCGTCAGGATCTGGTGCTGATCGACCAGGCGATCAGCGATCACAGCTTCTTCGAGAACCGCGTGCTGGTCGCCGCCGCCAAGGCCGCCGCCGCCCAGAACCGGCCAATTCATCTGATGGGTCTGGTGTCGGACGGCGGCGTGCACAGTCATGTCAGCCATCTGGTCGCGCTGATCAAGCTCTGCAAGTTTCAGGGCGCGCGCCCCATGGTCCACCTGTTCGCCGACGGTCGCGATACGGCACCGCGTTCGGCACTCAATTATCTGAACGCCGTCGAAGGCGCGCTGGAGGTTGCGGGCGGCAAGGTCGCGACCGTTTCCGGGCGCTATTACGCGATGGATCGGGACAATCGCTGGGACCGCACCGAATTGGCCTGGCGTGCCATGGTGGATGGCGAGGGAGAGCACGCCGCCAGCGCGCGCGAGGCGATCACGGCCTCTTACGCCGCGGGCCAGGACGACGAATTTATCCGCCCCACCATCGTCGCGGGCGGCGAGCCGATCCGGGATGGCGATCAGGTCATCCACATCAACTTCCGCAAGGATCGCCCGCGTCAGTTGGTCATGGCCTTCTTCAAACCCGATTTCGAGCACTTCGATCGGCGTGGCGTGACCGGCGTCAAGGTCACCTGCATGATGGAATATGACGAATGGTTCGGGCTGCCCTTCGCCTTCGATCACGACATGCCCAAGACCACGCTCGGCAAAATCCTGAGCGATGACGGCCTGCCGCAGTTCCACTGCGCCGAGACCGAGAAATACGCCCATGTCACCTTCTTCTTCAATGGCGGGCGCAGCGATCCCTTTCCGGGCGAGGAACGGGCGCTGATCCCTTCGCCCAAGGTTGCCACCTATGACCTGCAGCCCGAGATGAGCGCCCCGGCGGTCGCCGATGCCGTGATCGAGGCGCTTCAACGCAAGGTCTTTCCCTTTATCGTGGTCAATTTCGCCAACGGCGATATGGTCGGCCACACCGCCGTGCGCGCGTCGGTCATCGCGGCGGTCGAGACGCTGGATCGGGAGGCCGGACGGGTGATGGATGCGGCGGTGGCGGCCGGCTATTCGGTGATCCTGACCGCCGATCACGGCAACTGCGACGAGATGGTCGACCCGGTCACCGGCGAGCCGCACACTCAGCACACGCTCTATCCGGTGCCCTGTCTGATCGTCGACGAAACGCCCTGGCGTCTCTCGATCGGCGGCGGACTCAAAGACATCGCGTCCACGGTGCTGACCTTGATGGGCATTCCGGTCCCGGAGAAAATGGACGGACACTCGCTCCTGCTCGGTCCGGTCACGGTCTGACCCATGCGGGCCTATCTGGATCTGCTGCGCGATGTCGTCGAAAACGGACTCGACAAATCCGACCGCACCGGGGTTGGCACCCGTTCGGTGTTCGGGCGGCAGGTCCGTTTCGATCTGCGCGAGGGCTTCCCGCTGCTCACCACCAAGCGCATGCACACCAAGAGCGTGATCCACGAGCTGCTGTGGTTTCTCTCCGGCTCGACCGACAACCGGCGCTTAAACGCGCAGGGCGTCAGCATCTGGGACGAATGGGCCGCCGAGGACGGCAGCCTGGGGCCGATCTATGGCGCCCAATGGCGAAGTTGGGCCTGTCCCGACGGCCGCATGATCGACCAGCTTGCCGAACTGGTCGCCACCATTCGCACCCGTCCCGACTCGCGCCGGTTGGTGGTCTCGGCCTGGAATCCGGCGGACCTGCCGGACGAGACCATCAGTCCAAAGGACAACGCTCGCGCCGGGCGCATGGCGCTCGCCCCCTGTCACTGTCTGTTCCAGTTCTACGTCGCCGGGGGGCGTCTGTCCTGCCAACTCTATCAACGCAGCGCCGACCTGTTCATCGGCGTGCCCTTTAACATCGCCAGCTACGCCCTGCTGACGCATCTGATCGCCCAGCAATGCGACCTGGAGGTCGGCGAGTTCATCCACAGCTTCGGCGACCTGCATCTCTATCGCAATCATCTGACCGACGCCATCGTCTTCGAGCAACTCGCCCGCGAACCCCGTCCTCTGCCGACCTTGCGTTTAGCGCATCGTCCGGCCAGTTTGTTCGACTATCGTTGCGAGGCGATCGAGATTACCGGCTACGATCCGCATCCTGCGATCCGCGCGCCAATTGCCGTTTAAGGCGGTTTCCAACTTACGATCGTCTTCCGAGCAACGCTTGCCAGCGTCTTCGCGAACCGCTGACGCGGTTTTCGGACGGCGTGAACGGCCAATAAACAAGGCCGACGATCCGCCGGCCTTGTGACGCTGTTGAACAGTTCTGTCGAAGCGATGAGTCGGCTTCAGTAGCCGCCCTTGCGCATCACCGCCGGCAATCCCGCGATCTTGGTGCCCTGCTTGGTCGGGGCGAGCGGAAAGAGGGTGTACAGATCCTTGCTGGTCGGCTTGGAGCCCCAGAGTTTTCCCATGTCCTTGAGCACGACACGTTCCATCGGCTGGTTCTGGGCGTTGTTGATATATTCCTCGCGGAGATACTTGATCACGTCCCAGTGCTTGTCGGTCAGTTCGATCCCTTCGATTTCCGCCAGCTTGCGCGCGACATCCTCGTCCCAGTCGGCATAATTTTCCAGATACCCGTTATCGGTCGTCGCGATGGTTTTGCCGTTGACCTCGATGGCCATGATTAGGTTCTCCTCTTCGTCATTATCATCGTCAGCGCGCCATGGCCTGCATGACCGGCGCGAATGTTTCAAGGCTTGATCAAAGCTCGCGAATTTTATGATTTTATGATGAAGCCGTCATCAAAACGATTTTGATCGCTATCCTTGCTTGACCGAATCGATCCCCTTGTGCGGGATGAAGATCCCGCATCCCATCAGGCGATGGCTGCCAAGTCCGGTCTGCTGGAGCCGGATCGATTCCTCCGCCGTCAGGCTCGCCAGCATCAGGCTGCGAGTCTGGAGTGGGCCGTCCGGGGTGGCGAGCGCCGTGGTTTTGCCGCAGAGCGCCTTGCGCACCGAGATCCCTATCCCGGAGAGGGCGCGCACGGCGATCTCAAGAAAGGCTTGTTCGTCCCGAGCGTCGTTGCCGGTCACCACGTAACGGGCGAAAAGGGTGGCGTCCTTGCACAACGGCTTGATCTTGCCGGCGCCCACGGTCAGCGGATGACCGTCGAGTTCGAGGCGGATGCCGGGCAGTTGCGTCAGGATGTCGTCGACCCGCGCGCGGGGCGCGCGGATGGTCAGTTTGGTGCGGCGCGAGAGCATCAATTCGGCATCGGTGCCGTGCGCGGGGCGCTCCCAACCGTTCTGGGAGCCGGCGACATGAATGGTGTGCAGCGCCATGCCCGGTTCCTCCGCGATCCAGGGCAACGCCGCCTGGAGCGCCGAGGAGAGCAGATGCGCGTGATCCACCGGGAGACACTTGCAGTCGATCGCAAAAAGGACGTCGACGATGTCGTCGGGAACCTGGACCTCGTCGGGATTTTCGTCTTCGTTCCAGAACATGGTTCGTAAAGCCCTCTTTTTATCCTGTCAATCTTGAAAAATCCTGTGAATCCTGTCCATTTGACGCGTTGATTCTGTGGCAAGCTTTTCCGGAAATCGCCTTAACCGAAGGGCAGGCGCTCCTGCAACGCCTCGCGGTCGAACCACCAGGCATCCTGGACCAGGACATCGACCACATTACGCAGGCGCACCAGAAATTTCTCCGGTTCCTTGAGTTCCAGCTTCTCCATCCATTGATCCAACTGCTCGCGGGAGTCCACGCCGCTGTGGCGGCGGGCGACGTTGCCGAGCAGTTGGGTGGAGAAAAACATCAAATCCTCGCGCTGCCGGCCCTGTGCCCGCACATCGGCGAGAAACAGCGCCGTGGTCGCCGCGACGGCCGCGCCATCGGAATCGTCCGGGGTCTCGTCGATGACATGACTAAGGAGTTCGATGGTCAGCTCGGGGTCGATCGGGCAGGTGACCGCGAGCCAGATCCCTTGCCCGAGGGCGGCGATCGAGTCGGGTTGATTGGCTTGAAAGAGGACATCGCAGGCATCCGCCGCAAGCTCGAACTGGTCCTCGGCGATGAAATGATCCAGTGCCGCGCGCCCGAGCGGCCAGGCGTCCTCTCCGCGATCCAGGTTGACCAGCGTGCGAGCCATTTGTAGATGCAGGTCGGCCACGCGATCCAGGGACGCCCCGGTTCGCTCAAGATGCGCCATCTGTTCGGTCAGGATTTGCAGGTGGGATTCCAGTGTGGCCGTTGCGAGACCCTGGTTGACAATGGAGTCGGCGGCTTGATCGGAAAGTTGGGTGGCGAGGAGTTCGAATTGCTTCATGACGGCATGCCTAGGGCCGGGGTTAACGGATAAGTCCACTGAATGCGGCCTCAAGTCGATCTTCCCAGTTTTCGGGCGTGTCGGGGTAGGGAGGCTTCACGTCCATGCGAAAAAAGCGCTCGCCGTCGCGGGCAATGGCCTGCACGATCGGAATGAGTTCTTCGAAAGACTCGATACCTTGATTGGCGACCAGGATTTCGCTGAGCTTTAGCATGATTGACCGTCACCGCTCCTACTCGTGGTGTTGATGATTCAAAATAAACGCCGTCACCAGTCGGTTGGATCGCGGTTGGTGGGGGCAGGGTCGTGGTTTGGCGACAGGCGAGCCGCTGGCGTGTCTGGCGCACAAGCGATCCTGTCGAGATAGCGCACGCGATAGAGCAGGCGTCGTTCGCTTGTCTGTCTTCGGTGAATCCTGAGCGATTATGTAAGACGATGTGTGCGATCAGGCTTTCGCCGGAGTGCATCCTTGGATTGAATGTGAAGTCCTCTGCGTGTGAAAACAACTGCTCGAACGCCCGGCTCGCGGCATCGGTCGCGGGTGACTCACGCCAGCGCATATGGCGTCCGCGAGCCGAATACCGCGGATGCAGGCGGCCCTGTCGAAATCGGGAGAGGACTCCTGGAATATAAGAAAGCGATTATATTAGTGAACGTTGACTTGCCCGTCATCGGGCTGTAGCATTCGCGCATTCCAAATGCAAGACGTGACGACCAAGTGGGGGGACACCTACGTCGGCGTCTGACGGTTCATCCGCGCGAATCGCAAGCCATCGCAAAGGGCTATATCCCGAAAGGGATAGACAATCGGTCGGCGGCCCTCCCAATCGTGGAATAGGCGGCTGCCGGATTCATCGGTACATTGGTACTCGACGATGAAATGATTGATAGGGAATGATCGCTTCTTATTATGGCGTTCACTCTACATACGAAGAATAACGTGACGTGATGCATCGACGTGTTGCCACGGTTCGCCCGCCGCGGCGCGAATGTGCATGCGAACTCAATCCTCCCTTTCCTGGTTAATTGATAGGAGAGAATGCGCAATGGCTATCGATAAGCACATTACCCCGATGCTCGACCAGCTTGAAACCGGCCCTTGGCCGAGTTTCATTTCGGGCATCAAACGTCTGCGCGACCAGCATCCGGACGCGCGGATCAACGAGATGACCAATGATTTGCTGGGTCAGCTTGAGCACTCCTACGAGACCCGCAAGGGCTATTGGAAAGGCGGCACGGTTTCGGTCTTCGGCTATGGCGGCGGCATCATTCCGCGCTTTTCCGAGGTCGGCAAGGCGTTTCCGAAATCCAAGGAATTCCATACCCTGCGCGTGCAGCCCCCGGCGGGCAATCACTATTCCACCGGCATGCTGCGCCAATTGGCCGATAGCTGGGAGAAATACGGTTCCGGTCTGGTGACCTTCCACGGTCAGACCGGCAATATCATGTTTATCGGGACGGATACCCAAAACACTCAGCATTTTTTCGACGAAATCAACGAATACGGTTGGGATCTCGGCGGCGCCGGTCCCTGCGTGCGCACCGCCATGTCCTGCGTCGGCGCGGCGCGCTGCGAGATGTCCTGCACCAACGAATTGAAATCCCATCGCATGCTCGTCAATAACTTTGTCGACGACGTGCATCGCCCGGCGCTTCCCTATAAGTTCAAGTTCAAGGTCTCCGGCTGCGCCAACGACTGTCAGAACGCGATCGAGCGTTCGGACTTCGCGGTGATCGGCACCTGGCGCGACGACATGAAGGTCGATCAGGCCGAGGTCAAGAACTATATCGCCGACAAAGGCCGTCAGTATTACATCGACAATGTGATCACGCGCTGCCCGACCCAGGCGCTGGCGTTGAATGACGACAATACGCTCGCGGTCAATAATCGCGACTGCGTGCGCTGCATGCACTGTCTCAATGTCATGCCGAAGGCGCTGCATCCGGGCGACGACAAGGGCGTAACCATTCTGATCGGCGGCAAGCGCACCCTGAAGATCGGCGATCTGATGGGCACCGTGCTGGTTCCCTTCAAGAAGCTCGAAACCGAGGAAGACTACGAGTCCATGGTCGAACTGGCCGGGACCATCATCGACTTCTGGGCGGAGAATGGCCTGGAGCACGAGCGCTGCGGCGAGATGATCGAGCGGATCGGGCTGGCGAACTTCCTGGAAGGGATCGAGGTCGAGCCGGATCCGAACATGCTCAGTCATCCGCGCCAGAGTTCCTATATCCGTATGGACGGCTGGGACGAGGCGGCGGAAGCGTGGTTCGAGCGTCAAGCCGAGGCTGGCAAGTAATTCGATTGCGTTCGTCCGTCCCGGCGGCTGATCTCGGGCGCCATCGCAACGCGAGTTTGCCGATGGCCCCGGTCAACGCCGCGACGGACCGGGCGATCCGATCCTGACGACCCTATTCAAATTTCGACAGAAAACTGGAGGACAGGCAATGGCGGACATGCGCGAGCCGATCGAATCTGGCTGCCCCGATCCCTGGCAGTATCTGCATCCCACGATGCGCAAGAACTTCGGGCAGTGGAAATATCACGAACATCCGCGCCCCGGCGTGTTGTTGCATGTCGCCTACAGCGGCGACAAGATCTGGACGGTCAAGGCCGGCACCCAGCGCATCCTGGATGTCTTCACCCTGCGCAAGCTGTGCGATATCGGCGATCAGTTCGCCGACGGCTATGTCCACTTCACCCTGCGCTCGAACATCGAGTACATGGTCAATGACGAGACCAAGGTTCAGCCCCTGATCGACGCGCTCGAAGGCGCCGGTTTCGTGGTGGGCGGCACCCAGAACTCGGTGGCCATGATCTCCCACACCCAGGGCTGGCTGCACTGCGACATCCCCGGCACCGACGCCTCGGGCGTGGTGAAGTCGATGATGGACGAACTCATCGACGAGTTCCGCAACGCCAACATGCCCAACCGCGTGCATATCACCACCTCCTGCTGCCAGATCAACTGCGGCGGTCAGGGCGATATCGCGATCAACATCCAGCACACCAAGCCGCCCAAGATTAACCACGATCTGGTCGCCAACGTCTGCGAGCGTCCGTCGGTTGTCGCGCGCTGCCCGGTCGCGGCCATCCGTCCGGCCATGGTCAACGGCAAGCCCTCGCTGGAAGTCGACGAGCGCAAGTGCATTTGCTGCGGCGCCTGCTATCCGCCCTGTCCGCCGATGCAGATCAACGATGCCGAGCATTCCAAGCTGGCGATCTGGGTCGGTGGCAACCACTCCAACGCGCGCGGCAAGCCGACCTTCCAGAAGCTGGTCGCCGCCGGTATCCCGAACAATCCGCCACGCTGGCCGGAAGCGACCGCCATCGTCAAGCGCATCCTCAAGGCATACAAGGAAGGCGCGCGCGACTGGGAGCGGGTCAACGAGTGGATCGAGCGCATCGGCTGGCCGCGCTTCTTCGAGGAAGTCGAGCTGCCGTTCACCAAGTATCACATCGATACCTGGCGCGGCGCGCGGGCGAGCTTCAACAGCTCCACCTATATCCGCTTCTAAGGCGCCCGTCCGCCGCGGCCGACTGGCGCGCGGCGGGGGGTGTCAAGTAGGTCCGATCCGAAGTGGGTTCGAGCATCCGCATTCCGACACCCGCTCCGAAGCGAAGAGCTGCGGTCGTGGCAATGTCATCCGCGAGCTGACCACTGAAAACTGACCACTGACAACTCTAAAAAATGAGGTCGACATGAAGTTCGCACTTCAGATCAACGAGGGACCCTACCAGCATCAGGCGTCCGACTCGGCCTATCAGTTCGCCAAGGCCGCGCTGGAAAAAGGGCACGAGATCTTTCGGGTCTTTTTCTACCATGATGGGGTCAATAACTCGACGCGTCTGACGACGCCGCCCCAGGACGACCGTCATATCGTCAACCGCTGGGCCGAGCTGGCCGAACAGTACGATCTCGACATGGTCGTCTGCGTCGCCGCCGCCCAACGTCGCGGGATCGTGGACGAGGGCGAGGCGAGTCGCAACGGTAAGGACGCCACCAACATCCATCCCAAGTTCCGCATCTCGGGACTCGGGCAATTGGTCGAGGCGGCGATCCAGGCCGACCGTCTCGTCGTCTTCGGCGATTAAGGGGATCCAGACATGTCGGAAGTCGTGAAGAAATTCATGTACCTCAACCGTAAGGCCCCCTACGGGACGATTTACGCCTGGGAAGCCCTGGAAGTGGTGCTGATCGGCGCCGCCTTCGATCAGGACGTGAGCGTCGTGTTTCTCGATGACGGGGTCTATCAGCTCACCAAGGGCCAGGATACGAAGGGCATCGGGATGAAGAACTTCTCCCCGACCTATCGCACCCTGGGCGACTATGAGGTCAAGAAAATCTATGTGGATCGCGCCTCCATGGAGGCCCGCGGGCTCTCTCAGGAGGATCTGGTCGAGATCGCCTGGGAGGATTTCGAGACCGAGGAAGAGATCGACAACATCGTCGAGGTGATCGATTCGGCGCGTGTGAGCGAACTGATGAACGAATCCGATGCGATCTTCAGCTTCTGATCCTCTGTCTCGTGATCCTAAAGTCTCCGGGGAGTGACTCGCATGGCCATTCTGCATACCGTTAATAAATCACCCTTCGAGCGGAATTCGCTAGAATCCTGTTTGAAGTTTGCCACCGATGGCGCGGCTGTCCTGCTGTTCGAGGATGGCATCTACGCGGCGCTGTCGGGCACCAGCGTGGAGGCCCAGGTGGCCGGCGCGCTCGACAAACTGAACATCCATGTGCTCGGCCCCGATTTGAAGGCGCGGGGATTTTCCGATGAGCGCGTGATCGCTGGGATCAGTGTCGTGGACTATGCGGGCTTCGTGGATCTCGCCGCGGAACACGATACGGTTCAAGCCTGGTTGTAGTTTTCGTTTTTACCGAAATCAAGAGAGGAATAGCGCAATGTCAGACACGATCGAGGTGGACGGCAAGCAGTATGCCGTGGACGAAGAAGGCTATCTGGCCAACCTGACCGAATGGGTGCCCGGGATTGCTGGCGTCATGGCCAAGCAGGACAACCTGGAGCTCACCGACGAGCATTGGGACATCATCAACTTCCTGCGCGAGTACTACGAGGAATATCAGATTGCCCCGGCCGTGCGCGTCCTGACCAAGGCCGTCGGCAAGAAGCTGGGCAAGGACAAGGGCAACAGCAAGTATCTTTACAGCCTGTTCCCTTACGGACCCGCCAAGCAGGCGTGCCGTTTCGCCGGCCTTCCGAAGCCGACCGGCTGCGTCTAAGGCAGCGGTTCTCCGGGGAGCCCACGGGTTCCCCGGACCTTATTATCGATCCACCGAGGTAGCGGAGACATGGCGTTTCTGACGAATTTCTACGTCTTCCTGTTCTATTTTGCCGCTCTGGTTCTCGTCACTGGTCTGGTCTTCAAGATCGCACAGTACACGATGACCCCCGCGCCCTTGAAGATCCCGACGACGCCGGCGCCGACCACGACCCGCGGCGTGGTCTTGCGGATGACGCGCGAAGTTGTCCTGTTCGAGAGCCTGTTTCGGGGCAACAAATGGACCTGGATCTTCGGTTGGATGTTTCACTTCGGACTGCTGCTGGTCACGCTGCGGCATCTGCGCTATTTCATGGAGCCGGTCTGGTTCCCGATTCAGCTGGTGCAGCCCTTCGGCATTTACGGCGGCATGGCCATGATCGTGGGCCTCGGCGGTCTCTGGGCGCGTCGTTTTCTGGTCGACCGCGTGCGCTACATTTCATCGCCCTCCGATCATCTGATCCTGGCGCTGCTGGTTCTGATCGGATGCACGGGTCTGCTGATGAAATTCGTGTTCCATACGGACGTGGTGGAAATCAAAGCCTTCTTTCTGGGGCTCTATACCTACGAGATCCAGCCGCTCCCGGCCGATCCGTTGCTGTTGCTGCATCTTTTCCTGGTCGCGCTGCTGATGATCGTGTTCCCGTACAGCAAGCTTCTGCATGCCCCCGGACTCTTTTTCAGCCCGACCCGCAACCAGGCCGACAACCCGCGCGAGGTTCGTCATATCGCGCCCTGGGCAAAACAACTCGAACAAAAATGAGTCCAACGCGAGACCCCCAGCGCGCCCAAGGCGTCGCTTGCATACGAGGTTGATCCATGGCCAAGGCAACATTTGTAGTTCCGGAACTGACCCAGTACACCGAAGTCCCGGCGGTCACTCCCGGTGCGATGGCGCATAGTCTGCCGTTCGTGGCGAAGCCGGAGTTCCAGGGCGCGCTTGGTTTTCCGGGCGAACTGGTCGATGACTGGCAGGCGAAGGCCATCGACAAGATGGGCGACCTGCTGGGCAAATACCGCTCGCTGCGGGTCTATATGGACGCCTGCGTCAAGTGCGGCGCTTGTACCGACAAATGCCATTACTTCCTGGGGACCGGCGATCCGAAGAACATGCCGGTCGGTCGTCAGGATCTGATGCGCAAGGTCTATCGGCGCTATTTTACGCTGGCGGGGCGGTTTTTCCCGACACTGGTCGGGGCCGAGGACTTCACCAAGGAGGTGCTGGACGACTGGTACAGCTATTTCCACCAGTGCTCTCAGTGTCGCCGCTGCTCGGTCTTCTGTCCCTATGGAATCGACACGGCGGAGATTTCCATGGCCGCGCGCGAGATCATGGACAGCATTGGCGTCGGGCAGAAATACTGCAACGAAATCATCGCCAAGGTTTACAAGATTGGTAATAATCTCGGGCTGCCCGGCCCGGCGCTGGTGGATACCCTGGAAGGACTGGAAGAAGACGTCTTCGACGACACCGGCGTCAAGGTCCGCTTTCCGATCGACGAGGAGGGGGCCGAGATCCTGCTGGTCACCCCTTCGGCGGACTTCTTTGCCGAGCCCCATGTCGACGGTCTGATCGGCTATGCCAAGGTCTTCCATGAGGCCGGGGTGTCCTGGACCATGAGTTCGCATGCCTCGGAAGCGGCCAACTTCGGCATGTTCATCGGTTCCTACGAGAACATGCGCCGCGTGTCCCAGCGCATCCGCGAAGCCGCCATCAAGCTCAAGGTCAAGCGCATCGTCTTCGGCGAGTGCGGTCATGCCTGGCGTGTCGCCTACAGTTTTCTGAACACCCTGGCCGGTCCCTGGGATTTCCTGGATCCGCGCTATCCGGTGCCGCAGCATATCTGCGAGTTCACCCACGACCTGATCCAGCGCGGCAAGCTGACCTTCGACAAGAGCGAGAACGTCGACAAGGTTCTGACCTATCACGATAGTTGCAACGTGGCCCGCGCCTCGCGCATGGGCGATGTGCCCGGCGGTCAGTTCGATATCCCGCGCGACATTATTCGGGCGGTCTGCAACCATTTTTACGATATGGACGAGGACACCATCCGCGACCGGACCTTCTGTTGCGGTGGCGGCGGCGGTCTGCTGACCGACGATCTGATGGAACTTCGGGTCAAGGGCGCCA
Source organism: uncultured Thiocystis sp. (assembly GCF_903866365.1). Taxonomy (GTDB): domain Bacteria; phylum Pseudomonadota; class Gammaproteobacteria; order Chromatiales; family Chromatiaceae; genus Chromatium. The sequence goes on from NZ_CAIPNF010000352.1 coordinate 37,423, forward strand.
AGCCCCGTCTCGATGCCCTGAACAATGTCATGCAGGAAAAAGGCGTCACCCACATGGCCGCCATCTGCGCCATCTGCAAGACCCAGTTCAGCAAGGTCTTGCCCTACTACGGCATGGAGATGGATCAGATCATCAGTCTGCATCAACTGGTGGGGGATGCCATCGTGCTGACTCCCGGACCCGATGACGACGCCGAGGACGATGACCGCGACGACGCGGACGATCCGAACGAAGAATAAGAGACCGACGAGGCGGCCCGAACGAGGCCATCGAGCGGGGGCCGGGTGGCGCGACTGACGCGGTCCAACCGAGACGGCCCGGCCCCGTGACCTGATACGAACCCCCTGATCCCGCGTCAGGGCATCATTTGGTAGAGGAGACTGAACACGATGGCGACTTCCAGCGACGAGATGAAGACCAAGCCCTCATGGCGCCGTTTTGAAGACGGCAATCATGTTTGGGAGAAACTGACCGACAAGATCTTCAATCAGGATACCTCCCATAAGTGTCCGACCTATGTCCACAAGACGCCTCCCTGTCAGGGAAGCTGTCCCTCCGGCGAGGACATCCGCGGCTGGTTGCAGATCGTGCGTGGCATGGAGCAGCCGCCGGCGGGCATGGATCGGCATGAATACGCCTTCCGCCGCTCCACCGAGGCCAATCCCTTTCCGTCCATGATGGGTCGGGTCTGTCCCGCGCCCTGCCAGGACGGCTGCAACCGCAACGAGCTTGAGGATTTCGTCGGCATCAACGCGGTCGAGCAATTCATCGGCGATACCGCCATCGCCAACGGCTACAAGTTCGACGCCGCGCCGGCCGACACCGGCAAGCGCGTCGCCATCATCGGCGGCGGCCCGGCCGGTCTGGCGGCGGCCTACAACCTGCGCCGCAAGGGTCATGCCTGCACCATTTTCGAGTCGAACGAGGGTCTGGGCGGCATGTTCCGCTTCGGCATCCCCGGCTATCGCGTGCCGCGCGACAAACTCGACGCCGAGATTCAGCGCATCCTCGATCTGGGCCAGGTCGAGGTCAAACTCAAGACCCGCGTCGGCACCGATGTCAGCGTCGAACAGCTTGAGAAGGACTATGACGCCATCCTCTGGGCGATCGGCTGTCAATCCGGGCGCGGTCTGCCGGTGCCGGGCTGGCAGGGTACCCCGAACTGCGTCTCGGGCGTTGCCTTCCTCAAGGCGTATAACGAAGGCCGGATGAAGTTCACCGCCGACAAGGTGGTCTGCGTCGGCGGCGGCGACACCTCCATCGACGTGGTTTCGGTCGCGCGCCGGCTCGGTCACATCACCAAGACCGGCAACAGCGCTCTGCCCGAAACCGTCATCCGCGACGGTTACGTGGCGCACGATGCCGCGAACGCCGCCGCCGCCGAGGGCGCCGAGGTGACTTTGACCTCGCTGTTCACTCGCGACAAGATGACCGCCTCCGAACACGAGGTGCATGACGCCACCCGCGAGGGCGTGACCATCCTCGACGGCGTCATGCCGCTCGAAGTCATCAAGGACGCCAACGGTCGCGCGACCGGGCTGAAGGTCGCCGACTGTGCCATGACCGATGGCCGGCCGACGCCCGTCGATGGCACCGAGCGCGTGCTGGCCGCCGACCTGATCGTCTCCGCCATCGGGCAGGGCGGCGATCTGTCCGGGCTGGAGGCGTTCGACAATGGCCGCGGCCTGATGGACTCCGACAAGTTCTATCAGGTGCCCGGCAAGGCGGGGCATTTCGTCGCCGGCGACATCATCCGCCCGCATCTGCTGACCACCGCCATCGGTCAAGCCTGGATCGCGGTCGAGTCCATCGACGAATATGTCAATCAGGCCGAGCACAAGCGGCGTCCCAAGGTCGACGTGCATCACTTCAATCTGCTGAACAAGATGACCGAGGCCCATCTGGCCCCGGAAGCCTTCAAGCCAGCCGAGCGCGGCGACATGCGCGGCACCTCTGACGCCAACTACGCCATCCACAACTACGAGGATCGCTCGGGCGCCGAGGTCATCCCGCACGACGAACTCTTCCTGGGGCACTTCAACTACGTGGCGCGCAATCTGCGCAAGGAAGAGGTGCCGAGTTCCGAGGACGTGCTGGGTCATTTCCACGAGCGCGTCATCGGACTGACCGAGGAAGAGGCGGTCAACGAGGCCAAGCGCTGCATGAGTTGCGGCATGTGCTTCGAGTGCGACAACTGCGTCATCTTCTGCCCGCAGGACGCCGTCTTCCGGGTCGACAAGAACAGTCGGACAACCGGCCGTTACGTGGATACCGACTATGCCAAGTGCATCGGTTGTCACATCTGCGCCGATGTCTGTCCGACCGGCTACATCAAGATGGGACTGGGCGAGTAAGGCCCTTGGAGGCGTCGATGGCTACAGCCGTACTCAGAGCGAGCCTCGTCGCCGTCGGATTGGTCTGGACGCTTGCCGTCCAGACCGTTCAGGCGGAGGACGTGAAGCGTTACGTGGTCGAAGGCTCGCGGGCCGCGGGGCTTGAATCCTGTGTCGAGCCAACCGAACGGATGCGCCGTCAGCACATGGAGTTCATCAAGCATCAACGCATCGCCACGGTTCATGAAGGCATCCGAACCGAGAAATACAGCCTGTCCGGGTGTGTCGACTGTCATATCAGCTACGACCAGGAACGGGTTCCCAGGCCAATCAACGATCCGGATCAGTTCTGTGGCGCCTGCCATGCGTTCGCCGCCATCGACCTGAATTGCTTCGACTGTCACGCCGCCGTGCCCAATGGGGCGCGACTCGATGCCACGGCCATTGCCGCGCATCGGGCGGCGGGTGTCGGGCCGTTGGTCCAGTCTCGTCGCGATGGAGAGGACCGCTGAGATGAAAGACGAAAACGAAGCCAGCGACGCGGCGGTCGATCCCCGCCGCCGCGCCTTCATGGGCGTGGCCGCCGGCGTCACGGCCGCGGTGGTCGCCCCCGGCGTGCTGCTGCATGCGGTCGCCGCCGCGCCGCGCTCGGAGGCGGTCACCGACGATGTCCGCTGGGGCCTGCTGATCGATACCGCTAAATGCGTCGACGGTTGCTCGGCGTGCGTCGCTGCCTGCGATCGGGAGAACGGGCTCGACCTGCAGTCCAAGCCGGAGGGCCAGTCGCCGCTCAAGTGGGACAGTCAGAGGGCGGCCTGGATCCGCAAGGTCAAGCTCCAGGACAACCAGACCGGTCGGGTCACCACGCTGCCCATGATGTGCCAGCACTGCGAACACCCGCCCTGCGTCGATGTCTGTCCCACGGGCGCCTCCTTCAAACGCGCGGACGGTATCGTCATGGTGGACCGCCACCTCTGTATCGGCTGCCGCTATTGCATGATGGCCTGTCCCTATAAGGCCAGAAGCTTTATCCACGAGGAAATGCACGGTCAGCTCACGGCCGTCCCGCGCGGCAAGGGTTGCGTCGAGAGTTGCAACCTCTGTGTCCACCGCCGCGATTTCGGCGAGGAATCCACGGCCTGCGTCGATGCCTGTGCCGCCGAGGGCCACCATGCGATCATGTTTGGCGATCTTAAGGATCCCGCGAGCCCGATCAGCCAATTGCTCAAGGAGATGCCGAGCCGGCAGATCCGCGAGGATCTGTCCCTGAACACGGGCGTGCGCTATTCCGGTGTCTAACCAAGGCGAGTGAAACCGATTATGAAACGAATCGTCTATCGCGAGTGGCGTATCTCGCCCGCTCGGTATTGGGGCATCCTCGGCATCCTGGCCGCGGTCGCGGGCATGGCCATACTCGCCTTCGGTTACATGGAGCATACCGGCCACTGGGTCACCGGCATGAATAACTCGGTGGTGTGGGGTACCCCGCACGTCTTCGCCGTGTTCCTCATCATCGCTGCGTCCGGGGCGCTCAACATCGCCTCCATCGGCACGGTTTTCCACAAACCGATCTATAAGCCGCTTGGACGACTCTCCGGTTTGCTGGCGGTTGCCCTGCTGATGGGCGGGCTGCTGGTGCTGGTCATGGATCTGGGGCGTCCCGAGCGGCTCATCGTCGCCATGACTCACTACAACTTCAGCTCCATCTTTGCCTGGAACATCTTTCTCTATACCGGTTTCATGGTGATCGTCATCGCCTATCTCTGGACCATGGCGGATCGTCAGGGTGGGCCGTTCAATCAGCCGGTCGGTATCCTGGCCTTTGTGTGGCGTCTCGCGCTGACGACCGGCACCGGCGCCATCTTCGGCTTTCTGGTCGCCCGCCAGGCCTATGACGCAGCGATTCTGGCGCCCATGTTCGTCATCATGTCCTTCGCCTACGGACTGGCGGTTTTCATGCTGGTGCTGCTGTTCACCTTCGCCGACGAAGGCCGTCCGATCGGACCCAAGGTCATGAGACGCCTGAAAAATCTGCTGGGCGTCTTCGTGGCTGGCGTGCTCTATTTCACCCTGGTGTATCACCTGACCAATCTCTACGGCGCCAAGAACGATGGCCTGGAGCACTGGCTGCTGCTGAGCGGCGGCATCTATACCTTCCTGTTCTGGGTCGGCTGGGTGCTGATCGGCGGTCTGCTGCCGCTCGGGATCCTCTATCATCCGGAGTTGAGCAAGGAGCGCAACTGGATCGTGGCCGCCTGTTCCCTGGTCATCCTGGGCGGACTGGCGACCCTCTACGTGATCATCATCGGCAGTCAGGCCTATCCCATCCAGATGTTCCCCGGCCAGACCATCCTGGAGTCCGGCTTTCTCGATGGCGTGAAGGGTCAGCCTGGACCCTACAGTCCCACCATCCCCGAGGTTCTGTTGGGGCTGGGCGGGGTCGCGGTGGCCTTGATTGTCACGGTCGTGGGTGTGCGGGTGCTGCAATTCCTGCCTGAATCGCTGGCGGACGGCGTGGTCCCGGTCGACGAGGAAACCCTCAGCGAGGAGGCATTCGCCAAGCCGGCCTGAGACCGATGGCCCATCTCTATCTCGCCGCGCCGCAGAAATCCTCCGGCAAGACCACGCTGACGATCGGACTCTGCCGCGAATGGCGCAATCGCGGTCTGGTCGTGCAGCCTTTCAAGAAAGGCCCCGACTTCATCGACCCGCTCTGGTTGACGCAGGCTGCCGGACGCGCCTGCTTCAACCTGGATTTCCACACCATGGACCGGGCCGAGATCGCCGCCGCGTTCAGCGACGAACTCGGCACGGCCGATCTCGGCCTGATCGAGGGGAACGTCGGTCTGTTCGACAGCACCGACCTCGCCGGCGCCAACAGCAACGCCGAACTCGCCAAACAACTGCGCGCCCCGGTCATTCTGGTCGTCAACTGTCATGGCATGGCGCGCGGAATCGCGCCCCTCCTGCTCGGCTACCGGGCCTTCGATCCGCAACTCCACCTCGCCGGCGTCGTGCTCAACCGGGTCGGCGGCACCCGTCATGGGGATAATCTAGTCCGGGTCGTCGAGCACTATACGGATCTGCCCGTCCTCGGCGTGTTGCATCGCGATGACGGGATCGGCATCGAGGAACGTCATCTGGGGTTGATGCCAAGCAATGAAGCCGCTGGCGCCGAGGCTTGGATCGAGGGGATTCGTCGCCGGATCGCCGAACAGGTCGATCTGGAGCGACTGATCGCGATTGCCGAGCAGGCGCCGCGCCCCGATCCAGTCGCGCCGCCCGCGTCGAGGGTCGCGTGCGACGGCGCGCCGCTGCGTATCGGCATCGCCCGAGACGCGGCATTCGGCTTCTACTATCCCGACGATCTACGCGCACTCGCCGCCGGCGGCGCGGAACTGGTGTCCTTCAGCCCAGTCGCCGACGCCGAACCTCCAGACGTGGACGCGCTCTTTCTCGGTGGCGGTTTCCCCGAATGCCGCATGGCCGAACTGGAAGCCAACCGCTCGATGCGTCAGGGAATCGCCGAGTTCATCGCCGACGGCGGGCCGGTCTACGCCGAGTGCGGCGGCCTCATGTATCTTTGCGAGGGCATGAGCTGGAACGGCGAGCGCCGCGCGATGGTTGGCGCGCTCAAGGCCGAGATCGAGATGCGCCCGCGACCGCAGGGCAGGGGCTATGTCAGATTGCGCGAGACAGCGGATTTTCCCTGGCCGCGACTCACGCCTCGACCCGCTGAGATCGCCGCCCATGAGTTCCACCACTCAGCCGTGGTGCGGCCCGATCCGTCCTGGACCTATGGTTACGACATCCTGCGTGGCACCGGGGTGGACGGAGCGCATGACGGAATCGTGCAAGGCAACCTGTTGGCCTGCTACAGCCATCTACGCGATGTCGGCGGAAACGGCTGGACCGGTCGATTTCTCGCGCATGTCAGGCGGTGCTTGGGGGAGTGACGATAGCGTCGCAGTTGGAGATCCGTTTTTAAACCGTATCAGCTCTGTATCGCGGTGTGATATTTCGCTTCAAGTTGTGCGCCGATGCTGACGCATCTTTCCGGTCTAACCATTCCTCGGCTAGTTCACCTTGGAGATTAAACGGATTCTGTCTAGTCGCAAACATGGAATCTGTCTAGTACCATAAGTACGGATTCACTGTTAGGGCAAACAGGAGACATCAAGCATGGGGCTAATCGCCGACCTTCTGAAAGAGATTCCGAGTACAGCTCGCTACAAAGCCGAGCTTGAAGCGATGGAAAAGGAGAATGTCTCTCTTAAAGCGCAGATAGCGGTTCTTCGCTCGGAGAACGAAAATCTACTTTCATATTGAAGACCCTCGCGTAGCAAAGATGACCGACAAAAAGAACGTCGGAGATTTGTTCGCTCAGTATTCACTAACAAAAGATGGACACCAGTATTGCGCCCAACATGGCCTGTTGTGAAAAGCCCTAACCATTGTCTAAACCCGAGCCCGGCATCGGCGCCGTGCTCGCCCGCTGAGTCAGTAGCAGGCCGGGCCGGATTGGGCAGGCGTTAGGCATCAGGAAGGCCAGTTCCTTGTCTGTCTAAGGTGTCTAAAATCGTCTAAAAGGGAGAGATCGATGGCTGTAAAGTCAGCGTCCCATGCAATAACATCTGTATGTCAGAAGCAAGTGGGACGATGCTACATAAGGCTAATACTGCTTTCACTGACGATCGTAATTGCTGGCAGTGTCGAGGCAGCTTCGTTATGTAAAGCTATCGCGGTTATAGATGTGGCAACTACATTAAACGGCACCGCGTATACGGTGAGCGCAGGAAGTTACCTAGAGCCCGTAACAACTTATAAAGTTGACAAAGGGACTAACGATTCGTGGTTTTGCTCTCACAGCTTATGCTATCTAACTCATTTATATAGGAAGGGCAAGAAGAGTGAGGCGCTACGCCTGATAAACTGTAGGATCGGGAACGTTTTATCTGACGGCATCAATGACGTCACTTACTACCTTGATCCGATAAGAGAAAAGAATTCAGAAGATGATCTTCGTCGATTTGATGTAATTAATAGATTGTTAGATATTGGTTTGTGTGAAGTGTGCGCGGACAACGCTGTTAACTTCTATTTGAAGAAGCCATCATCCGATTGTGCTAAATTAGTTAGGCAAGCTCTAGAAGGCAATCCAACTGCGATAGTAAAACTCACAGATTCTTCTCAAAATTTCTGTCAATGGGAATATTAGCCTCTATTAAAAAGCTGGGTTTCTGCCTTTTGGCAACCAACATTCGCGAGGGATCGGGGTCAGGTCTCGCATCGTAGCATCTGAATTAAAGAGGATCGGAGTCAGGTCTCGCATCGTAGCATTTAAAAATGAGATGCTGGCCAACAGGCGCGGCAGTGACGATTAACAATCGCATAATAAGCAATTAAAGCGCGGCCCCCAGACGGTGCGGTGCTCGTTCTGCATGATCGTGCCAGCGGGGCCGCTTCATCTTTTCGTGACCAAATAAGACAGCGAACGGGGTTCGAGATGATCATCAGAAGAGAAACGGTCGATGACATTGAGGCGATCGGCCAAGTGACAATCGCCGCCTTCAAAACGCTTCCAATCAGCAATCACACGGAACAATTTATCATCAATGCGTTACGGGCTGCGGGGGTTCTGACGATCTCTCTCGTGGCTGAAATTGATGGGCGAGTTGTCGGACATATCGCCTTTTCGCCGGTCGAAATTTCCGATGGTTCAACGGGGTGGTACGGTCTCGGTCCCGTGTCCGTCTTGCCGGAATACCAGAAGCAGGGGATTGGGCAATCGCTTGTCAACGAAGGAATCTCCATGCTGAAAGAGTTGGGCGGCGAAGGCTGCGCGCTTGTCGGCGATCCGAATTTTTATCGGCGCGTCGGTTTCAACCATGCCCCCGAATTAAGGTATGAGGGCATTCCACAAGAATTTTTCCTGGTCTTGCCGTTTCACGAAACAGTCCCGCAAGGCATGGTTGCGTTTCATGAAGGCTTTTTCGCCAATGCCTAACTGCCGGTTCGCTGGCTTGTTGCCTAGCGTCAACCGGGACAGTCGACATGACCATGATCGTTGACCGAGGACATGCCGACTAAGCTGCACTGTCCAAAACCGACATCATAAGGTTTAAACTTGTGTCAGTTCCAAAGCGGATAGCCAACAAGTAAAGGTCTGAGATGTTTAAACTCACAGCAGCAGCCGCCGAACAGGTTCTGAAGGCGGCGAATCAGGGCGGCACCGAGGGCATGTCTCTGCGCCTGGCCGCCGCCCAGCAGCCGGATGGCGGTATCGACTATCGCATGGGATTCGACGAACTCACCGAGGATGACATTCGGATGACCTGCGAGGGTGTCGATGTCATCATGTCGCCTGAACAGGTTCCGCTGCTGGATCAGGCGATCATGGATTTTGTCGAGATCGAACCGGGGCAGTTCCATTTCATCTTTCTTAATCCAAAAGACCCGAATTACAAACCGCCGATCGAGGATTAGCAATGCTCGTCTTCCCCTGTGCAAGGTCATCTTTCAGCAGGTTCTGATCCGATGGACCTCAGTCCCGAGGACAGCCTCCGGCTCAATGTCCTGCTGGCCAACCGACCTCAGGCGATCCGTATCGACGAGAACCGGATGATCGTCCAGGGGCTTGGCCCTCGGGGCGAAGCGACCATCCGACTCAATCCCAATACCCGCCCTGATCCGTATTTGCGCCGCGTCAGGGAGTTGATCTCCGGACATGTTCTGGGGTCGCCCGGCGGCTATCCCATCTATCTGCGTCGCTGGACCCGGATGGGCCAGATGCGCGACGACAGCCTGGAACAGCTGCTGCTGCTCGGCGAGCCCGAGGCGGTGGTCGCCGCCGTTTGCGCGCCCGGACTCACCGAGGAGCTGGCGCGACGCGCCTGGTGGGCGATGGAGGATGCCGGCAATGCCCGCCGCATGCTCGCCAATCCAGTGATCGCGAGTAGTCTGATGGGGCAGGTACTCGCCGCTTATCTGATCGAGTACCTGCCCTTCGAGACCGAGAGCGAGGCGATCATGGAATCTGTCCGGTTGGTGTTGCAGCCGGGCCTGCTCGACGAGGCGCAGCGGGACGATCTCTGGCGTAAGTCCGCCCGTAAGCATGCCTATCTGGTCGGTTTTCTCCAGGCATTGCCGGACGGTTTGCCGGAACCGGCGCCCGCGCGCGTGCTGGCGGAGGCCGTGCATGACCTGGCGGGTCAGGACAATGTCGCCGCGGTTTTGCTCCAACGGGCATACTCGTGGCAGGGTCAATCGTTCATCAAGGCGGTCGCGGCCGTGCTTGCCAAGCCTCCCAGCCAGGATGTCGTGCTCGCCGCCTTCGCCTGTCTGCGCGAGTATTTCGCCCCGCTGCGCCCGGCGGGCGATCCCGATCTGGCGCTCGACGACTTGCTCCTGGACGCCGCGCGATTCGTCGATGCGGACGACCCGGACAAGCGGGTCGCCGGGATTCTGCGGCGCATACCGGCCCTGGCCCCCGAGATCGCGGCGATGCGATTTTTTTCCGGCGTGGGGTATGGTCTGATCCGACCGATTCTGTCCGATTCCACCACGCTGGGCAGTCTCATGCGCCGTAAGCTCGCCCCAATCATTGCTCCGATCCGCGAGCGCCTGGACCTCTTGCTTTCGTTCAACAGGTTTTCGAGATGACAGACGTAAAAATCACCGACATTCCCGCGTATATGGCGGATCTTGGGCAACGCGCCCGAGCTGCCTCCCGTGCCTTGGCGCGCGCCAGCACAGGCCAGAAGAACGCTGCGCTTCTGGCCATCGCCGAGCGGCTGGATCAGGAACGCGCCGCGTTCGCGGTCGCGAATCGTAACGATCTGGAGGCCGGCGCGGCCAAGGGCCTGGACGCCGCGCTGCTGGACCGGCTCGAACTCACGCCGGGGCGCATCGACGCCATGATCGAAGGGGTGCGGCAGGTTGCCGCGCTGCCCGATCCCATCGGCGCGATCACCGATCTGAACTATCGTCCCTCGGGGATTCAGGTCGGCCGGATGCGGGTGCCCCTGGGCGTGGTGGGAATCATCTACGAATCGCGGCCCAATGTGACCGCCGATGCCGCTGCGCTCTGTCTGAAATCGGGCAATGCCACGGTGCTTCGCGGCGGTTCTGAGGCGTTCGCCTCCAATCAGGCGATTGCGCGGTGTATCCAGCAGGGATTGGCATCAAGCTGCTTGCCCGAAGAGGGAGTTCAGGTCGTCGCGACGACTGATCGCGCGGCGGTGGGGGCGATGATCGCCATGCCCGAGTCGATCGATGTCATCATCCCGCGCGGGGGCAAGGGGCTCATCGAACGCATCAGCCGCGAGGCGAGGGTGCCGGTTATCAAGCATCTCGATGGGATCTGTCATGTCTATATCGACGAACACGCCGATCCGGACAAGGCATTCAGGATCGCCATGAACGCCAAAACCCAGCGCTACGGCACCTGTAACACGATGGAAACGCTACTGGTGGACGCGTCCGTGGCGGCCAACATCCTGCCCGGTCTGGCGGCCGCCTACCGGGAGAAGGGGGTCGAACTGCGCGGCTGTCCGCGCACCCGCGAGATTCTGCCCGAGGCGCTGCCGGCCACCGAGACCGACTGGGATACCGAATATCTGGCGCCCGTACTCGCGATCCGGATCGTTGACGGACTCGATGCCGCCATGGATCACATCGCCCGCCACGGGTCCGCGCATACGGACGCTATCGTCACCGAGGACTACAGTCGCGCCCGCCGGTTTTTGCGCGAGGTGGATTCCAGTTCGGTCATGGTCAATGCTTCAACCCGCTTCGCCGACGGTTTCGAGTATGGATTGGGCGCCGAGATCGGGATCAGTACCGACAAATTCCATGCCCGCGGTCCGGTTGGGCTGGAGGGGCTGACCTCGGTGAAGTTCGTCGTGCTCGGCGATGGCGAGGTGCGGGGGTAAGCACGGCACCGTTCCTGCCGACCAATACCGTGAAACGTGGACAAAGTGGATTCCCATCATGCCCACAGCCGAAGCTGCCCTGCCGCTTTCCGTCACGGACTATCTGGAGGGAGAACAGCAGAGCGATATCCGTCATGAATATATCGCCGGTCAGGTTTTCGCGATGGCTTGCCCGAACTCAGCGCTGCCCGGTCAACTGCTCTAGCACCGCATTCACCTGCCGCAGCCGTTGCGCCGCGTCCGGCATCTCCCGAAAGAACTTGAGCTTGTCGCCGCCGTCGAGCCTGAATTCCTTGGGTCGGGTCTGAATCAGCCGGATCAGATTGGCGGGGTCGATCTGGGGGGCGTCGCCGAAGAGGATGCGTCCGCTCGCCGGTCCGGCCTCGATCTTGCGGATCCCGAGCGGTTGTACCCGGAGCTTGAGTTCGGTGATCTCCAGCAGGTTTTTGGCCGGCTCCGGCAACAGGCCGAAGCGGTCGATCATCTCGACGTGGAGTTCGCGCAGTTCCTCGCGATTGCGGGCGCTGGCGATCCGCTTATACATCACCAGACGCGCCTGGACATCGGGCAGATAGTCGCTCGGCAGTAGGGCGGGTAGCCCCAGGTCGATCTCGGCGCCGTGGTCGAGCGGACGGTCGAGTTCGGGCGTGCGCCCGGCCTTGAGCGCCGCGACGGCACGTTCCAGCAGGTCCATGTAGAGCGTGAAACCGATCTCGGTAATCTGACCCGATTGCTCGTCGCCCAGCAGTTCGCCGGCGCCGCGAATCTCCAGATCATGGGTCGCGAGCGTAAAGCCCGCGCCCAGGTCTTCCATCGACTCGATTGCCTCCAGGCGCTTTTTGGCATCCGCGGTCATCGTCTTGGCGGGCGGGGTGATGAGATAGGCGTAGGCGCGGTGATGCGAGCGCCCGACCCGCCCGCGCAACTGGTGCAGTTGCGCCAGCCCCAGCTTGTCGGCGCGGTTGATGACGATGGTGTTGGCGCTCGGCACGTCGATGCCGCTTTCGATGATGGTGGTGCAGACCAGCAGGTTGAAGCGCTGATGGTAGAAGTCGCGCATGACCCGCTCCAGATCGCGTTCGCGCAACTGGCCGTGGGCGACCTGGATGCGCGCCTCGGGGATCAGCGCCTCCAGCTTCTGCGCCTGATTCTCGATGGTCTCGACCTCGTTGTGCAGGAAATAGATCTGCCCGCCGCGTTTCAGCTCGCGCAGCACCGCCTCCTGAATCAGACCGTCGTTCCAGGGGCTGACGAAGGTCTTGATCGGGTGCCGCTCGACCGGCGGGGTGGCGATGATCGAGAGATCGCGCAGCCCGGACATGGCCATGTTGAGGGTGCGCGGAATCGGGGTGGCGGTGAGCGTGAGGATGTCCACCTCGCTGCGCAGATTCTTCATCTGCTCCTTATGACGCACCCCGAAGCGGTGTTCCTCGTCGATGATCGCCAGTCCAAGATTCTTAAACTGGATGGTCGGCTGCAACAGCTTGTGGGTGCCGACCACGATGTCGAGCGTGCCGTCGGCCAGTCCTTCCAGGATCTTTTTCTGCTCCTTGGCGGTGCGAAAGCGCGACAGGCTTTCGACCTTGACCGGCCAGTCGGCGAAGCGATCCGAAAAGTTCTCGAAATGCTGCTGGGCGAGCAGGGTGGTGGGCACCAGCACCACCACCTGACGCCCGCCATTGACCGCCATGAAGGCGGCGCGCATGGCGACCTCGGTCTTACCGAAACCGACATCGCCGCAGACCACCCGGTCCATCGGCTTGGGATCGGCCATGTCGGCGATGACCGCCTCGATGGCGCGCAGTTGGTCCGGCGTCTCCTCGAACGCGAAGGCGGCGGCGAAGGTGGCGTACTCGTCGCCCCCATCCGGGAAGGCCACGCCCTGGCGAGCGGCGCGCCGGGCATAGATGTCGAGCAATTCGGCGGCCACGTCATGGGCCTTTTGGGCGGCCTTGCGCTTAATCCGGTCCCAGTGATCGCCACCGAGCCGATGCAGCGGGGCGTGCTCGGGCGAGGCACCGGTATAGCGCGAGATCAGGTGCAGCGAGCTGACCGGGACATAGAGCTTGTCGCCGTGAGCATATTCCAGCGTCAGGAACTCGGTGGTCAGGCCGCCGACCTCCAGCGTTTGCAGGCCCAGGTAGCGACCGACGCCATGTTGCTCGTGGACCACCGGCGCGCCCTCGGTCAACTCGGTGAGGTTGCGCACGATGGCGTCGCTGTCGCGCTCGCTGGCACGGCGGCGGCGTTCCTGACGCACCCGCTCGCCATAGAGCTGGGTCTCGGTGACGAGGGCAAGGCCGGCCTGTTCCAGCAGCAGCCCCTGTTCCAGCGGAGCGACCGTCAATCCAATCCCTTGATCGCCGTCGAGGAATGCCTGCCAGCCCGCGACCTGTCTGGCGTGGATGTCGAAACCGTGCAGATGTTCGGCCAGCATCTCGCGGCGCCCGGTGCTCTCGGCGACGAACAGCACCCGTCGCTCCGGCGTGGCGAGAAAATCCCTGAGCGCCTGCGCCGGTTGGGTGGCGCGGGCCTGGATGGCGAGCGGGGGCAAGGTGGCGGTGGCGAAGTTGCAGACGGCGGCGTACCCCTTGCGCCGGTCGGGAATCTCTGGCGACTGATAGAGCACGCCGGACAGTCGGTTGAGCGCGCCCGCCAGCTCGTCGGGCAGCAGATAGAGCCGGTTGGGCGGCAGCAGCGGGCGCTCGATGTCGTGGCACCGCTGCTCATGCCGCTGTCCAATGCCCGCGAAAAAGGTCGCGGCCGTGTCGCGGCAACCCGCCGATTCCAGCACCAGCATCCCATCGGGAAGATAGTCGAAGAGGGTTGCCGTCTGGTCGAAAAAGAGCGGCAGATAGTATTCCAGTCCGCCGGGGGTATGGCCGTCCGAGACTTCGCGATAGATGAGACTGCGTTGCGGATCGCCCTCGAAGCTGGCCCGATAGCGTTGCCGAAAGCCGGCGATGGCCTCCTCGTTGAACGGAAATTCGCGCGCTGGCAACAGACGGATGTGTGCGAGCTTATCCTTCGATCGCTGGGTTTCCGGATCGAAAACGCGGATGCTCTCGATCTCCCGGTCGAGTAGATCGATGCGCAGAGGCACTTCGCTGCCCATGGGGAAGACATCCAGCAGCGCGCCGCGCACCGCGTATTCGCCATGCCCGATCACCTGGGAGACGCAGGAGTAGCCGGTCCGTTCCAGGCGTCGGCGGGTCGCGTCCAGATCGAGTTGGTCGCCGACCTGGAGCACCAGGGATTGACCGTCCACATAGTCGCGTGGCGGCAGGCGCTGCATCAGCGTGCCGATCGGCACCACCAAGACCCCCCGAGTCAGATCCGGCAGACGATGCAGGGTGAGTAACCGCTCCGAGATCAGTTCGGGCAGCGGAGAAAAAACATCGTAGGGGAGCGTCTCCCAATCCGGAAAGCTGAGCAGGGGCAGCTCGCTACCGGCGAGGAAAAAGCCAAGTTCGGCCCGGAGACGGGCCGCCGCCTGGACATCCTCCGTCAGGGCCAGAATCAGCCCCGCATGCTGGCGGGCGGCATTGGCGATGGCGAGCCCCGCGCTGGCGCCATAGAGTCGGCCCCAGAGGAGACGCTCGCCGGGACGTTCCGGCAGCGGCGGGGCAAGCGGAGAGAAACGGGTGGACGGAACCTCCTGGCGCATGGACGGCAAAACCTCGAATCGTCGGCTGGGCGGCGATTTTCGCATAGATGGGGGGTGATCGCTGCCTTGGGGTTTTTGGTCATCGAGATGTAGTGGCACAGAGCTTCTTCGTCCAACCGCTGGTCCAGGAGGAATACTCAGAGGTAGCGGGCTATGGTGCCTTCATCGACGCACTCTATCGCAACATCTTCGGGCGTGGTGCCGACACCCAGGGCTACGCATACTGGCTGCGCGAATTGGAGCAAAAGCGATGATCGCCGATGCGTCAACGGTTATCCAAATTGGCTGGTCCTTGCAATCCCGTCGGACGAGACGGATCTACCTGGAATGCTCGCCGCCATGAAACCGGGCGCGCGGCCACTGCTCTATCGCTGCCGCGGGACGCACTGCGAACCGCCGGTGGAATCGCTCGCCGAACTCTGACCCGGACCGCACTCAATGCCACCATCCATTCCAACGACCGGCGCGGCGCGCGACCGCCTCGGCTATTTCAACTGGCTCTACAATCCCTTCCAGCGTCTGAAGGTCACCGAGGTGTACGACCTGTTGGGGACCGACGTGGCGACCGAGAACGCGTTCTATCTCAATCTGGGGTACTGGAGCGAGGGCGCCTTGGCGGACGACCGCTCGCTCGACGATGCCTGTCAGGCGCTGGCGGCGCTGGTGGCGGACAGCGCTGGGATGGGACCGGGCGACCGCGTGCTCGATGTCGGGTTCGGGTTTGCCGATCAGGATCTGTTCTGGCTTGACGTCTATCGTCCGGACGGCATCGTCGGCTTGAATGTCACCGCCTCTCAGGTGGAGGTGGCGCGCCGACGGGTTCGCGAGGCCGGTCTGGAGGATCGCATCGATCTGCGGTTGGGGTCGGCCACCGCGATGCCGCTGGAAGATGCTTCGGTCGATAAGGTGGTGGCGCTGGAATGCGCCTTCCATTTCGAGACCCGCGAACGCTTTTTCCAGGAGGCACGGCGGGTGCTGCGCCCCGGCGGGCGTCTGGTGCTGGCCGACATCATCCCCATGCCGGCAGAATCCGGCTGGTGGGCGCGATTGGCGCAGCGCTGGTCCTGGCGGCAGGTCGCGCGCAAATTCGCGATCCCGGCGGGCAATGTCTATCCGCTCCCCGAATATGTGGCGAAGCTTAAGGCCGCTGGATTCGAGAACGCGCGGGTGGATTCCATCCGCGAGCGGGTTTATGCACCATTGCATGAGTACCTGCGCCGTCACCCCGAAGCAGTCGCGCGTTTGCATCCGTCCGCCCGTCTGCCGATCGCGCTGGCGCTCAAGCTCGACGCGCGCACGGTTTATCGCGGGCTCGACTATGTGCTGACGGTGGCCGACAAGCCATCGGCCTGAAGCCAGCCGTTTGAGCCGCGAAGGCGTGAAGCACGCAAATTAAGGCGATTTCCGGGAAAGCGTCTACCGGAATCAACGCTGTAAATGGACAGGAAATCACCTAACCGCGCGTCTTCGTCGGATCGTCCGGCCGTTTGGCAAGCGGCGCATGACCGGCTTCGACGCCTTGGGCGCTGGTCGGCACGCGCCGTTTGCCGATGTTCTTGCGATCGCGCAGCCGATCCTTGACCTTGGGTGCTTCCGGTTTCTCGGCGGCCGCCCTGGCCTTGCGCATGGCCGGCGTCGGTTTTCCCGGTCCCTTGCGCTTGGTCGGCCCCTGGAATTTGGCCTTCAGACCCTCGATGGCGCGCGTCTCGGCGGTCAGGTTGAGATAACGCACGATGCTTTCCATGCGATTCCATTCGCTCTTGCCGACCAGCGACAGGGCAACGCCCTGTTCGCCCGCGCGCCCGGTGCGCCCGGTGCGGTGCAGATAATCGTCCCCCGAGCGCGGCAGATCGAAATTGATCACCCGCTGCACGCCCGGCACATCCAGCCCGCGCGCGGCCAGATCGGTCGCGATCAGGGTGCTCACCCGCCCGCTGTGCAGCAGGCTCATGACGCGATTGCGCTCGCGCTGATCCAGTTCGCCATGCAGCACCGCCACTCGTTGCTGCTGACCCATCAGAAAATTGCCGAGTTCGACCGCGCCGTCGCGGGTGTTGGTGAACACCAGCGCCTTCTCGAAGGTCTCGTGTTGCAGCAGCCAGAGCACTTGACGCTGTTTATGTTCCAGGCCATCGCTCAACAGGAGTTGATGGGCGATATCGGGATGCTGCTCGCGCACCGGATTGATCGCCAGCACCTGGGGGTCGCGCAGCAGTCGGTCGGTGATGTCTTTCAGTCCGCGATGATGCAGGGTCGCCGAAAACAGCAGCGACTGACGGTTCGGGCGACAGTGACCGAGGATCGCCATCACGTCATCGGCGAAGCCCATGTCCAGCATCCGGTCCGCCTCGTCGAGCACCAGGATTTCCAGGTCGCGCAGATCCGCCTGGCCGCTTTGCAGCAATTCCAGCATCCGACCCGGCGTGGCGACCAGAATCTCCGGGTTCTTGCGCAGGGTGGCGATCTGATGGGCCTTGGACTCGCCGCCGGTGATCACCCCGGCGGTCAGCCGCGTAAAACTGCCCAGACGCATGAAATGGATATAGATCTGACGCGCCAGCTCGCGGGTCGGCAGCAAAATTAGCGCCCGGGTGCCGCCCGCGTGCGCCGGAATCGCGAGAAAGCGCTGCATGATCGGCAGCAGGAAGGCGGCCGTCTTGCCCGAGCCGGTGGCGGCGGAGACCAGCAGATCCACGCCGTCCATCGCGAGCGGAATGACTTGGGACTGCACCGGCGTGGGGGTCTCGTAGCCTTCGCTGGCGAGCCCGCGCAGGAGTGCGTCGGGGAGTAGAAATTCAGAGAAATTTTCGTTCATGGCGGGCAATAGACAACAAATCGGAGTGCGGGGAGGGATTGGAATCGTACCATGGTACGCCGAGGCGTCCGGTAGGGTGCGATTGCGCCACGGCAATTCTCAGTATGGTTTGACGTTCGCCGTCTCCTGACACCGTTCGTGGCGATTCTAGCGCCGTTCGCGGTGATCCTGAAGCGATCCTGAAGCCGTTCGTGGTGATCCTGAAGCGGTTCGTGGTGAGACCCTCGAACCACGAATGGCTTCACGCTCCGAGTCCGCGGATTACCCGTTCTGAGAATTGCTGGCCCTCGACAACGCTTTTCAGGTCAGCAGGTCTCCACCTCAAACCCAACCACCGTGCGCCGCTCGCGGCTGAACTCGATCCCGATCAGATGGATCGGCTGGCCCAGGGCGCGGTATTTGTCCGCATACCCCCGATCCTTGATCTGTTGCAGCGCCCGACCCTCGGGCGCCAGTTCCACGACCTTGAACTCGAATAGCCAGACCTGGCCGTTGAATTTCAGCGTCAGGTCGATCCGCCCGCGGTGGCTGGCGTCCTCGGGCGTCAGATCCAGCCCCAGTGCGGCGAGATGGCTGTAGAAGACGCTGGCATAAAAGCCCTCGTAACGGGCCAGCGGGTGGCCATCGTGCCACTGATGGGGGATGGTCGCGAAGAGCGATTCCAGATGGGCGCGCAGCGCGGCGAAGTCGCCGGACACCAGGATGTCGTAGACCCGGCTGACGGCGCGTTCGGCCTGCATCGGATCGGCCAGCAGACCCTTGAGGAGGGCGTCGTTGAGGGCGCTTTCGACTTCCAGGTTGGGATAGCCAAGGCGATATTCCTGCCGGGC
The DNA here is from genome assembly GCF_903866365.1 of uncultured Thiocystis sp. Classification (GTDB taxonomy): domain Bacteria; phylum Pseudomonadota; class Gammaproteobacteria; order Chromatiales; family Chromatiaceae; genus Chromatium. Next base: position 56,001 of record NZ_CAIPNF010000352.1, read on the forward strand.
GCCGAGGCGTCGCACGCCCTGGAAGGTGAGATAGCCGGTCTGCCACAGCAGCGCCTCGGTCGCCAGATGCTCCACGTCGAAGGTCGAGAGCAGCGCCTCGGAGGCATGAAGCTCGGCCAGGTTGGGGGTGAAATAGCCGCGTTCGACGAGCAGCTCGACCAGAAAGGTCGGGGTGCCGGTCTCGAACCAGAAGGACCGGAATTCGCGTTCCTGAAACAGCAGCAGCAGATCGAAGGGGTTATAGACGGCCTCGCCGGTCCAGTTGTAGCCGTTGTACCAGCGGCGGATCTCGTCCCGCTCCAGTCCCGGAAGTTCGGCCGCGAAGACGGTCTCGACGTCCTGTTCGGTATAGCCGCACACGGCGGAATAGTCTGCGGACACGGTAATGTCGCGCAGGTTGTTCAGCCCGGAAAAGATGCTGACCTTGCTGAATTTGCTCACCCCGGTGATGAAGACGAACCGGACGTAGGCGTCCTGATCCTTGATGACCGAGTAGAGATTGCGCAGTCCGTCGCGCAGCTCGCGGGCAATCGCCGGCGCGGTCAGGTTGTCGAGGATGGGTTTGTCGTATTCGTCGACCAGGATGACGGTACGCTGGCCAGTGGCGGCATGGGCGAGTCGGATCAGTTCGCCGAAACAGGCCGCGACGTCGGGTTCGGTGCAGGTCACGCCCAGCGCCGACTGGTTGATGCGCAGTTGTTCGCCGATTTTGCGCGTCAGGGACGCGGCATCGTGCAGCACCCCGCCGCCGAAGCTGAGACGGATCACCGGACAGGGGGTCGACCAGTCCCAGCCCGGATGGATCGCCAGCCCCCGGAATAGCGGCTCGTTCCCGGCGAAAAGCTCGCCGAGGGTATCGAGCAGCAGCGACTTGCCGAAGCGGCGCGGACGCGACAGAAAATAATGGCTTCCCTGGTCGACGAGTTGCCGGATAAAACCGGTCTTGTCGACATAATAATGATCGTCCTCGCGGATCTTGGCGAAGGTCTGGATGCCGATGGGGAGTCTGCGACGGTGCATGATGGGCCTCGGTCGGTAGCGTTCCTGTCCGGCATTGTAGCGGCGTCATCGTCTGGCCGCGCGGCGCGCACTGAAATCCTTTGTGTTCCTGGCGTCTTTGCGGTTCAAATGCGCGCTCGGGATCATGGTTCTTCGAACGGAGTGAGTGATGGACGCTCGGAAAGTCGCGGGCAGCGGAGACTGGCCAACCGGTTTTATGCTGATCCAGGGCAACCGCCTGGAGGCGTTGCGCGGGCTCATGGTCGCCTGGATGCGGCGGCATCCGCTGCATCCGCTGGAGAACGAGGTGGTGCTGGTGCAGAGCAACGGCATCGCTCAATGGCTCAAGCTGGCCCTGGCCGCGAATCCCGAGGACGCGCTCACGGGCGGCTGCGGGATAGCCGCCGCGCTGGAGGTGACCCTGCCGGGGCGTTTCATCTGGCAGGCGTATCGCCGCGTGCTTGGCGATCTGCCGGAGCGTTCCGCTTTCGACAAGGCGCCCATGAGCTGGCGGCTGCATCGACTGCTGGGCGATCTCGTCCGTCCTGAGCGGAGTCGAAGGGATGGCTTGGCCGCTCAACTGCCGAATCCCGACTGTCTGGCGCCAATCCTGGGATTTCTCGACGGCGACGCCGACCCGCGTCGTCGGCATCAACTGGCCCTGCGTCTCGCCGATCTCTTCGATCAGTATCAGGTCTATCGGGCCGACTGGCTGGCCGCCTGGCAGGCCGGCGAGGATGTCCTGATCCGGCCGGACGGTCGCCGCGAGCCGCTGCCCGACGCGCAGCGCTGGCAGCCGGCCCTCTGGCGCTGTCTGCTGCGGGATGTCGCGGGGGAGGCGGGCGCCGCCGCGGGTGCGTTCGGCCATGCCAGTCGCGCCGAGATTCATCGCGCCTTCCTGGAGCGGGCCAAGACCCATCCGGACGCGCTGTTGGACGCCACCCAGGACCGCCTGCCCCGGCGGGTCATCGTCTTCGGCATCTCCTCGCTGCCGCGCCAGTCGCTGGAAGTATTGGAGGCCATCGCGCCCTTCTCGCAGGTGATGCTGTTCGTGCACAACCCCAGCCGGCATTACTGGGGCGACATCGTCGAGGGTCGGGAGTTGTTCCGGCGCGAGTATCGGCGTTATGCCGCCCGTAAGGTGCCGAGTGATGTCGACGAGACCCAGCTCCATCTGCACGGTCATCCGCTGCTGGCGGCCTGGGGCAAGCAGGGCAGGGACTATATCCGGCTGCTCGACGAGCACGACCGGCGCGAGGACTACGAGGGGCATTTTCAGGCCGCGAGCATGGACATCGATCTGTTTGAGTCTCCCATCGCATCCCCTGACGAATCCCTCGGCGAAGCCACGCTGCTGCAACAGTTACAAGATGACATCCTGGAACTGCGCCCGTTGCACGAGCGTCAGGCGTTGGCCACGGCCATCGATCCCCGGACCGATCGCAGTCTCGAATTCCTGATCGCCCACGGTCCGCAGCGCGAGGTCGAAATCCTTCACGACCAATTGCTGGACGCCTTCGAGCAGGCGGCCCAGGCCGGCGATCCGCTGCACCCGCGCGACGTGCTGATCATGGTTCCGGACATCGATCCCTATGCCCCGCATATCGAGGCGGTCTTCGGGCGTCTGGCGCCGGACGATCCGCGCCACATCCCGTTTCATCTCTCGGATCAGGGGCAGCGTCATCGCAATCCGCTCTTGATCGGGCTGGAGACCCTGCTCAATCTACCGCGCTCGCGCTTTGCCGTCAGCGAGCTGTTGGATCTCCTCGATCTTCCGGCCCTGCGCGAGCGCTTCGGCATCGACGAGGTCGATCTGCCCCGGCTGCGCCAGTGGATCGGCGGCGCCAACATCCGCTGGGGGCTGGATGCGCCGCAGCGTGCCAGTCTCGGGTTGCCCGCCGGGCTGACGCAAAATACCTGGGGCTTCGGTCTGCAACGCATGCTGCTCGGCTTCGCCACGGGGCGGAGCGGTCCCTGGCAGACGATCGAGCCCTATGACGAGATCGGCGGTCTCGAAGCGGCGCTGGTCGGTCCGCTGGTGCAGTTACTGGAGACGCTGGAACGCTATTGGCACCAACTCCAGATCCCGCGCGCGCCGGACGCCTGGACGGCGCTGATCGGCGAACTGCTCGATGACGCCTTTGCGGCGGACGGCGAGGCCGATCTGCTCGCCATTGCCCAGGTCCAGCAGGCGCTGGATCGCTGGGCGCTGGACTGTCGGCGGGGCGGCGCGCGCGCGGAGACCCTGCCGCTGGAGGTGGTGCGCGACGCGCTGCTGTCCGCGCTCGACGAGCCGACCCTGACCCAGCGCTTTCTGGCCGGCGCGGTGAATTTCGCGACCCTGATGCCGATGCGCGCCATCCCTTTTCGTCAGATCTGGCTGTTGGGCATGAACGACGGCGACTATCCACGCAACCGCCGTCCGGCCGATTTCGATCTGATGGCGAACGACTATCGACCGGGCGACCGCTCGCGCCGCGAGGACGACCGTTATCTCTTCCTGGAGGCGCTGTTGTCGGCGCGCGAGCGGCTGGTCATCAGTTGGGTGGGGCGCGGGATTCGGGACAACTCGGTCCGTCCGCCCTCGGTGCTGGTCGGTCAGTTGCGCGATCATCTCGCCGCCGGCTGGCGGCTGGCCAACCCCGAGCCCGGCGCGACGCTCCTCGACGCGCTGACCACCGAGCATCCGTTACAGCCCTTCAGCCGCCGCTATTTTCAGCCGGAGCGTCCGCCGCGTCTCTTTACCTACGCGCGCGAATGGCGGGCGGTGCATCGGGATCACGATCTCGATCCTTCGGCTTCGTCTGACACAACCCCGGAGACCCCGCCGACGCTCGCCCCGCCCGAACTGGATGCCCCCGTTCGACTGTCCGCGCTGGGGGGCTTTCTGCGTCATCCGGTCAGGACGTTTTATACCCGGCGCCTCGCGCTCTATCTCACCGAGGACGCGGATGCCGTCGAGGATGACGAGGTGTTCGATTTCGACGGCTTCGGGAGCTGGGACATGCGTAACGTCATGGTCCAGTCGGTGGAACACACCCTGGCCCAGCAGCCCGATGCCGATCCGCAAGCCTGTCTGCGCGCGACGATCCGGCAGCTCGCGCGCGCCGGGCGTCTGCCCCTGCCGCCCTTCGATGGCGTCTGGACCGATTCGCTGGTCAAGGATCTGGAAGCGCCGGTCGAGACCTATCGGTCGCTTCTGCAACAGTATCCGCTGGCCTGTCCCGTCCGGACGATCCGGCTGGCCTCGACCGGCATCGTCCTGGAGGACAGCCTGAACGATCTGCGCCAGGACGACGCGGGCAACCGCGTGCGGCTGCATTTGCAGGCCAGCCGATTGCATGAGGGTAAAGACTTGAAGTGGTATCACCTGGCGCGACAGTGGCCACTCCATCTGGCCGCCCAGCTTGAGGGTCCGGTCACGACGCATCTTCTCGGACCGGACACCGATTTCAGGCTACAGCCGCTGGACGCCGAGTCCGCGCGCGACCTGCTGACCCAGCTTCTGGAGTCGTCTCTGGAGGGGCTGACGACCTTGCCGCCGTTGGCCTGCAAGACCGGCTTCGCGGTGCTGCGGGCGCGCGAGGGTGGTAAGAGTTGTCCGTTTTCGACCTACGAGGGTGGCTTCAACCGCGCCGGCGAGCGGGAAGACCATCCCGGTTACGCCCGCTTCTGGCCGACCTATGCGCAACTCAGCGCGGACGCGGGTTTCGAGCCGCTGATCGACCGGCTTTACCGGCCGCTGTTTCTCCATTGTCTGGATCAAGAGGGACCGTCATCATGAGCCAAAGGCTCGATCCGCTCGCCTTTCCGCTCCGGGGCAGTCGACTCGTCGAGGCCAGCGCCGGCACCGGCAAGACCTTTACGCTGGCCCTGCTCTATACCCGTTTGGTGCTTGGGCACGGCGGGGAAGGGATGGCCTTCGACCGTCCGTTGATGCCGCCCGAGATTCTGGTCGTCACCTTCACGGACGCGGCCACGAAGGAATTGCGCGACCGGATTCGGCAGCGTCTGGTCGAGGCGGCGGTGTGTTTCGAGGCCGCGCCCCCTCACCCCCAACCCCTCTCCCCTAAGGGAGAGGGGAGTAATCCCCTGCACGATCTGCGCGCGACCTACGCGCCGCAAGACTGGCCTGGCTGCGCGCGCCGGCTGCGTCTGGCCGCCGAATGGATGGACGAGGCGATGATCTCGACCATTCATGGCTGGTGCTACCGCATGCTTCAGGAGCATGCCTTCGACACGCGCGGTCTGTTCGAGCGCGAACTGGTCACCGATCAGACCGATCTGCTGGCCGAGGTGACACGCGATTACTGGCGCGTCCATTTCTACCCGCTGCCGCCGGCGCAGGTGCGCTGCGTCCTGGACGTCGTCAAGTCACCCGATGCCCTGCGCGACAAGCTCGCCACCTGGCTCCAGCGCCGGGAAGCCGTTCTGTCCTACAAGGGCGAGCCGCTGCGCGTCGATTCGCTCGATGCGCCGCTGACCCGCCAGTGTCAGTGGTTGAACGCGAAGGAGGGCGCGGAAGCCGAACGTCAACGTCTGGACGCGGAACGCGCGGTCCTGGAGCAGGCGGCCCGGGATCTGTGGCGCGCGCACCGCGCGACGCTCGAAACGCATCTGCGGGAGTTGCGTCCTCATCTCAATGGGACCACACACGGGAGCACGCATGCGGAGCCCTTCGACGACTTGCTCGCCGAGATTGCCGCCTGGTCCGAGGGCGGCGCGGCGCCGACGAAGCTCAAGAGCTTTGTCCAGGGCGCATTCAAGTTCAAGAAGACCGCGAAAGTCACGACCGAAATGACGCATCCAGCTTTCCAGGCGCTCGCCGACTGGCAGGCGGCGGGCGCCAAACCGTCTCTGCCGGAGGAGCCGGAACCGTCCTTCGAGGCCTGTCTGATCGCCCATGCCGCGCGCTGGGTCGGACGCGAACTGGAACGCCGTCTGCTCGTCCAGGCCGAGATGGGATTCGATGACCTGCTGCGTCAGCTTGACGCGGCACTGAGTCCCAGCGGGGCCGGGGGCGGGGCAGGGGATGGCGGTCACGCGCAACGTCTGGCCGAGACTATCCGCCGCCAGTTTCCGGTGGCCCTGATCGACGAATTCCAGGATACGGACCCGGTCCAGTACCGCATCTTCGACCGCATTTACCAAGTGGCCGAGACGCCCGAGGACGTCGCGCTGATCATGATCGGCGACCCCAAGCAGGCGATCTATGGCTTCCGCGGGGCCGACATCCATACCTATCTCGATGCCCGCCGGGCAACCGAAGGCCGACACTACACGCTGGGCGTCAATTACCGTTCGACCGAGTCCATGGTGGACGCCTGCAACCGGCTGTTTGAGCAGGCGGAGACGCAGGCGCGCGGCGCCTTCCGTTTCAAGACCGACACCGAGCATCCGATTCCCTATCAGGTCGTCGAGGCCAGTGGCCGCGCCGAGCGCCTGATCCTGGATGGCCAGGCGGCGACCGCGCTGACCTTCTGGACCCTGGACATCGACCTTGAGAGTGGCACCGATCCGATTTCGCCCGACGATTATCGTCGGCGGATGGCCGAGGCGACGGCGACCCGGCTCGTGATTTGGTTGCAGCAGGCGCGGGAGGGCAAGGCCGGTTTCGCGTCATCCCCCTCACCCCAACCCCTCTCCCCCAGGGGAGAGGGGCTTGTTGACGCGGTTTGGCAACCCCTGTGCCCGCAGGACATCGCCATCCTGGTGCGCACCGGCACGGAAGCGGCCGCGATGCGCGAGGCGCTGGCGGCTCGTCGCATTCACAGCGTCTATCTTTCGGATCGGGAGTCGGTCTTTCAGACCCAGGAGGCGGGCGATCTGCTGCATTGGCTGCGGGCCTGCGCCGCGCCCACCGACGAGACTCTGGTGCGCGCGGCGCTCGGCACCAACACCCTGGCCGTGCCGCTGGAACAGCTCGCGCAACTGCAACGCGACGAACTGGCCTGGGAAGCGCGGATCGAGCGTTTTCGCGGCTATCGGCAGGTCTGGCGGCGTCAGGGCGTGCTTGCCATGCTGCGGCGCCTGATGCAGGACGTCGCGTTGCCCGCGCGGCTGCTCGGACGCGGCAACGGCGAGCGCATTCTGACCAATCTGCTGCATCTGGCCGAATGGCTGCAACAGTCGGCGACCGCGCTCGACGGTGAACAGGCGCTGATCCGGCACCTGTCCGAGCATGTCGGCGCCTCTGGCGACGAGTTTATCCAGCGTCTGGAGAGCGATGCCGAACGGGTGCGGATCGTCACCATCCATAAAGCCAAGGGTCTGGAATATCCGCTGGTCCTGCTGCCCTTCATCTGTTCCTGGCGGGCGGTGGATGGTCATACCCGGCAGGTTCCCTATCGCGCCGGCCCGCGAACCCTGCTCGAACTGGCGCCAAAGGCCCGTTTCGGCGAGGCGTGGGCCGCCGCCGACGACGCGCGTCTGAGCGAGGATATGCGCCTGCTCTATGTCGCCGTGACTCGCGCCCGGCATGCGCTCTGGCTCGGGATCGCGCCGCTCAAAAGCGGCAACGCGAAAAAGTCCCAGTTGGAGAAGTCGGCCATCGGTCATGTGCTCAATGGCGGCAAGCCGTTCGAGACCCCGGCGGACATCCTGGAGGCGCTGGCGCGACTGCGGGGGGATTGCGCGTCGATGCGGATCGAGTCGGCGCCATCCCCATCGATCACGCGACTGGCCCCGGCATCGGCGGTCGCGCTGGAGCCGGCGCGCCGGGCCCCGAAGACTCGCCCGCCGTCCTGGTGGATCGCCAGTTATTCGTCCCTGCGGATCGTGGCGTGGGAGGCGTCGGGGTCGGAGGAGGCCGCGTCGGCGCTTCCTTCCGATCAGGCGCAGGGATTCGAGTTGGTGCCGTCGGTGGAGACGGCGGTGCAGGAAACCACCCTGGAAGAAACCAAGCGGTCGATCCGGTCAGACGACGCGGATGACGTCGGTTTGGCGCGAACGGCAAAGCCCGAGAAGGACAGTCATCTTCACGCACTCCCGCGCGGCAGCCGTCAGGGAACCTTTCTGCATGGCATCCTGGAATGGGCCGCGAACCAGCGCGCGCGCGACGACCGGGGGCAGATCCTGCGCGGCTACGCGGCAACGGCCAAAGCGCGAACGCTGCGCCTGGAGATGCTGGGACAGCGCTGCAATCTGCGTGGACTCACCGACTGGATCGCGCCGCTGGACGCCTGGCTGGAGGACTTCCTCGTGCGGCCCTGGGTGCTCGACGGACTGCCGGATGCCGCCGGCCAACCGCCCACGCTGGCTCTGTGCGATCTGGCGCCCGAACGGATCCAGGTCGAGATGGAATTCTGGCTGGAGAGTCGCGCCGTCCAGACTCGGACGCTGGATCGGCTGGTCCAGACGCACTGTCTGGCCGGACACTCGCGTCCGGGCATCGGCGCCGATCGACTCAACGGCATGCTCAAGGGCTTCATCGATCTGGTGTTCGAGCATCAGGGCCGCTACTACGTCGCGGACTGGAAATCCAACTGGCTGGGGTCGGACGACGCGGCTTATACCCCGGAGGCGATGCGCGAGGCCATTCTGAACGCGCGCTACGATCTGCAATACGTGCTCTATCTGCTCGCGCTACACCGCCAGCTTCGCGCGCGCCTGCCCGATTACGACTATGACCGGCATGTCGGCGGAGCGGTCTATGTCTTTCTGCGCGGCGGTTACAGCGCCAGTCAGGGGTTTTTCATGGACAAACCGCCGCGGATTCTGATCGAGACGCTGGACCGGCTGTTCGCCGGTGAGACAACGGCTGGCCGGGAGGTGGCCTGATGGACACCTTGACGTCCCATCCGTTTGCCCTGAGCGGAGTCGAAGGGTTTGCGCCTGCCGAGGCCGAGGATCTGCTCGCCCGTCTGCGCGTCTGGGTGGATGCCGGCGCGTTGCGCGCGCTGGATCTGGCCCTGACCCGTTTCATTCATCGGCACGGACCGGAGACCGACACGGCGGTGCTGCTCGCTGTCGCCCTGACCAGCGAGCGCAATGGGCACGGCCATGTTTGTCTCGATCTTGCCGGCGCCCGTCAGCACCCGGACGCCCTGCTCACCCGGTTGCGCGACGACGCGGACACCGCCGCCGAGGTGCGCGCCGACTTGAGCGCCCACCTGCGCGGACTGACCCTACGCGACTGGGTCGAACGTCTGAGCCGCAGCCCGGCGGTCCACAACCGGCTCGACCGCGCCGCCACCGACGACGGGGCATCGCCCCTGGTGCTGGAAGGCACGCCCGAGCGACCGCTGCTCTATCTCCGGCGTTACTGGCGCGACGAGTCGCGCATCCTCGCCGGGATCGGCGCGCGTCTCGACCAGCGGCTCGAACTGCCGGAAACGGACCTGCGCGCGCTGCTCGATGCGCTGTTCGTCGTCGACCAGGGCGCGGCGTCCGATCCCTGCGACTGGCAGAAGATCGCCTGCGCGCTGGCGGCCCGCAACGCCTTCGCCATCGTCACCGGCGGTCCCGGCACCGGCAAGACCACCACCGTGGTGCGTCTGCTGGCGCTGCTGCAAGGGCTGGCCATCGGGCGCGGCCAGCCGCCGCTGCGCATCCGTCTGGCCGCGCCCACCGGCAAGGCCGCCGCGCGTCTGAACGAATCCATCGCCGCGCGGGTGGCCGACCTGCCGCTCGACGCCGTTCCGAATGGCGAACAGGTGCGCCGCGAGATTCCCACCGAGGTGACGACCCTGCACCGGCTGCTCGGCGCGCTACCGGACAGTCGGCATTTTCGCCATCATGCCGGTCATCCGCTCCCGGCCGATCTGGTGGTGGTCGACGAAGCCTCGATGGTGGACGTGGAGATGATGGCCCGTCTGCTGGAGGCGCTGCGCCCCGATGCGCGCCTGATCCTGCTGGGCGACAAGGACCAACTGGCCTCGGTGGAGGCGGGCGCGGTGCTGGGGGATCTCTGTCAGCGCGCGCGCGCGGCGCACTATCGCCCGGACACCCGTGACTGGCTGCGCCGGGTCACGGGGGCAACCATTCCCGACACGTACCTCGACGACGCCGGCGAGCCGCTGGATCAGGCCATCGTCATGCTGCGCAAGAGCTATCGCTTCAAGCCCGAAGGCGGCATCGGGGCGCTCGCCGCGCTGGTCAACGACGATCCGCCGGCTCGCTCGCCGCCGACCGCGCGTCTGACCGCCGTTCTAAACCTGTTCGAGCGCCAGCCGAGCCTCGGCGACGGCAATCTCGGCCGGATCGCCGCCATCCGGCTGCGCGACACGGACAGCCCGGACTTCGCCGCCCTGGTCCGCGACGGCTATCGCGCCTCTCTGATCCGGATGCGCGATGAGTATCCGGGCGACGACGCCCCCCGCGACGCGCTGGATCAATGGGCGCGCGACATCCTCAAGGCGCAGGAAGGATTCCAGTTGCTTACCGCGCTGCGTCAGGGGCGCTGGGGCGTGGACGGGTTGAACCGACGGATCGTCGCGGTGCTCAAGGACGCCGGACTGCTGAGTGGGGGCGACGCTCTCGGGACGGCGGGCGCGGATCGCCACTGGTTCGCCGGCCGCCCGGTGCTGGTCACTCGCAATGACTATGGCCTGCACCTGATGAATGGCGACATCGGCATCACGCTCGCACTGCCGCTGGCCCCGCGCGGGCCTGTCCTGAGCGGAGTCGAAGGGCCTGTCCTGAGCGGAGCCGAAGGGGCGGAGCTTGGCGGCCAGGACGTTGGGGGCAGGCGTCGCGCGCTGCGCGTGGCCTTTCCCGCCGGCGACGGTTCCGGCGGCATCCGCTGGATCCTGCCCAGCCGTCTACAGTCGGTGGAGACAGTCTTCGCCATGACGGTGCATAAATCGCAGGGCTCGGAATTCGACCACACCGCGCTTATCCTGCCGGACACATCTAATCCGGTTCTCACCCGCGAACTGGTCTATACGGGCATCACCCGTTCGCGACACGCCTTCACGCTGCTCTATCGCGAACCGGCCGTGCTGGGCGATGCGCTGGAACGCCGAGTGCGGCGCGTCAGTGGGATCGGCCTTTCCAGGGGACAGACGCTCGATGAATTCAATGACGCTTGAAACGGAACTGTCGTGCCGGGAACATGATCGCAGGCGCGCCTCTCTCGGGTGCTGCTCCGAGCGGTTCCGTTTCCTTTGGTAAAATCGGATGAATTGACGAAGAGGCTGTCGATCGGTTAAATTTGCGCGCTTATGCCGGAAGACATACCTATATCTCTCGACCCTTGGCGTGCGGTAAAAAAAGGCCTTTCGTTCGCCGGTGAGGTCGCGTTAAGTCAATTCCCGCGGCTAGCCAAGATCCTTATCGGCTGCGAGAACGATCCGCACGCTCGGGCAGTTTGCGATCTGCGCTTCGAGCGCGGGCGCGATGGGCATGCCCTTGTGGTCGGACGGATCCGATCATGTCTGCGCGTGCCTTGTCAGCGCTGTCTCGGAGAGGTCGAGATCGATGTCGATGTCCTGCTTCGGCTGGCGCTGATCAGGACCGATCAGATGGCGTGCGAACTTCCGGAAGATCTCGATCCGCTGCTGGTGGCGGATGAGCAGATGGATCTCATGGCTGTGATCGAGGATGAGCTTTTACTCGCGATTCCGATGTTTCCGAGGCATGGCGACGGCCTCTGTCGACCTTTGGTGACAGAGGGGGTTGACGTGAATCCAGCATCCCCGGATCTGGCGATGAACGAAACAGCCTTGGCATCCGGTAGCGACACGTCGCGCGAAGAAACGCATCCATTCGCTTTACTGGCTGGGATCAGGCGTAACCGAGGCGATTCGAAATAGGGTTCGCTGGCGATGCGTTACCGTCGGTATTCGACCACAAGAACCATTCCGTTTTCATGAACGTTTAGTAGGCACGAACGCGGCTTTTTCTTCGCGTGTCCTGCCCGGAGATTTAGAAATGGCTGTCCAGCAAAATCGCAAGACCCCCTCGAAGCGCGGCATGCGCCGTTCGCACGACGCGCTCAGCAAGCCGACGCTGTCGGTCGACCCCATCAGCGGCGAGACGCACCTCCGCCATCATGTTTCCCCCGACGGTTTTTACCGTGGTCGCAAGGTTGTGGATAAATCGGAGTGACGGAGTTCAGTCGCTTTGGCATCGTTCGTCTTGTGAGCTCGCATCGCGACAAACAGGCTCGGCCCGCGCCGACCTGCACGATTGCGCTGGATGCCATGGGCGGCGACCATGGCCCGGAGATCGTGGTTGCGGCGGCGCTGCGGTTTCAAGCGGATAATCCGCAGGTCGCATTGATTCTGGTCGGCAACGAAGACCGGATCAACGAGCACCTGGGCAGCGCCTCCCGCGAGCGGATCCGTATCCATCCGGCGACGCAGGAAGTGGCCATGGACGAATCGCCGTCCAAGGCGCTGCGCGGTAAAAAAGACTCCTCCATGCGGGTGGCCATCGATCTGGTCAAGGATGGCGTGGCCGATGCCTGTGTCAGTGCCGGCAATACCGGCGCGCTCATGGCGACCGCGCGTTTCGTGCTGAAGATGCTCCCGAACGTGAATCGCCCGGCCATCATTACCGCCGTGCCGTCCGTCCATGGTCACACGCATATGCTGGACCTCGGGGCGAACGTGGATTGCACGGCCGAGCATCTCTTTCAATTCGCGGTGATGGGTAGCGAGCTGGTCTCCGCGGTCGACGGTATCGCCCGGCCTCGGGTCGCGCTGCTCAATATCGGTCAGGAAGAGATTAAGGGTAACGAACAGGTCAAGCAGGCTCACGAACTGCTGTCACGCAGCGGTCTGAACTATATCGGCTACGTGGAAGGCGACGGGATTTTCCTGGGCGATCTGGATCTGGTGGTCTCGGACGGCTTTGTCGGCAATGTCGCACTCAAGAGTAGCGAGGGCGTCGCCAAGTTCGTGCGTCATTCGCTGACCAGTCAGTTCAAGCGGACCTGGTTTACCCGTCTCGCCGGGCTGGCCGCAATGCCGATCCTCAAGAGCTTTCGTCGCACCATGGACCCGCGTCGTTACAACGGCGCCAGTCTGCTGGGGCTTCGCGGCATTGTGATCAAGAGCCATGGCGGCGCGGATGTGCTTGCCTTCGAAAATGCGATCTACATTGCCGAAAAAGAAATCCACGCAGATATCCCCCGGCGCATCAGCGAACAGGTCGGTCTCCACCTGGGCAGCGAACAATACAGGGAAACGGCCTGATGAAGTATTCCCGTGTGCTCGGGACGGGCAGTCATCTGCCGTCGCGCGTCGTCACCAACGCCGATCTGGAAGCGATCGTCGATACCAGCGCCACCTGGATTCAGGAACGTACCGGCATCGAGCAGCGCCATCTGGTCTCGGACGGCGAGACCTGCTGCGATCTGGCCGAGGCCGCCGCGCGCAAGGCGCTGGAAGCGGCGGGGATTCGGGCGTCGGATCTGGATCTGATCCTGGTCGCGACGACCACTCCCGATCAGTTCTTTCCGAGTACCGCCTGTCTGCTGCAACAGCGTCTCGATGTGCATGGCTGCCCGGCCTTCGATCTGCAGGCCGTCTGTGCCGGTTTTGTCTACGCCATGGACGTCGCCGATAAATTCATCCGCACCGGGGCCGCGAAACATGCCCTGGTGGTGGGGTCGGAGACCATCTCTCGTCTGCTCGATTGGACGGACCGCGGCACCTGTGTGCTGTTCGGCGATGGTGCGGGCGCGGTCGTGCTCGGTGTCGCCGACGAGCCTGGGATCATTTCAACCCATCTGCACGCGGATGGCGCCTATAAGGATCTGCTGCAGGTTCCGGGCGGGCATGGCAATGGGCACCCGGAAGCCGCCTTCATGGAAATGAAGGGCAATGAAGTCTTCCGCATCGCCGTGACCACCCTGGGTCGGATCGTCGACGAGACGCTCGAAGCCAACGGTCTGAGCAAATCCGACATCGATTGGCTGATTCCGCATCAGGCCAATATCCGCATCATCCAGGCGACCGCCCGCAAGCTCGATCTTCCGATGGAGCGCGTGGTAGTGACCGTGGCCGAACATGGCAACACCTCCTCCGCCTCTATCCCGCTCGCCTTCGATCAGGCCGTGCGCGATGGGCGCATCCAGCGCGGCGAGATGCTCTTGATGGAAGCCTTCGGGGGCGGTTTTACCTGGGGCTCGGTGCTGATTCGTTACTGATTTTTAGCGGTTCGTTTTTTCATGACACAGAAGCTCGCTGTTTTTTTTCCAGGTCAAGGCGCTCAATCTGTCGGGATGCTCGATGCGCTCGCCGCCGCTTATCCAGGCGTTCTGCACACCTTCGAGGAGGCGTCCGAGGCGCTTGGTCACAATCTCTGGCAACTGGTCAGTCAGGGACCGAAAGACGACCTCGACCGCACCGAGAACACGCAGCCGGCCATGCTGGTTGCCGGGGTCGCCGTCTGGCGGGTCTGGACGCAGGCGGGCGGTCGACCGGCGACCCTGATGGCTGGACACAGCTTGGGCGAATATGCGGCGCTGGTTGCGGCCGAGGCGATGCCATTCGCCGACGGCGTGCGTCTGGCCGCCGACCGCGCTCGTTTCATGCAGGAAGCGGTTCCAGCGGGCGAGGGTGCCATGGCGGCCGTGCTCGGTCTGACCGACGAGCAGGTCGTCGCGCTCTGCGCGGAACAGGCGCAGGGTGCCGTGCTGGCCGCGGTCAATTTCAATTCGACCGGACAGGTGGTGATCGCCGGCGAGACCGCCGCGGTCACCCGCGCCATCGCGGCGGCTAAGGCGGCAGGTGCAAAGAAAGCGCTGCCGCTGCCGGTCAGCGTCCCCTCGCATTGCGACCTGATGCGTCCCGCCGCCGAACGCTTGGCGCAACGGCTGGCGGATGTGCATCTGTCCTTGCCGACGATTCCGGTCATCCATAACGTGAACGTCGCTCCCGCCGACAGTATCGAGGCGCTGCGCGATCTTCTGGTCAGGCAGCTTTACAGCCCCGTACGCTGGGTCGAGACGGTTCGTTCGGTCACGGCACAAGGGGCGACGATGGCCATTGAGTGCGGTCCAGGCAAGGTTCTGACCGGACTCTGCAAACGTATCGACGACAACTTGACAACGCTGCCGGTCTTCGACCCCAAGACACTGGACGCGGCACTGGAGATGACAGCCCATGTTGAACGATGAAATCGCACTCGTCACCGGCGCCTCGCGCGGCATCGGCCGCGCCATTCTGATGGCGCTGGCCGAGCAGGGCGCCAGGGTCGCCGGCACGGCCACCACGGAAGCCGGCGCGGCGGGCATTGCGCAGGCGCTGGGCGATGCCGGCTATCCGGGCATCGGTCTGGTGCTCAATGTCTCGGATCAGGCATCGGTGGATGCCGCGCTGAGCCAGGTCACCGAGCAGCTCGGCGCGCCGACCATCCTGGTCAACAATGCCGGCATCACCCGCGACAATCTGCTGATGCGCATGAAAGACGATGAATGGGACGCGGTGATCGACACCAATCTGAGTTCGGTCTATCGGCTCTCGAAGGGCTGCCTGCGTGCCATGACCAAGGCCCGCAAGGGCCGTATCGTCAATATCGCCTCGGTGGTCGGCGCCATGGGTAATGCCGGTCAGACCAATTATGCCGCCGCCAAGGCTGGGATGATGGGCTTCACCAAGGCGCTGGCGCGCGAGGTCGGCTCCCGTGCGATCACGGTCAACTGCATCGCGCCGGGCTTCATCGATACCGATATGACCCGCGCACTGCCGGACGCGCAGCGCGCGACGCTGCTCGGCGCCATCCCGCTCGGGCGCTTGGGAAAACCCGAGGAGATCGCCGGCGCGGTGGTCTTCCTGGCTTCCGCGGCGGGCGCCTATATCACCGGGGAAACGCTCCACGTGAATGGCGGTATGCACATGGCGTGAGTTGAAGGAATTCAATCAGTCACTTGAAATAAGACCGGGAATGGTTGCCGTTCATCGTAGCTTTCATCGGCCGTCGTTTGTCACTAGAATACCGCGTGGTCCAGCAAGGACCTTTTTTATTCATCCGTGAGGAATCTTTCCTATGAGCAGCGTTGAAGATCGAGTCCGCAAAATCGTGATCGACCAATTGGGTGTCAAGGAAGAGGAAGTCACCGCCGAAGCGTCTTTCGTGGACGACCTGGGCGCGGACTCTCTCGATACCGTGGAATTGGTCATGGCGCTCGAGGAGGCGTTCGAAACCGAGATTCCGGACGAAGACGCGGAAAAGATCACCACGGTCCAGCAGGCCATCAACTACATCAACGCGCATCAGGCTTGATGTCGAAATTTCGAACCGCGCGGGGCTGTGCGATGCACGGTGCGCGGCTCGGGCGCGTCGACTGTGGCGTTCTGAACGATAGAGGTACGTAATGGCAGGCAGAAGGGTAGTCGTCACTGGGCTGGGTCTTGTGGCTCCGGTTGGACTGGATGTCAAGTCCTCGTGGGAGAGCATCCTGGCCGGCAGGAGTGGGATCAAACCGATTACCCACTTCGATATCGAACCGTTCAGTACCCGCTTCGGCGGGCCGATCTACGGCTTCGATCCGAGCGAATATATCTCGGAAAAAGAAGCCAAGAAGATGGATAAATTCATCCACTATGGCATGGTCGCGGGCTGTCAGGCCATCGCGGATTCCGGCCTGACGATCGACGACTCCAACCGCCGGCGCATCGGTGTCGCCATCGGTTCGGGCATCGGCGGCATCACCGGCATCGAGAACAACTACCAGGCGTATCGGGATAAAGGGCCGCGGCGCATCTCGCCTTTCTTTGTTCCGGCCAACATCATCAACATGGTGGCCGGCAATCTGTCCATCAAATTCGGACTCAAGGGACCGAATTACTCCATCGTCTCGGCCTGCAGCACTGGCTCGCACAACATCGGCGAGGCGGCCATCATGATTCGTCACGGCTATGTGGATGTCATGATCGCCGGCGGCGCCGAGATGGCGACCTCGCCGGTCGGTCTCGGCGGTTTTGCCGCCGCGCGCGCGCTCTCGACCCGCAACGACGATCCCGAGGGGGCCAGCCGTCCCTTTGACAAGGATCGCGACGGCTTCGTGCTCAGCGATGGCGCCGGGGTCGTGGTGCTGGAAGACTACGAGCGGGCCAAGGCGCGTGGCGCGCACATCTATGCCGAGCTGGTCGGCGTCGGCATGAACTCCGATGCCTATCACATGACTGCTCCATCGGAGACCGGCGAAGGCGCCTGCGACTGCATGTTGCTGGCCCTGAACGACGCGGGTCTGAATCTGGATCAGGTGGACTATATCAATGCCCATGGCACCGCGACTCCGGCGGGCGATATCGCCGAGACTAGGGCGATCAAGCGCGCCTTTGGCGAGTACGCCTACAAGCTGGCGGTGAGCTCGACCAAATCCATGACCGGCCATATGCTGGGCGCGGCCGGTGGCGCCGAGGCGATCTTCACCATTCTGGCGCTACGCGATCAGGTCGCGCCGCCGACCATCAATTACCATACGCCGGATCCGGATTGCGATCTCGACTGCGTGCCGAATACGGCGCGCGAGATGAAGATGGATATCGCACTCTCCAACTCCTTTGGTTTTGGCGGCACGAACGGGACGCTGGTCTTCCGTCGCGCCTGATCCGGGTTTCAGTTAACCCATTGAAACGCCAAGCCAATGGTGTCGACGCGGGGCTTTCCCACTGAGCGTGGTCGGCCGTTGCGGGTGTTGGTCGATGGCCGGTGTCGGGATCTGATCGAGGTCGTCGATCAGGGTTTGCAGTACGGGGATGGCCTGTTCGAGACCCTCCGGATGCGGGACGGGGCTCCCTGCCAATGGCAGCGGCGTCTCGACCGACTTGCGTTTGGGGCCGGTCGGCTGGGGATGCCATCGCCCGACCTGGAACGCCTGCACACGGAGATTGCCGACGCGGCGCGCGGACTGGATGACGGCGTGCTGAAGCTGATCCTGACCCGAGGTAGCGGAGGCAGAGGCTATCGTCCGCCAGACTCGCCGCAACCGCCGACGCATCCTGCTCACCTATGCGTTGCCTATACCGCTCCGTTCGGATCCTGGGAGGAGGGCGTCATGGTCCGTTACTGCCGCACTCCCGCCACCATCAATCCCGCGTTGGCCGGGATCAAGCACCTGAACCTAATTTGTTTGCCATGGCCTCTGTTGGACGCTGTCCGGCAGGCCGCTCAAACATCGGGATGATCCGTTCGATGATCTGGCGTACCAGCCTCTTCGTTTTCCTGATTGCCGCAGGGTCTCTGCTGGCCGTCCTGACAATCGATTATCGCCGCTTCGTGATTACGCCGGTCACGCTGCCAGCCGAGCGCATCACCCTCGACATCCCCAAGGGCACCTCGCTTCGCTCGCTCGCGCGCCGCATGACCGACCAGGGTATCCTGAGACATCCTTGGTATTTCGTCGCTCTGGCCTATCTTCAGGGCGATCAGGTGCGCATCAAGGCCGGCGAATTCGAGCTGACGGCCAACATGACCCCGCCGCGGGTGCTGCAGCGCATCACCTCGGGTCAGGTCATCGAGTATTCCATCGTGCTGGTCGAGGGCTGGACTTTCCGTCAGGCGCTCGCGACCATCGACGCCCATCCGCAGTTCGGCGGCGATGCGCTCGCTCGTCTGACCGACCAGGCCTTGATGTCCCAACTCGGGCGGACCGGAGAGCATCCCGAGGGGCGTTTTTTTCCGGATACCTATCGCTTTCCAGGGACGACCAAGGGGCTGGACGTGCTGCGTCGCGCGCTGGAACGCATGGATCGGGTGCTGGCGGAAGAATGGCAGACGCGCCGCCCGGATCTGCCCATTGGCACGCCCTACGAGGCCCTGATTCTGGCATCGATCATCGAAAAGGAAACCGCCGTGCCCGCCGAGCGTCCGCAAATTGGCGGGGTCTTCGTGCGCAGGCTCCAGAAAGGCATGCGGTTACAGACCGATCCGACGGTGATCTATGGCCTGGGCGAGCGTTACGACGGCAATCTTCGGCGTGCCGATCTGCGCGAAGCGAATCCTTATAATACCTATGCGATCAATGGCCTGCCACCGACCCCAATTGCCCTGCCGGGGCGCGAGTCGATCCGCGCCGCGCTTCAGCCGCAGGACGGCGACAGCCTTTATTTTGTCGCGAGGGGCGATGGCAGTCACGAATTTTCGGGTACGCTCGAGGCGCATAATCGAGCTGTCCGACGGTATATTCTGGGTAAACCGTGAGTGACGAGTAAATTAGCTTATTAATGAACCGTTCCTAAGCCGCCTTGGTCACGATGGGTGTCGTGTCAAGCGATCGGTAGGGCTGGCGTACAGACATGAATCTTGGAGTCGATGCGGTTGAGATGATGGAATCCACGCAACGCGGGCGTTTCATTACGCTCGAAGGCATCGAGGGCGCTGGCAAGTCCACCCAGGTCGATCAACTGGCCCGACTGCTGGGCGAGCGCGGCCTGAACCTGATCACGACGCGCGAACCCGGCGGTTCGCCGATCGCCGAGCGGCTGCGTGCTTTGCTGCTGGACCCGCTCAACACCGGGATGAGCGAGACGGCGGAACTGCTGCTCATGTTCGCCGCCCGGGCGGAGCATCTGGAGCGGACCATCCGCCCGGCCCTGGAGTCCGGAATCTGGGTGATCAGCGATCGTTTCACGGACGCAACCTATGCCTATCAGGGCGGCGGTCGCGGGGTCGATCCCGCGCGCATCGCGATTCTGGAACATCTAGTGCAGGGGTCGCTGCGTCCCGATCTGACCCTGTTGTTCGATCTGCCGCCGGCCCTGGGTCTGGAGCGGGCGCGCAATCGTTCAGACAAGGGGGACCGCTTCGAGCAGGAGACGGTGCGCTTTTTCGAGTCCGCGCGCGCGGTCTACCTCGAACGCGCATACGCCTGTCCAGCGCGGTATCGCGTGATCGATGCTAGCGCGCCTCTTCTGGAAGTCACCGATCATGTCCGTGAACTGACAACCGCCTTCATCGATCTGACAGTGAACAGTCACGGCGCGGATTCGAACGCATGACAGTGTCCAACCCGATTGCATCTGACGCACCCTTGCCCTGGCTGACCGAGATCTGGTCACGGCTTCAGGCGTCGCGCGCGGCGGACCGGCTCGCCCATGGTTTTCTGATCAGCGGGCCACGCGGGGTTGGCAAACGCCATCTGGCCGAACGTCTCGCCCGTTCGCTCCTGTGTCGCGAGCGCGACGCTCAGGGCATGGCCTGCGGACGTTGTGCCGATTGTCATCTGGTGACCGCCGGGAGCCATCCGGATCTGATCCGGGTCGGACCGGATCCCGAGGCCAAGTCCGGCGAGATCACGATCGGAACGATCCGCGACTTCACGGGGCGCGAATCGCTCACGCCAAGCCGCGCCGACTGGAAGGTGGCGCTGATCGATCCGGCCGACCGTCTCAACCCCGCGGCGGCCAATGCCTTGCTCAAGACCCTCGAAGAGCCCGCCGGACGGACCATCCTCTGTCTGATCGGCGAGCGAATCGGCCAGCTTCCCGCGACCGTCCGCAGTCGCTGTCAGCAGATCAAGGTGCCGATCCCGACGGAGTCGGACGCGCTGGCCTGGCTGAGCGAACAGACCTCGCAGAGCGATCAGGCGCTGCGGCTGCGGCTGGCGCATGGCGCTCCGCTCCGCGCGCTCGCCGAATTCGATGACGATCTGCTCGAACAGCGGCGCCAGCGATTGGCGGGCTTCCTCGCGATCGCGGCGGGAACCCGCGATCCGGTCAGCGAGGCGGCGGTCTGGAATACGCTCGGCGCGCGGCAAATTCTGGACTGGCTCGCGGGCTGGCTGTGCGATCTGCTGCGCCTGATGGTCGCCGACGAACCGGTCAGACTGGACAACCCGGACCGGCGCGCGGACTTCGCGCGTCTTGCGGGCCAAATCGATTCGGCGTCCGGGCATCGTTTCCTGCGGCAGGTTCTGGAGGGGCGCGCGCAGGCCGAAACCAATGTCAATCCGCTCCTGTTGTTGGAATCGCTGGCCATCGAATGGTCGATGCTGAATCACCTTCGCGATCAAGGGAGAACCTGAAGATGAGTGCGCCCACCACGTCCGCTGGATCGCTTGGCGGACAACAGCGGATTTTAAGCTTTGCCATCAAGGACAAGAGCGCGCTCTATATGTCCTTCATGCCGTACATCAAGAATGGCGGTTTGTTCATTCCGACCACCAAAAACTATCAACTCGGCGACGAGATCTTTCTGCTGTTGCAATTGATGGAAGAGACCGACCGCATCCCGGTCGCCGGCAAGGTGGTCTGGGTGACGCCGGCGGGGGCCGAGGGGAACCGCTCCATTGGCGTCGGTGTCCAGTTCAGCGAGCAGGACAAGGGTGGTGCGCGCCGCAAGATCGAAACCTATCTGGCCGGTGCGCTCAATTCCGACCGACCCACGCACACCATGTAACCTAAAAAGCGCAGTCGAACCGCAAAGGACACACAAAACACGAAGGATTTCAATGTTTTGCCTCGATGAGTACAGTCATCTAAGGGATGACTGTCATGCGGCATTGCAAGCCATTGTTTTTCTTCGTGTCCTTTGCGCCTTTGCGGTTCCAAATGCCAGATTTAGGTGTAACCGCGCACACTCAGGAACCGCGATGCTCGTCGACTCCCACTGCCACCTCGATCGGGTGGATCTCAAGCCCTATGACGGCGACTTCGCGCGCATGATGGGCGCCTGCGCCGATGCCGGCGTGACCCAACTGCTGTGCGTCTCGATCGACCTTGAGCAGTATCCGGCGATGCGCCAACTGGTCGATCCCTTCCCTCGGGTCGCGGTCTCGGTCGGCGTGCATCCCAATCAGGAGACCAGGACCGAGGCGAGCGTCGAGCAATTGGTCGAACTGGCCGCCGATCCCCGCGTTGTCGCCATTGGCGAGACGGGGCTCGATGCCTATCGCGGCGAGGGCGATTTAGCCTGGCAACAGGCGCGTTTTCGCACCCATATCGCCGCCGCGCGCGCCTGTGGCAAACCTCTGATCATCCATACCCGCGAGGCACGGGCGGACACCATCCGCATCCTGACGGAAGAACGGGCAAGCGAGGTCGGCGGCGTTCTGCACTGTTTCACCGAGAACTGGGAGATGGCGAAGCAGGGACTGGATCTCGGCTTTTATATCTCCTTCTCGGGCATCCTGACCTTCAAGACGGCCGTTGAGTTGCGCGAGGTCGCGCGTCAGGTGCCGCTGGATCGCCTGCTGATCGAAACCGACTCGCCCTATCTGGCGCCCGTGCCCTATCGCGGCAAATCCAATGAACCGCGGCATGTGGGCCATGTTGCGGGCTGTCTTGCCGGAATCCGCGGTATGGATCCGCTGGAGATTGCGTCCATCACCAGCGACAACTACCGGCGCCTGTTTAATCTCGAATGAGGAGAGACGTTCATTGCTCGTGTTTGCGAGCATGAGATGGCATCGGATGACTCAGGACACCCTGACCGAATGTCTCGAATGCGGTCTGCTGCAACGCAATCCGGCCTTGCCGCCCGGCGGCGTCTCGGAGTGCGCCCGCTGCGGCTGCGTGCTGCATCGTGACCGATCGGATAGCCTGAACCGCACCCTGGCGCTGACGATCGCCGGATTCGTGCTGTTCATCGTCGCCAATGCGTTTCCGTTCCTGTCGTTCGAAATGCAGGGACAGTCGACCCAGACGACTCTCCTGACCGGCGTGACGGATCTCTACCTGGGCGGCGACTGGTTCATTGCCGCCGTGGTGCTCTTCACCAGCATTCTGGCCCCAGGGTTGCAGTTGGCGTTGCTGCTGGCGGTGCTGATTCCGCTCGCGCTGGGGCACATGCCGCCGTGGCTGCCGCGTCTCTATCGCTGGGTACGGACCCTGGCGCCCTGGGGCATGATGGATGTCTTCATGCTCGGGATTCTGGTCTCGGTGGTGAAGCTGTCGGAGATGGCAACCATCGTTCCGGGCGCCTCGCTCTTTGCCTTCGGGGCGCTGATTCTGGTGCTGGCGGCGGCTCAGGCGGCCCTGGATCCGGATCTGGTGTGGTCGCGGGTGCCTTTGAACATCGACCCTTCGCGACCGGTGCGACCCGGCGACGATCATCTGGCCTGCGATGTCTGCGAACTGGTGATGCACCGCTCGGATGCCGTCCGGGATCGGCACCTGCGGCGCCTGCGGTGTCCGCGCTGTCTGGATGTGCTGCATCGTCGCAAACCTCAAAGCATCCAGCGCACCTGGGCGCTGGTCGGGACAGCGATCGCGTTCTATATCCCGGCCAATCTGCTGCCGATCATGACGATGACCTCGCTCGGTTACGTGCAATCGGATACCATTTTCAGCGGCGTGCTCTTTCTGCTGGACTATGGTCTGTGGCCGCTGGCGCTCGTCGTCTTCATCGCTAGCGTGGTCGTGCCGCTCCTTAAGCTGTTGATCCTGGTCTTTCTGCTGCTGTCGGTGCACTGGCGCTCGCCTTGGCGTCCGCGCGAGCGAACCCGGCTTTATCGTGTTCTGGAACTGATCGGCCGCTGGTCGATGGTGGATATCTTCGTGGTCACCATCCTGGTGGCGCTGGTGCGGCTGGGACATCTGGCGAGCGTGCAGGCGGAGCCGGGCGCCATCTTCTTTTGCGCGGTCGTGGTCGTGACCATGCTCGCGTCCATGTCCTTCGATCCCAGACTGATCTGGGATGTCCTGGAGCGGGAACCGCATGTCAAAAACCCCGAGCGATCCCACCGCCTCGCGACAGGCGTCCCTTGACGCGCCGTCCGCGCCGCTCCCCGAGGCGGTAATCCGACGCGGCGGCGTTTCGCTGGTCTGGCTGATTCCGTTGCTGGCGGTGGCGATCGGCGTTTGGCTGGCCGTCAAGACCATCGCGGAACGGGGACCGACCATCCAGATCGAATTCAAGACCGCCTCGGGGCTCGCCGCCGGGCAGACCAAGGTCAAATTCAAGGACGTCGATGTGGGACAGGTCACCGCCGTCGATGTCAGCGCAGACCTCAAGACCGTGATCGTCACCGCCGAACTCAAGCATGTCTTCGCGGATTTTCTGACCGAGAACACGCGTTTCTGGGTCGAGCGTCCGCGCGTCTCGGCAAGCGGGATTTCGGGGCTGGAGACCTTGTTGTCCGGCGCCTTTATTGCCCTGGATCCGGTCACCGAAGGACGCCCGAGACGGGATTTCAAAGGGCTCGAAGAACCGCCGCTGTTCACGACCTCGGAGCCGGGCCGGCGGTTCGTTCTGCGCGCGCCGACCCTGGGATCGCTCAACATCGGCTCGCCGGTCTATTACCGTCAGATCCAGGTCGGGCAGGTGGCCGGCTATGCGTTGGATCCGGATGGGCGGGCGGTGAGCATCGAGGTGTTCGTCTCCTCGCCACACGATGCGCTGGTGTCGCCCCAGACCCGATTCTGGAACGCAAGCGGGATCGATTTCTCGCTGAGTTCCGCCGGGGTCAAGGTCGACACGCTCTCGCTCCTGTCGGTGCTGATTGGCGGCATCTCCTTCGATACCCCCGAAACCATCGCGGCGACTCCGCTCGGGGCCAGCGATCAGGCTCTGGCGCCCGGCGAAGACCCGAGGCATTTCCCGCTGTATTCGAGTCGCGTGGAGGCCTACGCCAAGACCTATGCGCGCAAGGAACGGTATCTGCTCTTTTTCGACGGATCGGTGCGCGGGCTCGCCATCGGCGCGCCGGTGCTGCTGAAGGGCATCAATCTGGGCCGGGTACTGGATGTCCAGCTTCAGTTCAGCGTCGAGGACGCGCAATTCCGGCTCCCGGTGCTGATCGAGATCGAACCCGATCGCGTCACGATCCTGGGCGATTCCGGCAAACTGGAGGGACAGCGGATGGTGGAACGGTTGGTCGAGACCGGGTTGCGGGGGCAGCTCAAATCCAGCAGCCTGTTGACCGGAGATCTGTATGTCGATCTCGATGTCTATCCCGAGGCCAAGCCCGCGCTGGTCGCGCGGTATGGCGACTACGGGGTGATTCCGACGCTCCCGGCGTCGTTGGAGGCGCTGACGACCCAGATCACCAACATTCTGGACAAGCTCGAACGCCTCCCGCTCGACCAGATCGGCGAGGATCTCAGTCAGACGGCGGCGGGCGCCAATGCGCTGGTCAACTCGCCGCAGCTCAAGCGGACGCTCGTCGAGCTGGAAGGCGCGCTTGCCGGTGCGCGCGCGACCGCCGCGCAGCTCAACGACCGGATCGCGCCGGAACTGGCTGTGACGCTCCAGCAGACCGCCGCCACGCTCAAGGCGACGAGCGCGACGATGTCGGAGAATTCGGCTGTCTTGATCGAGATGCGGCGCATGTTTCAGGAGGTCTCAACGGCGGCGCGCGCGGTGCGGCTGATGGCCGATTATCTGGAGCGTCATCCCGAGGCGCTGCTCAAGGGGAAGGTCCGATGAACCCGAGGTTGCCGCGAATGTTGCTTGTCTTGACGGTTCTGGGTCTTGGCGGGTGCGCGAGTACGCCGCCGTCCAGTTTCTATCTTCTGTCCGCCTTGTCGGCCACGAACGAACAGCCGATCCCGGCGGACAGCGCGCTGGCGATCGGATTGGGGCCTGTGTCTTTTCCGGTCTTCCTGGATCGACCGCAGATCGTGACCCAGACGGCTGGAAATCGCCTCGCGGTCGATGAGTTCCACCGTTGGGGCGGGACGCTCCAGGATGATTTCATGCGGGTCTGGAGCGAGAACCTGGCACGCTTGCTCGGCACCAGCCGCATCCTCGTCCTGCCGAGCGAGGTGCGCTATCCGCTCGATGTTCGGATCAGCGCCGAGGTTCTTGCCTTCCAGGGGACCGCCGACGATCAGGCACTGCTCAAGGTGCGTTGGGTCATCCTCGATCCCAATCTCGAACAGGTGCTGGCCGTGCGGGAGAGCCGCTACCAGCGGCCGCTCGCCGAACCCGGCGACGAAAACGCACTGATTGACGCCATGAGCGCGACGCTGGCCGATTTCAGTCGCGAGGTGGCGACGCTGGTGCGGGATCTTCCCAGTCGTTCTCCCGCGCGCGAGTGGTAGGATTCGCGACCCCCTGTTCTGAAGCCTGATGGTCAGGCTTTAGAACAACCGCATCGCTTTTTCGATGCCAAACGCAGCTTGACGGGCAAGACGGAGTCTTCGACCCTTCGGCAAGGCACTCCTGAGCCCTTCGGCTTCGCTCAGGAGTGCCTTGCCGAAGGACTCAGGACTCGGGACGAACAGAAAATCGGTAAATTTTTTCCGGAAATCGCCTTAAACTGACGACCGTTTCGACGCGGATCGCCAACAGGTAAAGGTCTGAGACGTTCAAACGCACAGCAGCAGTCGAACCGGTTCTCAAGGCGTCGAATCGGCGTTCTTCAACCGCCGCCAGGCGATCCGCGCGGGCGTTCTGATCCGATGGATCTCAGTCCCGAGGATCGCCTCCGGTTATCTGATGGAATACCTGGGTAACCTTTTGAGACCGAAAGCGAGGCGATCGTCGAATCGGTTCGCAGTCGGGTCTGCTCGACGCGGCGCGGGGATCTCTGGCGCAAGTCCACCAGCAAGCATGCCTATCTGGTCGGGTTTCTCCAGGCGTTGCCGGACGATCTGCCGAAACCGGCGCCCGTGCGCGTGCTGGCGGAGGTCGTGCATGACCTGGCGGGTCAGGACAATGCCTCTGCGGTTTTGCTCAAGCGGGCGTGTTCGGGGCAGGGTCAGGCGTTTCTCAAGACAGTCGGAGACGTGCTCGCCAAGCCTCCCAGTCAGGATGTCGTGCTCGCCACCCTCGCCTGTCTGCGCGCGTATTTCGCCCCGCTGCGCCCGGCTGGCGAACCCGATCTCTTGCTCGACGATCTGCTCGCCGACGCCGAGCGATTCGTCAATCCGGATGGCCTGAATGCGCAAGTTGTCGAAATGCTGCGGCAAATGCTCACCATCGCCCCCCAAGATCGCGGCCATGCGGTTTCTCTCCGGCGTGGGGTATGGCCTGATCCTGCCCATTCTGTCCGATTCCACGACGCTGGGCAGTCTCATGCGTCGCAAGCTCGCCCCCGTCATCGATCAGATCCGCGAGCGTCTGGATGTCTTGCGTCGCGCAACGGGTTGAGTTCGATGCACAAGGTTCTGCTGATCGATGACGATCTGGGTCTGAGCGCGCTGCTGAAGAAATACCTGAAAGGGGATGGGTTTCAGGTCGATGCCGTCCATGATGGCGAGACCGGCGTGTCGCGGGCGCTGGATGGCGACTATGCCATCGTCGTCCTGGATGTCATGTCCTGTCCGAACAGGGTCTAGGACGCCCCCTGGCGCGGTTTGACCGCAGTATCGACGTTCATCTGAGCAGTATTCGCCAGAAGCTCGGCACTCTGCCGAACGGTCGCTCCTGGATTCAGAGTGTCCGCGGTATGGGCTATCAGTTGGTCAAGGAATAATCCGGCGTGGGACGTCTGTTCTGGAAATTCTTTCTCGCCTTCCTTCTGGCCCAGGGGCTTGCCGCGCTGGCGCTGTTTCTGACCATTGGCGTATTCGGGGATTCCTGGGAACAGCCTCCGCCACCCGCCATGTCGCATGTCTGGCAAGCGGACAATGACGCGATGAATTTTCCATGGGGGAGAGGTTCTCCCGCCTCGCTGCCCTGGACTCCAGGTTTTGCGCCTCCGCCGCCCCCAGGACCGCCGCCGCCCTATCTGCCGATGCTCGCCATCCTGCTCGGTTGCCTCGCGGCCAGCGCCCTGCTGGCTTGGTATTTCGCCAAGCCGGTCCGCAATCTGCGTTGGGCGCTAGGTGCAGTGGCCGAAGGTCGGCTGGAGACGCGAATCCAGTCGCGGATGGGTCGCCGCCGCGATGAAATCGCCGATCTGGGCCGTGACTTCGACCGCATGGCGCTGGAACTGCAATGTCTGGTGGAGGCGCAGCGCCAATTGCTTCACGATGTCTCGCATGAGTTGCGTTCGCCGCTGGCCCGTCTCCAGGCCGCGATCAGACTTGCCCGTCAGGATCCGACCCAAACCGAGATCACCTTTGATCGCATCGAATGCGAGTCCGCGCGACTGGGAACCCTGGTCAGCGAAATCCTGACCCTTGCGAGACTGGAGTCCGGGTGTGACGAGACGCCCACGATGTCGCTCGATCTGGTTGAATTGCTTGCGGACATCGCCGAGGATGCCCGCTTCGAGGCGTGTTCCAATGGACGGGATCTGCGGTTTTCAGGCAGTGGGGAGTGGTTTGTTCTGGGGCGGGTGGAGCCATTGCATCGCGTCTTCGAGAATGTCGACACCGTTGAATTTTTACCCACTTTTACATTGGCGAGTGCCCACCTTGTCCGATAAAAGCCGATACTTTGATCAATAAACAATACCGCCCGGAAGACGGACGGTATGGGTCGTTTCAACCATGAGGAGTGTTCCATGAGCGCGATCAGCGGGATCGGTAGTCTTTCGTCGATGACCTACGGGGTAGGGGCCAGGGGCAACGCGCGGCCGCCCGATCCCGCCACCATGGCGAAAAACCTGCTTTCCGACCTGGATTCCGACGGCAATGGCACGCTCGCCGCGTCGGAGCTTCAGGCGGCCCTCGAGAAGATGTCTTCGGCGAATGGGGATTCCTCGGTTGCAAGCACCGACGAGGTCTTCTCGGCAATCGATGCGGACGAGGATGGCGAGGTCACGAAGTCCGAGCTAACGAATACCCTCCAGACACTCGCCGACAGCATTGGTTTCGCTCAAGGCATGGGCGGTGGACCGGGCGGACCGGGCGGGATGGAAAACGATGCCGGGTTCACCGAGGAAGAGTTGACGAGCCAACTGGCCGCGCTCAATGAAGCGGAGTCATTGACTGAAGAGGATGCGGCGCGCGCCGAACTCTTGACCAATGTCCTGAGCCAGTTCGAGACGGCGGACGCCGATGGCGATGGGCGCGTGACGTTTCAGGAAGCGATGACGCTGGAACAGTCCAGCGAGGACGCTGCCACGGCAAACGTTCAAGGTGGGCCGGGCGGTCCGGGCGGGCCGGGTGGACCGGGCGGTCCTGGTGGGCCAGGCGGTCCGGGAGGCATGGGTGGGCCGCCGCCCTCGGAGGAGAGCGAATCCGATGCAAGCCAGATCATCGCCGCGGCCGATACCAACGAGGATGGAACGGTCAGCCTGGAGGAGTTCCTCGCCTACAGCCAGTCGCAGGCATCCTCCTCGGAGGCCACGGATGAGGGCGCAACAAACAGCACCGCCGTGATGCGAACGATCATGCAGTTGATGCAGTCCTATGGATCGACGGATCAGACCAATCAGACGAGCCAGATGTCCGTTTCCGCATAGCCCCGACGCAAGAGGGTGATCGTCTCCATCGAATTGAAGAAATTGTCCATTTTCTACTTCCCGATTCCCAGCGGGTGACGAAGCTCCTGCTTCGTCACCCCGCGAGGTGAAGCTCTACTTCGTGAATGCACCATTCTGGTGCGCGATGAATCTGTCTGGTGCTTGCAAAATTCTTATCACGCGGATTCCACGCTCGCTTCTGGCATTCTTGTTTCAGAATTACCCATTTCCATGGAGTGGATCCACGGTTTCGTGATTGGCCTGATCCGTGCTTGAAACCTCGTTCAAAATCCTAAAACGAGATGACAGATGGAATCATTACAGGCAGGAACCGATGTCTTATTCATCCTGATCGGCGCCGTGATGGTGTTGGCCATGCACGCGGGGTTTGCGTTCCTGGAGCTTGGCACGGTTCGAGCCAAGAATCAGGTGAACGCCCTGTCGAAAATCATGAGCGACTTTGCGATCTCCACCATCGCCTATTTCTTCATCGGCTACAGTTTGGCCTATGGGGTCGACTTCTTCGCCGGCGCCGAGGCGTTACAGGAAAAAAACGGCTACGCACTGGTCAAGTTCTTCTTCCTGCTCACGTTCGCCGCGGCGATCCCAGCCATCGTCTCGGGCGGCATCGCCGAGCGCGCGCGTTTTTATCCGCAGTTATTCGCCTCCTTCCTGATCGTCGGGCTGCTCTATCCCTTGTTCGAGGGCATGGTCTGGAATGGCAACCTGGGAGTGCAAGCCTTCATTGAGACTACCTTTGGCGCGCCCTTTCATGACTTCGCCGGTTCCGTGGTGGTGCATGCGGTCGGCGGCTGGATCGCGCTCGCGGCGGTCTTGCTGCTCGGTCCGCGCACGGGGCGTTATCGTCACGATGGCGGCATGACCGCCCATCCGCCCTCGTCCATTCCCTTCCTGTCGCTGGGCGCCTGGACCCTGACGGTCGGCTGGTTCGGGTTCAATGTCATGTCGGCGCAGACGGTAGAGGCGGTGAGCGGTCTGGTCGCTGTCAACTCGCTCATGGCGATGGTTGGCGGCATCCTGGCGGCCCTGGTCGTGGGCAGGAACGACCCTGGATTTCTGCATAACGGACCGCTGGCGGGTCTGGTCGCAGTGTGCGCCGGCTCCGATCTCATGCACCCATTAGGGGCGCTAGTCACGGGCGGTGTCGCCGGTGCGCTCTTTGTTTATGCCTTCACCCTGACCCAGAACAAATGGAAGATCGACGACGTGCTCGGAGTCTGGCCGCTGCACGGA
Source organism: uncultured Thiocystis sp. (assembly GCF_903866365.1). Classification (GTDB taxonomy): domain Bacteria; phylum Pseudomonadota; class Gammaproteobacteria; order Chromatiales; family Chromatiaceae; genus Chromatium. The sequence goes on from NZ_CAIPNF010000352.1 coordinate 86,386, forward strand.
CTCTGTGGACTCTGGGGCGGGATCGCCGCCGGGATCTTCGGGCTTCAGGCGCTGGGCGGGGTGGGTGGCGTAACCCTGACCGCGCAGTTGGTTGGCACATCGATCGGCGTGCTAGTGGCCTTTGCCGGAGGTTTCGCGATCTATGGTCTGATCAAACTGGCGGTCGGGGTGCGTCTGACCGAGGAGCAGGAATATCTCGGCGCGGATCTCAGCATCCACAAAATCACCGCGCAGCCCGACTACAATCGCGGCGAGGTGTGAGCGCAATTTTGCCCTTTTGACGGCTGGATTCTCTTAAAGATTCGAACCTTCAGGCGAGTGGACCCGATTGCTGCGGATGATTTCTCGGTAAGCATGGGCGCTCGCCTTGAGGGTTCGCGTCTGGTTCAGAGGATCGACTTGAATCAGGCCGAAGCGCTGAGAATAGCCGTGTGCCCATTCAAAGTTGTCGAGGAGCGACCAGACGAAATAGCCTCTAAGATCCACGCCCTGTTCAAGAGCCTCATGGGCAGCGCACAGATGCGAGCGCAGATAGTCCACTCGATCAGGATCCAGCACCATGTCGTCCAGTGCCGACGGGTCATGAAACGCGGCTCCGTTCTCCGTAATGTAGAGCGGTGGATTGCCGTAGCGATCGCGGAGCCACAGCAGGGTTTCGGTCAGTCCTCGCGGATAGATTTCCCACCCCATGGTGGTGCAGAGAGCCTCCGCTGGACTGACCCTCTCAGCTCCGAGCGGTAGGGTGTTGGGATCTGCCCGAACCAGCCCTCGCGAATAGTAGTTGACGCCGATGAAGTCCGCGTGAGCGCCAGTTCCGTGGGCCATCGAGGCGCGGATCCGTGTAAGATCGGAGTCGGCGAAGTCGGGCCAGGCAAGTCCGAACAGCGAGGCGAGTTCAGTTGGGTAGTCGCCCAGGAAGAGCGGGTCGAGGAACCAGCGATTGATAAAAGCGTCGCGTCGCAGGGCAGCGGCCTGGTCCTCTGGACTTGGCGAGGCGGGGTGCTGAGGCTCCAGATTCACCGCCAGACCGATCTGGTGGCGCCCCATGGATCGATAGACACTGACCGCTTCGGCATGCGCCAGCAACAGATGGTGAGCGACCCGCGGCGCCTCGAACAGATCCCGATGTCCTGGCGCCAGCGCGCCTTCGAGATAGCCTGGCACGGTCACAACCCAGGGTTCGTTGAGGGTCACCCAATGCGGCACCCGATCGTCCAGGGCGCGGAACAGCACTTGGGCGTACTCTGCGAACCAGGCGGGGCTGTCGGGGTTGAGCCAGCCCCCGCGATCATGCAGGGCGGCCGGCAGATCCCAGTGATAGAGCGTGATCATGGGCTGGATACCGCGCTCCAGCAGGGCATCCACCAGACGCCGGTAGAAATCGAGCCCCTTGGCATTGACGCGCCCACGACCTTCGGGTAACACGCGTCCCCAGGCGATGCTGAAGCGATAAGCGCCAAGGCCCAGATCCGCCATGAGTGCAATGTCTTCCTCGCTGCGCCGATAATGATCGCAGGCCAGGTCGCCGGTCTCGCCATTGGCAACCCGGCCAGGATTGTGGGTAAAACGGTGCCAGATACTGGTGCCGGCGCCATCCGCGAGCGGTTGGCCTTCGATTTGATAGGCGGAGGTGGCCGCGCCCCAGAGAAAGCCGCTCGGGAAGCTGGCTTCAGACGTCACGGCGGACCTCCATCGGGTTTTGGCGAGGCTTCTGGAATGGTGACATTCGCCGCCGCGCCGGTGTCATTCCCGATCGTTTTCGACCCGCCGGGCGGACTCAGCCGCCAGGAGCCGTCCTCCCCGATCTCCAGCAATCGGTCATAGAAACGTGGGTCATCCGCCGCATCGCCCAGGGTCAGATAGGTGATGTCCTGATAGCGCAAAAGATTCAGCAGTTCGCCGACCGCGCATTCGCTGAGTGAACGACTGGGATGGTCCAGGAAGACGAAGCGCGGCGCAGCGAGCAGCACGCGCGCGAAGGCCAGTCGCTGCTGCTCGCTGAGCGACAGAAGATCCGACCAGTTCTGCTCCGTGTCGAGCCCGCCGGCTTTTAACAGGGCGTGCTCAAGATTCAGGCTTTTCAGGCTGGCGCGGATCTTCCAGTCCGGGATGCCATTTTCCTGCCCGGTGCGCAACAGCACCTCCCGCAGAGTGCCCGGCGGTAGATAGGGACGTTCCGGCAAGAAGAAAATCGCGTCATGGCCAGGGTGCAGGATTCGTCCCTCGCCCTGGTGCCAGAGATCGGCGGTTGCCCGGAAGAGCGCCTTCTCCGCGGATTCGCTCGTCGAGCGGACCAGAAGACTGATCCCGGCGGGAATGGATAGACTCAGATCCTTGACCAGGATCCGCCCGTCACGAGGCTCGTAAAGGGTCAGTTGCTCGAAGGCCACGCTACCGCAGTCCTCGCTGAATTCAACGGTTGGCGATCGAACAGGTCGCTCCTTGATCATGGCATCGCGCAGTGCATTGAGTCTTGCGACCACCGCCGTATAGGCTGAAATGGACTGAAACTGGGTGATGATCAGCGAAAAGGCCCCGAGCAGATGCGTAAATGCCACCGCGGATTGGGTGATCACGCCAAAGTCCGCATGGCCCTTGATGAAAAGTGGGGCCACGATCAGTGCAGGGATGATCTGAATCAGATAATTATAGCTGGTGGTAAAAAAGCCCAGATTGCGATTGATCAGGATGATGCGCTGGAAATTCGCGGTCAGGTCATCCAGGCGATCGCGCAGACGGGCCTTGAGCCGTCCCTCACGGCGCAACAGGGCGATGGACTCCGCATTCTCCCGCACATGGACCAGGCGCGAGCGAAAATTGGCCTCCCGGTCGAGTTGATCGTAATTGAGCTTGACCAGGGGTTTGCCCAGATAGATGGCGAGCAGTGAACCCAGGATGGAATAGGCGACGGCCACCACGAACAGGAGTGGGCTGATGCTCCACAGCACCCCGGAGAAGGCCACGACCGTAAAGGTGGCGTTCAGGAACATCAGGGTGAAGGAGATCGTGGTGGCGGTGAGCGCCCGGATATCCTCGGAGATCCGTTGATCCGGATTCGTCAACTCGCCGGTGGCATGCAGCCGAAAATAGATCCGGTTATCCAGATATCGGTCAATGGCATGCCGCGTCAGCCATTTGCGCCACAGGAGGCCCAGACTCTCTTCCGCGTAGCGATAGAGAACGGTAACGACCGTGGCTATCCCGATGACGAGAAGATACATCACGGCGAAAAAGACGAATCCGTCCATGTTCCGGTGTTCGATCGAGGTCATAAAGTCTCGATTGACGTAACTATTCAGTACGTTCAATCCATTGATTGCGCATAGAAAAATAATCAGAAGCGCGAACAGCAGGCGGGCCTTTCCGCCAACTTCGGAACGACCGAGATCCAGCATCATCTGGATGAAGCGTTGCCAGATGACAGGGGTGATGGGTACCCCGAGTTTATTCAGAATGGACCAGACGGTACGCATTGCGGGAGTCTAGTTAAAGTGTTAAGGGAGAGGGCCGCCTCGGGTGAGGGTGCCGGGCTGGTTGAGTGCGAATGGCTATGCTGCCGGCGTAGTATAGCGTAGACACACGACTTGCCGTGCGGCAACTTCCAGACTCTTGATACCGCAAACCATTCGGACCTGAATATGAGATTGATGCAGAACAGAACGACCCCTCAAGCAGCGCAGCGGATCTTGCTCGCCGCCCTGATGCCTCTTGGTCTGGCGACCATTGCCAGTGCAGGGGACATCCAGCCCCTGAAGACAGCGGTCATCAAAGCGACCACGGGTCTGTGCCACCGCGGCGAAACCTGTCACGTTGACCGCGCGGGCGTCTGGACCCCCAGCATTGCGGTCGCCATCCTGGGCGCGTCGGTCGCCGAGCAGGCGGACATCGCCCTTTACACGGATCTGGAAGTCAGCACCCGTCCCGAAATGTACCAATGCAACGGCGGCGAAGCACAAGGCTGCATCTTTCGGATGAAATACGCCGGACCTGGATTACTCGACTATGGCGCGACCTCCGGGAGCACCTATGTAGGCTCTAATATCACCAACACCAGCATCACCTTTCCGACCGGTTATGGAATCGTCATCCCGGCCGGCACACCCATCTATGTCCATCTCGATGTCCGCAACACCAGCCTCATCGACCTCAAGGTCGATCAGGATGCCTGGCTCTACTATGTGCCTTACGCGCCAGTCAGCCAATGAAGGTTGCCGGATCGCCATGTCTCGGCGATCCGGCTCAAGGATCGCTTGGAATTCCCATACGTCATTTCCCGCGCCGATCTTGGGTTGGTGCCTATCAGCACGTGGGGCGATAGTGTAGGTCCCGATGCGGTGAGATGCGCACGGCAGTCCGATGGAAAGGTCGTGGTTGTTGGCTCGACCGATTACTACGAAAACAATGGCGACTTCGCTCTGACGCGTTTGAATTTCGACGGCAGTTTGGACACGACCTTTGGCACAAATGGCGTGGTCACAACCAATTTTTTCGGGCAGAACGACGTTGCGACGAGTGTAGTGATACAGCCCGACGGTAAGATAGTGGCCGCGGGTTACGCCCAACATGCGCCGCAGAAAGGATATGACTTTGCCTTGGTTCGTTACCACATCGACGGCAGCCTGGACAGGAGCTTTGGTCAGGAGGGGAAAGTCACGACCGATTTTTTCATCAATGAATGATTACGTTTACGCGATGGCTCTTCAGCGCGATGGGCGAATCGTCCTCGCGGGTTCGGCTCGGAAGGGCACCGGAGACAAGAGTGCCAATTTCGCGCTGGCGCGCTACAGCAGCAACGGCCTCCTGGATCAGAGCTTTGGCGTAAACGGAAGAGTCAATACCGACTTCTTCAGCGGGGATGATACTGTCTACAGCATTGTCCTCCAGCGTGATGGCAAAGTCGTGGTGGCCGGCGAAGCGTTCCGCCTGGACCAGGGCCGCCGCACAGCGGCGTTGGCGCGTTACAAGGCCAACGGTCGTCTGGATACGAGTTTTGGTCAGCAGGGAAAGGTGTCAACCGTTTTTAACGCTGACAATCCTGACGAGGTCCATTCGGCCGTTTACGATCTCGCACTAGAATCGAACGGTAAGATTGTCGCCGGTGGAGGTACCAGTAATAATTCAGCTTCCGATGGTTACAATTCCAGATCTTCGGCTCTGGCGCGGTATCGGACGAATGGCGGCCTCGATTTCGAGCGCGAAATTGACGGTGTTTCTGGTGCAATCAGAGGAATTGAGTTGCGGAAGGACGGCAAACTGGTCATTGGTGCGAATTATGGCGGCGATGATCCAGTGGCAATTGTCTACTTTGCGCGAGTTCTGTTGCAATAAACGGAAAATGGACAGGGTTTGGCGCATCCACGGTCCTTGGCAGGGCGCGGTTTTAAATTTATATTTTCAATCGCTTAAACCGCGCCCGCTCCGACAGTCGTAGAGGCTGCCGAGGTTCTTCCAATCCAAAACATCGCCTACCGCGCTGGGCGCGGTTTAATTCCCCCCGTTGGAGTCCCCGTTTGATTTTCTCGTCTCCACAATCCGCTTGTCCCCACAAGGGACGTAACCAACGGTCGGAACAGGATCCCGCTGGAGCGCATCTCTCAGATTGTCGCAGATGGTGCGCATGACCTTGACGCGCGCATAGGGTTTGTCATTGCCCTCGACCAGAGTCCAGGTCGCGTGCTTGGTGCTGGTGCGGACCACCATCTCGTTGACGGCTTCTTTGTAATACGGCCATTTCTCGCGGTTGCGCCAGTCGTCTTCGGTGATCTTATAGCGTTTGTAGGGGACGTTTTCCCGGTCCTTGAAACGCTTGAGTTGTTCCTCCTGGCTGATGTGCAGCCAGAATTTGAGCAAGATCACGCCACTGTCGACCAGTTGCTCTTCGAATCGATTGATCTCCGAGTACGCGCGCCGCCATTCGGCATCGCTGGCAAAGCCCTCGACCCGCTCGACCAGCACCCGGCCATACCAGGAACGATCATAGAGCGTGATATAGCCGGCGCGCGGGATGTGCCGCCAGAAACGCCACAGGTAATGATGGGCCTTTTCCTCGTCGGTGGGTGCCGCGACCGGGATCGCTCGGTAGAGACGGGCATCGATGGCGTTGGTGATCCGCCGGATCGCGCCGCCCTTGCCGCCAGCGTCCACCCCTTCGAACATGAGGACCGTCGAACGCTTTTTGTTGTAGGCGGTCCAGGCGAGTTCGTTGATCTCGGTCTGCAGACGTTTCAGCTCGGTCTTGTAATCGTCGCGAGAGATGGCAAGCGACAGATCCAGTTGGTCGAGCAGGGTGATCTGGGCGCTCGCGCTGCTTGGCAGATCCGGCCCCGCCAGAGTGTTGTTTTGATCCTCGGGGGTGGGCTCGCCAAGCCGCGAGCGGATGGCGTGCAACAGTGTCTTGCCCACGGTGAGGTCACGATAGCGCCGGTCGCCGGCTTCGATCAGGTACCAGGGCGAGACGCCCCGATCGGTGTGCAGGATGACCCGCTCGGCGACTTGCTCGAAGGCGGCATAATGCTCGGAGAACTTGCTCTTGTCCGGCACCATCTTCCAGCGGCTTTTGTCATCGCGGGAGAGTTCCTTCAGGCGGGCCTTCTGATCCGACTCGGACATGTGGAACCAGAACTTGACGATCAAGGCGCCGTCCTGGATCAGCATGCGCTCAAAGTCCACAATGCGATTCAATTCTCCGTCCAGTTCCGCGTCGGTACAGTGACCTTTGAAACGATGTTCGATGGGGGTCTGATACCAGCCGCCGAACAGGATCGAGATTTCGCCGCGCGGCGGCATCGAACGCCAGAAACGCCAGTAGCGAGGACGCTCGCGTTCTTCGTCGGACTCGTCCCAGAAGGCGAAGGTCTGCACGCCGCGCGCATCGAGCCACTCGTTGAGGCGGTTGACCACCTCGCCCTTCCCCGCCGCCTCGACACCGGAGACCAGCACGATCACTGGGATGTTGGATACTTTCAGATCCCTCTGCACGCTGAGCAGTTGGGTGCGCAGTTCTTCCTGCTGCTCCTTGTAGTCTTCCTTGCTGACCGAGCGGCCGACCTTGGTTGCCTCGAACATGGATCAATACCTCGCAATCGGGACTCGGGATGCAGTTTAAGTGAATTGACGCGGTTTATATCCAGGGTCGGAAAATATTTGTGTGGTGAGTCTTTCAAGCACCCTCTGGAAACTGTGATCCAGTTCTCGCTGATACTCGTTCGACTGACCTAGTCTAATGACGAAGGGATACAGGGTGTCAGGATCGGATTCCGGATGCTGCGATTCAAACAGATGGCGTGAGTCGCGGAGAGAAGGTCGCCTGCAAACGTAAGTCGTCAGTCCATCAGATGCCTCAACGCAACAGCCCTTATAAGGAAAGCAGTCTGTTCTCGTGGTTGATTTGGCTGTGGTTGTTTTTTATTAGGGATACGTTGTGCAGGGAAGGGGTTTAGCAGAGGACCACTGGTCCGCATTGCGGTACGCTGCGGTGCGGACCAGTGATATATCGCCAATCATTTCTGTCCCCATGCGTTAAATTCCGACGCACCGTCCGACCCATCTGTCCCGAGATCCGTCTCCATCCGGGGGAAAATCACCAGTTGCCTGGCCTCCAGCCGGATGCCGAGCCCATCGTCGATGGCGTGTTGATGGTGACTGGAAACCAGGCACAGAACCAGGGTGCCGCGGGCGAGCCGCAGGGCGTAGAGAGATTCGGCGCGGCGGCAGGCGCGCTCGGTCACGGAGGCGCGGCGTTGACTGGATTTGTCCTACAGCAGATCGTCCGGGTGGATCAGCGCCTCGGCGTCCCTGCCGGTGGTCAGACCATGTCCATGCTCCCCGGCTATCCGTCCCAGCTCGGTCTTGACCCGCGTCCCGTCCACCACCGTGGCGGGCAGGATGACCCCCTGGCCGATTCAATTGGCGCGAAGCGGTCGGCTGGTTCCAGACCGACCAGTTCCCGTCGTTCGCACCAGTTCCCGCAGTTCGCCGACGCGGGCGACGCGATGGCGGCGCGGGCGGTGCCGCAGCCCGAAGCCGATGTTGCGTTCCACCGACGGATCCGGAATTAGACCGAAACCCTGGAACGCCATGCCGATGCGCCGCGCCTCTTTATCGCA
>NZ_CAIPNF010000353.1 GCF_903866365.1 uncultured Thiocystis sp.
CTGCACCGAAGGCGGCAGCAGGAAATCGATGTCGCGGTCGATCGTTCGAAAGTGGCTCATCGGCACAGGCCCTTAGTGTTGATGGCCCTATTGTACAGGGACACACTGCTCAGCGCCCGGAAAGTCCGACAGGCTGCTAGGGTTTCAGATCGCCGATCTCCTGAATCTTAGTCGCAACCCCTACGACAAAATCGGTCATTTCTTTCAGGGCTTCGTTCCCGCGCTCGTGACGTGGGAGATTCTGATTCGAGGTACCTATGTGCGCGGCAAGCGTATGCTCGCCTTCCTGGCGGTCTGCGTCGTCCTGGCGATCAGTGCGAGCGATGAGCTGATCGAATGGGCCGTGGCCGTGCTGCTCGGACAGGGAGCGGACGACTTTCTTGGCACCCAAGGCGATCCCTGGGATACCCAATCCGATATGTTCTTCGCTCTGATTGGTGCCATGACTGCCCTGGCACTGTTTTCACGCCTTCAGGATCGGCAACTCGCAGGGCAGCCGATAGGAACAGGCCACCGACCACTTGAGGACACCGACGATGAATGACACCCAACCCGCCAGTGCACACTTGCGCCGCGCGCCCCTCGTGCTGGTGGCCGTTCTCGTGGCATCGCCGGCAAATGCCCAACTGGCCAAGATGGCGTTTCAGATCGTCATCGATCGCTTTGGAGAACCCTGCCAGGCGATCGAGACGACTCGGCCGCTCGGCATCGCCTCGAACGGCGACGCACTGGTGGCCGTTGCCTGCACTAACGGTGGGCGTCATGTGGTGAGCATCCACACGGATAACAGCGCCTCCTACATGACCTCGTGCAGTGCGTTCGAAGCGCGCACGGGGATCACCTGTTTCGACGGTCAGCCAGCGACGCGCTGAGCGCGTCGAATGCGCCGCGTGTGAAGGACAGAGGCGGGATCTCGTCGCTACCGAACATCGCTGGGACGAGCAGCTGATCCGGCGCGATCTCTGCCTGTTACGCGCGCCTACAGCGAGCAGCACGCCCATCCAGGCGAGAGTTGGGAAGACGCCACGGAACGCTGCCGCCGGACGCTGGAGCGGGCGGATGCCATCCCTGGCGTTGCGACCTGATCGCGTGACGCCCTTGATACACTCACCAGGAGCTGCCCATGAGAATCCTCCACACCATGTTGCGTACCGGCAACCTGCCACGCGCCATCGACTTCTATACTCAGGTGCTCGGGATGCGCCTGCTGCGCCAAAAAGACTACCCCGACGGCAAGTTCACGCTCGCCTTTCTGGGCTATGGGGAGGAATCTGACCACAGCGTCATCGAGTTGACCGACAACTGGGATGTGGACCGCTACGAGCTGGGCAACGCCTATGGCCACATCGCCATTGAGGTCGAGGATGTTGACGCGGCCGTGGAGCGGATCAAGACGCTTGGCGGCAAGATCCTGCGTGAGGCGGGGCCGATGAATGCGGGAACGACCATTATCGCCTTCGTCGAGGACCCCGACGGCTACCCCATCGAACTCATCGGCGCCCGGCAGGTGGCGGGCGGGTGCTAGGCGGGGTGCCATGAGACCGCCGCCTGATCCCCATGCGCTGACCCGCTTCATTGAGGCCCAGCATGCCCTTTACGCCCAGGCGCTGGCCGAACTGCGCGCCGGGCGCAAGCGCTCGCACTGGAGGTGGTTCATCTTCCCGCCGCTCGCCGGGCTCGGATCGAGCGCCATGACGCGCGTCGATGCCATCCGTGACCTGGACGAAGCGCGGGCGTTTCTGGCGCATCCGGTGCTCGGGGTGCGGTTGCGCGCCTGTGCCGAGGCGCTGTTGGCCATCACGGGGCGCTCGGCGCATGACATCCTGGGATCGCCGGACGATCGGAAACGGTGCTTCAGCGCGACGCTTTTTGCCCACTGCTCGCCGCCGGGTTCGGTGTTCCATCGGCTGCTGGAGCGGTACTTTGGCGGCCAACCCGATGCGCTGACGCTGGAGCGTCTACCGGACGCTGAATCCGGGCGATCATGAGCGATCCGAGGATGAAGACGTCTTCAGGGTAGGATCCCCAAGGACAGCGCCAAATATCACCAACTCACCGCCTGACAGGAACGGATAAACCCATGCACATCGCTGTCTTTGGCGCGACCGGCGGCACCGGTCAGCAGGTGCTCGCGCAAGCCCTCGATCAGGGCCATACCCTCACGGCACTGGTGCGCGATCCCGCCCGCCTGCCAGCCCGCACCGGGCTGACGCCCATTGCTGGGGATGTCCTGGACCCAGACGCCGTGACCTCCTGTGTCACGGGCGCGGACGCCGTCGTCTGCGTGCTCGGGAGCCATGGGAGCAAAGTGCCCATCGAGGCGCGCGGGACACAACGGATTCTAACGGCCATGCAGGTAACCGGCGTGCGCCGGATCGTGGTGGTGACCTCACTCGGCGTGGGCGACAGTCGGGCGCAGATTGCCTGGCCGTTCCGGGTCATGATGGACCTGACCCTGAAACCGATCCTGGCCGCGAAGGCGGAGCAGGAACAACTGGTCAAGGCCAGCGGGCTGGATTGGATCCTCGTGCGGCCGGGCGGACTCACCGACGGCCCCAAGACCGGACGCTATCGGTTTGGCCTCGACCGCTCGCTCAAGGGTGGTCGGATCAGCCGCGCCGACGTGGCGGAGTTCGTGCTCAGACAGGTGACCGACGAGACCTTTCTCCGCCAGACCCCCGCGGTCACTTGAGTCCACGGGATCGCGTGCGCCATGCTCCAATTCGACCGCTTTTCTTCGCTCCTGGAGATCGTGGCGCCGATGCGCCCGTTGCTCTGGTTGATCCCGCTCGTTCTGGCCCTCGCCGCGTTCAAACGCCTCGCGCCGAAGCTTCGTGGCGTCACCGGCGAGGTCCAGGTCGGGCGCGCCCTGGAACGGCTCTTTCCCGAGGTCCGCCACGATCTGATCCTGCCGGACGGACGCGGCGGTTTGACCCAGACCGATCATATCGCCCTCACTTCGGCGGGTTTGCTGGTGGTCGAGACGAAAAACTATCGCGGGACGATTCTTGGACAGGCAACAGAGGCCACCTGGACCCAATCGATGGGCAGGAAACGCCATTTCTTTCAGAATCCGCTCCGGCAGAACTACTCGCACATCAAGGCCGTACAGGCCCTCGGTCTTGGGGTTCCCGTCAGCGGCCGGATCGTGTTCACCAGCGCCGCGCGCTTTCCCCAGGGACTGCCCGACGGGGTGTCGCGGGTGTCGGCCTTGCCAGATGACCTGGCGGATTGGACGCGGGGCGAGGTACCGCCAGCGGTTCATCACGCCTGGAAGACGCTTCTGACCCACACCAGGACCGACCGAGCCGCGCGGAAACAGCATCTGAGCGGCCTACAAGCCCGTTTCGGCGTCGACGGACGCCCCCGTGCCGCCATCGCTCGCAGCGGCCTTGGCAGGCGGTCTGTGGTGGTCGGCGGACCGTCTCCAACGACGCGCGTTCAGCCGCTGCCGACCACGGCGACCGCGTCGCTGACTGCGCACGCGAAGGAGATCCTAACCGACTTCAGGATCGAGGCTATCCAGCCACCGGCATCCAGACCGCAGCCCTCGCCAACGCCCGCAAGCATCGCCTGGGCCGACCCAACGACGAAAAAAGGCGAGTCTGAGAGTCTGTTCATAAAGTTCAGGTTGGATTACACAGTTTTCTGAGCATCAGACGGATGGAGGCGAGTTTGAGAAAAGCGAGCGCGGTCGCGGCCAGATTTTCGAAGTCCTTGGCGAGGCGCCGGCAACGGTTGAGCCAACCGAGTGTGCGTTCGACGATCCAGCGTTTGGGTAGCA
>NZ_CAIPNF010000354.1 GCF_903866365.1 uncultured Thiocystis sp.
TTCCCATGCAACCCGTTTTCGCTGCCCCAGTGACCGCGGACCGCGTGGGCGAAGCGCGCGGCGCCGGTGCCGATACTCCCAATAAAAGAGCGGGTCTCGACCGAGACCTTGCCAGCGACTTCACGGCGCGATTCGACCAGGCCGATCCTGTTCGTCGCTTCCCACAAGGCGCTGCGCGGCACGCCGGAAAGCTCGCCCAGGGTACGGTCGCGACGGGTTTCGAGACGACCATGCCCCCGCTCGACGGTTTCGAGGAACGCCGAATCGACGCCGGCATCGTCTCTGGCGTCGATGAAGGCCTCCTCGACCTCGGCGGCCCGCGTTTCCTGGTGGCCTTTGAGGGCCAGGACATCGTCCCCTCCCTGGCGGATGATCGGCTCGGCAATCTTGGTCTGGCAGCCCATGGCGTCGAGGGTGACGATGCAGCCCTCCAGCGTCAGCCATGCCAGCAATCGCGGAATCGCCGTAATCTCCTTGGAGTTGGCGTCGGTCGCGACCTGCCCGAGCACCACCCGATTGGCCGTCGCCCAGGCACTGACCAGGTGCAACGCCGCCAAGCCCTGGCCGCGATGGTGCGAGCGGCGCAAGGTCTTGCCATCGACGGCCATGATCTCATCGGGGATCAGTTCAGCCACCGACGCGCTCCATTGGCGAAAGCCGGCGGCAAACTGCGCGGGATCGATCCGCCCAAACACCCGCCCGAAGGTGTCGTGCGACGGGATGCCATTGGGCCGTTTCAGAAAGGTGCGCAGCCACGCCTCCTTGGCCTGTCCGAACGCCTCAACGGCGACCCAGCCGTCGGCCCCGCCGAGCGTCGCGGCGATGGCGATCACAACCATCTCGATCAGCAAGTGCCGGCGTTGAATCGCGCCGCACGGCTCGTCCAGCGGGGCAAAATAACGCGCAATCGATCGCTCCACACTCAAGTCGCACATCGGCGAGATCTCCCCAAGACGCAAAAGACTCAGGTCATTGGGGTCGCCGAGCGGATTGTCTAACAGTATCCGCGAATACGTTGATGCGATTGCCCTGTCCTCTAGAGCGACCGCCAGAAAGCGCGCTCGGGTCACCGATGCTGCGTCCACTTTGAGTACCGGTTGCTCGGTACGGATGCCTGCAAACGGAAAGGGTTTCGGGTGCTGCGGAATCTGCTCGACCGCGACCTGTTGGGGTTCATGCGCGTCCACGTCACGTTTGCCGCCAAGCCGACCAAGGACGCCATCGGCCAAGCCGTCCCCGGTGCGCCACTCAGCACGCGCCGGGGGTACGAGAAGCGCTGTGATCGTTTCCTGGCGGAGGCCGATCGCCGTTACCACGACATCCCGGTCCAAGAACTGCTGTCGTGGTTACCCGTGTTGGGGGAAACGCTCGCGGTCAACACCACGTATGATCAAGCGCTGGTGAAGCAACTATTCGGGGACGGGAATCCTGGGTTTACTTTATGGATCATTACCCCTAATCTGATCCCCTTAAAAAATCACGAAGACATCACAGCGTCTCGACCTCGAACCCCACCAGATTCCGCCCCTCGCGCGAGAA
>NZ_CAIPNF010000355.1 GCF_903866365.1 uncultured Thiocystis sp.
CACCGCGGCCACCAGGCCATACTTTCCAGTATCGATGATGAAATAGCCGCGCCGATAGTTCTCGAAGGCGCTGAAGTCCGCGCCGGGGCGGCCCACGTTGCCGCCGGACGGAACAAAGGCGGGAAAATCCTCCATGCCAATCAGGGCGCCGTCCACCAGAGCGGTCTCGATCACCGAGCCAGCCACCGGGGAATGGTAACGATGATAGGTGTTGGGCATGAGAATGCAGGAGAGCGCCGTGCCGCCCACGAACCGCTCCCAGTGCTTGGAACCGGCCAGCAACTGCTGGATGTTCAGTTCCTGGGTGCCCTTGGTGCGCAGCCTGGTACTGTTGTCCACGATAGGCACGGGAATGGCGTTCATGATCGCGTCCGTGGGCGCGCTGATCACATAGTCCCGCTCCGGCATGGTCTGGGGTCGGCTGTGTGCCTGATCCTTGAAAACGCGGGCGAAGAAGGCGTTGAACGCGTCAAAGCCGCCGTCCGAGGCATCGGGATCCGGGAGCAGGTAGTCTTCTTTCTCGATGCGCGGGTTCGCCAACCACTGGGCTACTACGGTTCGCGACTCCGGACTGTTCATGAAGGCGCCCCGATCCTGAACGAAACGCGCAAACAACTCCCGGCCAGGAGGGATTTGGAAAACGGTCTGGCCAAAGGGGTTCTGGTAGGCGAAGAAGTCCATCACCTCGATGTAGGCCAAACCATCGTCCGAGCTGCCCTTGGATCTGGGCAGAAACAGGCACCAGTCGCCCAGGAAGGCGAGCAGGTCGTCAAAATGCTTGCCGATCCATGGATTGCCCCCCGGGTGGTAGCCTTCCGGTAGGGGCTGCATGTTCTCAAAGGCATTGTCCATCAACAGCCTGAAAACCTCGTCTTCCTGGTAAGCCTCGGCAAAGGCGCCGATGCTTTCCGTGCATTGCGCGGGCGGTGGTGGTGGAACCTCGGCCCGGCCGAGGGTAGCCCAACCGGTCAGGCAACAGATCAGACAGTAAAGCAGCCGTTTTTTCATGGTTTCCCGCTTTGGTGAGTGTTGAGTGAGGTTTGATGGTTTAGCCACACATCCGGCGCGAAGAGATTCAATCCCAGTCGCCGGGCAATGTGCTTGATCGCCCGTTGCGCGCGGATGCTGTTACCGACCGGGTTCAGACATCGGTATTGGCGCCTTGGGTGTCCTCGGCAAACCGTGCATGGGTTTATTGCAACAGGGTGCATAGTTCGTGCTGGGGTCTGGTCTGACGCGCCTCGGCCTGATCGGTGAGGCCAGGCAAGAGCGCGGCCAGCAGGATCAATGCGCGGGCGGGCTGCGTGAAGCGATGGGAGTGCAACTGGACTAACATAGGAAAATCTGCGGCGCCGATGATTGTCACAGCGCTGTTTTCTTACCTTGGAATGGTGCCTGTCCGATGCGACTGAATCCGATCCGCCCACTGTTACTGTGCCTGCTCGGCTGGCTGACCCTGGCACCGGCGCTTGCCCGAACCGCCGACTGCCAGATTCAGACCGCGCGCCTGACGCTGGATGACGGCATTGCCCTAG
>NZ_CAIPNF010000356.1 GCF_903866365.1 uncultured Thiocystis sp.
AAACGCAAGATCGACGGGCTGAGGGGCGTGGAGCATGGCAGCAAAAAGCTAACACATCGCACCTCTCCACTGATTTTCAAGGGCTTGTCGGCTATGTTGGCGCTTATGCGCCGGTAGCCCCACGTCTTGGTGCGGCCATCCGGATGGATGTACTCGTACACTTCGTACTGATCCACCGTCAGACTCCCAACCACAGATTCCCCATCACGTCTTCGGCAATCCGATGGATCGCCTCGCGTTGCTCGGCATCGGCCCGATTCGTCAAGGCTTGTTCCAAGGCATGCGCGATCGGCTGGGGCGCACCCCGGAAGGTGAGCGACAGTCGCGCCCAACGAATCAAGGTCCGGGTGGACATCGTGACCGTGAGTTCAGCCCCCGATTCGCCTTCGCCCAAAAACAGACGACGAATCTCGTTGGCGACCGCAATCATCTTTTCGCCGATTTCCTCGGGCAACGAGGGAATCGCCTTCTGTAACACGCCAATCTCGACCTCCGCCGCCAAATACCCGACGTTGATCACCTGGAACCGGTCCAGAAACGCCAGGTTTTGACGCAAAACGCCTTGGTACAGGCCCGTCGTATCCCCCGCGCCGGCGGAATTGCCGGTGGCGAACACGCGAAACTTCGGATGCGGACGAATCACCTCGCCGCCGTGTTGCGCGATGACCAAAGGCTGGCCTTCGATCACATCGTTGAGCCCGGCCAGTTCGGACGGGTCCATCAGATCGATCTCGTTGAGGATCAGGATCTGACCCTCCTTCATGGCGACGGCCAGGGGGCCGTGGATGAACTCGGTCGTGCCGTTTTTGAGCACGAACTGCCCGATCAGATCGGACAGTTCCATGCGCCCATGACAGGTCACGGACTGGACCGGCCAATTCAGTCGGGCCGCGATCTGGCACACCAGGGACGTCTTGCCGCTGCCGGTCGGACCGGTCAGCAGGAAGGCATCGCCGGCGGCCTCCCCGAGAAACGCGATCAGCCCCGAGAGGCCAGGCCGAAAGCGATACTCGGTCTTCCGGGGAATCATCGGATGGGATTCGTCGGCGAATCCTTCGATCGTGAGTTCCGGGCGGGCCGGGACGCCGAAGGCTTCTGCAATCCCGAACATTTTGGTGGTGTTGGTGGCGGTCATGCGTCGTCTCCAAAATCGAGGAGACGCACGTCCCTGGTGGGGAGTGAGGCTCCCCAAGGGGTAAACCAGCGCGATGCTGGCGATTGAATGCAAGCGTGAACTTGCCGATGGTGCGCGCGGTCTTGATGGATCGCCCGCGCAGGCGATGACGACCTCAACCAGGTGAGATCGCAGGAAACCTGACGACTGCACGCGGCGCGACCGACGCGGCCGACGCGGCCATGCGCAGACGACAGATCCCTGGCGCGGGAGTGGATCGGTTGACCGCCCCCCAACGGGGGGGCGAAAGATTAAAAATAGCCAAACTCGACAGGCGTCGATGCGGCTTCGGTTGACGCGATCTCTTCGACCGCGACAGCGACATCGACCGGCTTGGCTTTCGGCTGACGCCGCGCCCGCGTGGGCTTGGCGACGGGCGTGTTCTCGGTGTTCTCCGTTTTGGTCGTTGGTTCGGCCTTGACGGTCACTTTGACCCGCTCGGCGGCACCGCGACGGTGCGCGTCCAGCATCGCCGGATCGAGATCCGGTGCAATTTCGGCAAGCACCGCCGGGTAGTCCACCGACCCTTGTTGGCGATAGCGGGTGATCCGCACGCCGTCTTGTTCGGCGAGCAAAAACTCGCCCATCAACCCGACCAGGCCCGTTTGGGCGTTGGCCATGAGGGCTTTCATCGCCTTCTGCTCGTCGTCGAGCGTTTTGGCGAGGGCGGCGGCCTCGCGGTACTGCTGCGCGAGCACCATCCATTGCGAGCGTTCGTCGTCGACGGGCACGAACAAGTCGCGGGTAGGATCGGGCGTTGGCTCCTTTTTCTTCTGAACGGCCTCGTGAAAGGCGAGGCAGTCCGGGATCAACGTGCCCTCCAGGAAGGCCTCGTCGCGTTGGATTTCAAACTCTAGCGCCAGAACGCCAGCGCGTTGCGGATCGAAGACCAGCCAGCCCCGGCGGGCGTTCGCCACCAGGATCTGGAATTGCACCTGGACCCAGTACAACTGATAGGCTCTGGCCTCCGTGCCCTGGGTCGCGATGTCGTCCCAGGTTCCCTGGGCGGGCACCTTCAACTCGACGGGTTCGCCGTCGTCGTTGATGCCGTCGAACGAGCACCGCAGTGCGGCGTGTCGCTCCGACTCCGCACAGATCGGCAGCAACAGGGTGTTGTGCCGCTGCTCGAAGCCTTGGCGGGCGTTGTCTTCCAGTGCCATGCCGCGCTGGACAAAGGGGTTGTTCGAGAGATCGTCCGGCTCGCACAAGCCGGTTTTCTCGGCCCACAAACGCCAGATTGTTTTGTAAGGCGAGCGCCCGACAATGACTGCCGCCTCGGAAGCGGTGACGCCTTGCGAGCGCCAGTTCAACCATTCCGGGGACCGCTGGGACAAATTAACAACTTGCATTGGGTGTACTCCGAAAGAGACACCGCCCCCGCACGGGAGTGGCGTCCCGTGGGGGATCGACCGTCGCAACGGTCGGGATGGTGCCGCTAGGCGGCTTGCGGCTCGGCGTCGCGTTCGGCCTGCACCAGACGCTCCAGGGCAAACTGAAGCACGCCACCCTCAAAGCGGGTGATGAAGTAGTCGTGCGCCGATGCCCAGGCGTGACTCTTGGTGGCGCGCGTGACCAGACTCTTGATCTGGGTCAGCGTGGCGGCGTCGATGTCCGCCTCGTTGGCCGCGACGGGCGTGGCTTCCGGTTCCGGTTCCGGCGTCGCCTCGGGATCACGCGCGCGGGTGGGCGCGGTGGGCGTGGCGACGACAGGCGTGGCAACGGCCGTGACTGTGGCGACCAGCTCGCCGTCAATCGGCTTGCCGGCCATTTCCTCGGCGGTGTAACTCGCCTCTTCGGGAAAAGCGGCACGCAGGCTGGCGGCCTTGGCGCATTTGATGAGTTGGCCGCGCGGGCGCTTGATCCACATCGACGTCGGCGCTTCGCCCTTGCCCATGCGGGCGTAAGCTTCTTCCCAGTAAGTCGTCTCCGTAAACGGGCAGCGGATGCCCCCGACGATCCGGTAGACCGTGACCTCGCACCACTCGGGAAAGGTGACCTCCGCTTCGATCTCTTTCCAGTTGCCGTTGATCTTCGTGGACCCCTTGAAGGTCCGGGTGATCTCCCGGCCAAACCGTGCCGGGTCCATGCCCGCCCATTGTCCGGTGCGCGCCGCCGTGGTCTGGACTTCGGCGATGCCCGGCCAGACGGTTTCGACTTCACGTCCGAGCGCCGATGACCACATGGCCACAACGTGTACTGGACGTTTCATGACATCCAGCCCGCGTGCCTGGCAGTAGCGCACGGCAAGCAGGATGCCCTCGACCGTCTTGCGGACGGAAAAATAGAATCGACCAGCACCTGCCAGGTCGAGAAATCGATCCCGACATCGGCCAATGTGGTCTGATTAATGGCCAGCCGACAGGCGGGTAACGTGGCGATTTTTTGCGTTTGCGTTGCCATGATGCACCTCGGAAAAAAGGGACACCAGGCCCCTGGGGGCAAGAGTGCCCCGGTGGGGAAACATCCGACGATCAGGTCGGATCAGTGACGCGTCACGTTCGTTTTAAAAAGGAATATCGTCGCTAAAATTGTCGGATCCCGACGCATCGGCATGGCCGTCGTCGCCGGAAGCTCCGCTGCCCTGACGGCTGTCGAGCATCTGCAGGGAGCCGCCGATGTCGACGACCACCTCCGTGCTATAGCGATCCTGGCCGTCCTTGTCCTGCCACTTGCGGGTGCGCAGTTTGCCCTCGACATAGACCTTCGAGCCTTTGTGCAGATACGTCTGCACGATCTCGGCGAGTTTTCCGAAGAACACGACGTTGTGCCATTCGGTCCGTTCCTGCTTCTCGCCGGTCGTGCGATCCTTCCAAGACTCGCTGGTGGCGAGGCGGACATTGGCCACCGCGTCGCCGCTGGGCAGTTGGCGGACCTCGGGGTCGGCCCCGAGATTCCCGATCAAAATCACCTTGTTGACACCGGCCATGTTCAATTCCTCGTGGTGGCCATGCGGCGGGCCGCGCGCCGAATGCGCTCAGCCGTCGGAAGGGTTGAAAACGGCGACCGCCAGTGGCAGGACGCCACGCCGGTCGCAAACTTTGCCACCGTGCGCTGGGCACGGATGGCGGCATGGAGGTGCTTCATGCGTTTTCTCCGAAATCAGGGAGGCGCATGCTTCCCAAGGGGAAGAGGCGACTCTCCCCAGGGGGTGAACCAGCAAAGGCTGGCGGGTTGAAATGTCAGCACGAGGCTGACCGATGGTGCGCGCGGTCTTGATGGATCGCCCGCGCAGGCGATAGACGATCTCAACCGGTGAGATCGCCGGAAAATCTGGCGACTGCACGCGGCGCGACAGACGCGGCCACGCGCAGACGACAGATCCCTGGCGCGGAACGGTTCGGTTTGAAGGTCGTGCGGACGCACGTTTCCCGTCGTCGCATCGACGGACGGACGAGATCGGACCGCCGCAGCGGTTCAAGCAGAGGACGCGAGGCGTCAAGTCAGAGGGTATCCCGCGACGCCTGCCACGGTTGCAGGCGTTTGGGCCAACGCGCAGATTTGATGAAGTCGCCTGCCGGAAGCGACCCGCGAATTGTCCTCCTGACAACTGGTCGTCGACTCCTGTCAACGAGACCGTGTTCCATACGATCACAAGGCATCGAACCGTAAAGCCAGTTTTTCGAGGATTGACGATGCCGGTGTTCTCCACCGCGCGCAGCGTCCGAAACCAATCTTAAGACCAGACATACGCGAACGCAACGGCCACCCGCGTTGCCGACCGGCCTGGCGCGCGCATGGCCGCCGCGCTGAGTGGCGGTGTGGGATCGTGCGCCGGCGTGGCGTCCGGCTGGAGGTCGAGCCTCTCGATCCCGCAGGCGCGCCGCGTCGCCAGATGGCGGTCGGTCAGCGCGACGTCCGCGCGCAAGCGGACGGCACTGCGGGCGTCGATGACGGGCGTGGCGAGCGTTCGTCCGACCAGGTTGTCGTGAAGCGGTCTGGCGGTCATTCCGGCGCGGGCCTGGGCAAGGCGGGCAAGGTCTCCGACCACCCTTGCGTCTCGGCCTCCCGATGAAATCCGGCGACACTGTTCACGTCCTGTAAATTCTCCAGGCGGGTTGCGGTGCGATTGTCCTGGCCTTCGGTGAGATCCGCGAAGGTCATGTGCGTCGGGGTGATGACGAGGTTGGCCGCCGTGAGCATTTGCAGCCATTCGCGCAGGTCGATGGCGGCCCAGTTGACGTGGGCGAGCGTCGCGACGCCGATGCCGGCGCAATTGGGGTGTTTGGCGCTGCCAAACCCCAGGCCGAGTTGCCCTTTAATCTGTTCGCTCAGGATGCGCGAGAGCGGACTGTTGAAGCAGCAGTAGCTATCGCGCGATTCGATGCAGGCCCCAAAGAAACTTTTTTTGCAGTACGACCCGATGCGATGGCAGGATTTCAGGGCGCGTTGCGCGCCGAGCTTGAATTCGTCCTCGGTGCATTCCCAGATGAGGTGGATCAGGATCATCACGATGGTGTAGATCAGGTACGCCCACATGACGTACAGCAGCACCGTGCCCACGACGCCGCCGAGTCCGA
>NZ_CAIPNF010000357.1 GCF_903866365.1 uncultured Thiocystis sp.
CCCATCGAAGAAGCACATGAGTGGGCGTGACCTGGGTCGGCAAGCGCCGACACCGTCGCTGCGCTACCGTGCCGGGGAGGCATACGCCTAGCGCCTACTGAACACCAATGTCAAATCTAAAAACTTGAAGATCGAGTATCATGAAACTATGTTGGCATGTATTATTGACAACATGCCAACTTATAAATGGGCATACCGTTGCGCGGTGCATCTTGCCGTCTGGGCAGCGGGATTCGGTGGTGATCTGCTTCGGCCTTGCTCTCGACCTCCGCTTGCGTCAACATGCTTGCATGGTTGAAAGCCATCAAAGGACCATGGCCGCATGAAAACCATCGCCATTCTTTCGCAAAAAGGCGGCACCGGGAAAACCACCCTCGCCTTAAACCTCGCGGTCGCCGCGGAAGCCGCAGGCTATCCGACGGTGATTATCGACCTCGATCCGCAAGCCAGCGCCAAGGAATGGTCCAAAAGCCGGGAGAGAGACACGCCGGTGGTCATTTCCAGCCATGCCTCGCAGCTTGAAGAAGTCTTGGCGACGGCCAAGGAGAATGGTGCCGCCTTCTGTCTGATCGACACCGCCCCGCATTCCGAACAGGATGCCTTAAAGGCGGCACGCGCGGCAGACTTGATTCTGATTCCCTGTCGTCCCGCGATCCTGGATCTGCGCGCAATCACGGTCACCAAAGCACTCGCCGACCTGGCTAACACACCAGCCTTGGCGGTCATCAACTCCGCCCCACCACGCGGACCGCTTGCCGAAGAAGCTAGCACCGCCATTCGCGGGTATGGGCTGGACCTCGCCGCGGTCGTCATCACCCAGCGGATGGCATTCGTCCATTCCCTGACGGGGGGACAAACCGTGCTGGAGTTTGAACCGGACGGCAAAGCAGCAGACGAAATCCGGAGACTGTTCAAGCTGACTTGCACGCAGGTCAACCTGCCTGCGTTTCGCGCCAGAAAGACCGAGACATCCAAGAAGCCTGAAAAGAGGCGTTCCGCATGAGTAGTCGTGGCCGGAAAAGCACCTTATCGCAAGCGTTAGACTCGCTTGATCAGCGTCCATCCGTCCCGAAGGAAACCGCTGAACCCATGCCAGCACCGATCACGTCAGCGACCAGTCAGCCGAAAACGCCCTTACCGCCCAGCCGCCAAGGCAAGAAGGCGCTAACCGGGTATTTCGATCCGGCGGTGCTCAAGCAGATCAAGATGATGGCCGCCGCCGAGGAAACCACCATCCAGGCGCTCATGACCGAAGCCATGAATGACCTGTTCAAGAAGCACGGTAAGCCGCATATTGCATGACAGGATGACGATATGTAATGACATCATCATGCAAGCATGTATTTATGCTGTATCGTTAGGCCATTCATCATAGCGTTTAGCGAGGATGGCAGATAGTGAACCTGATCTTCCATGCCACGGCGCCTCAAACCCTATGAACGCCGGATAGGCCGACAGGCACGCTCTTGGCAGAGGCCCCCTGGAATCCATGATGGCGCCAAGGATCCCTGCTCGACCGCTTGTAAGGCGGTGCTCTGGTCCCCCTGGAGCGGCGCGTTGAGAAACGCCGGATCGAGCGGGAGTTGAACTTCCCACGCCTCGGTTCGGTCCAGTTGGACCCGCCCTTGCGCCAACCGGAAGTCCAGGACATGCCCGGCGTGTTGTCGATCGGCGGACAGGAAATGGAAATGGAAACCGGGGACATTGACGCCTTGCAGGAAGGTCGGGCACCAGAAACCGAGCAAGGTGCCGCAGATCGTCGCGTGCTCAAACACCGTCTGCTCCTTCGAGACCTCGGGGTCTAGGGCGCAACAGAACAGAAAACCTAGATAATTTCATAACAAAATGATTTTATGAGGCTTTCTGCCAATCGTCTCGTTGGGGTAGACCTCAGCGGAACGCTCCGATAAGACGGATTTTGCGCCTTATCAGGGTCTTCCCCGCGCGTGGAGACGCCAGAGGACGACGATCTAGACCCAAACGACACGGCTAATGGGCTTACATGGGTTTTCTGTTCCGTTGATCTCCAAACCCCACTTTCGCGAAACTCAGGATCAGGTGGACGAAGGGACCGCCTATCGATTCCCCAATTGGACGGACCATCGACCGTGGCAACGCGACCATCGTGCCGAGGCGATGGGTTATTGACCGCCGCGCTGGATTGCTTGGCCCGACTTGGACTCAGGCAGATGGCTTCCGAGTAACAGAAAAGCCCCGCCCGGACGCCTATGAGAATTTGCGTCCGTTTGTGCAGATTTACCCAAATTTCGGAGGAGCCTCAGTTTTCCGTTCCATAGCCCGTCTTCGACTATTCGCGCCCATTTTGCACGTAACCCTTTGTTTGGCTGACGCCGTAGGGGCAAAGGTCGGCACTACAAGCGATTAGTGTATGAGGGCATGGAGCGCGGTGGTGATCCTCGGTGGCGGCTGCGCGG
>NZ_CAIPNF010000358.1 GCF_903866365.1 uncultured Thiocystis sp.
CCGCGCAGCCGCCACCGAGGATCACCACCGCGCTCCATGCCCTCATACACTAATCGCTTGTAGTGCCGACCTTTGCCCCTACGGCGTCAGCCAAACAAAGGGTTACGTGCAAAATGGGCGCGAATAGTCGAAGACGGGCTAGCGCGTCGGGGTCAAAATGAGAATTGCTGTCAGCTGAATCGGATAGACAGGAAGCGAACCCAAGATTAGAATGTTCGGGCTGCATTTCATTACAGCTTGGCCGTTCCCGGAGAGGTGCCAGAGTGGCCGAATGGGCCTGACTCGAAATCAGGTGTACGCGCGAGCGTACCGTGGGTTCGAATCCCACCCTCTCCGCCAATCACATGAAGAAATCGCTTTTAATTCAGCCGCTTATGTCGTCATTGATTTAGGCGGTCCCCCAATTGGTCCCCCACTGCGACATCGGTTCAGGCGACATTCGCCTGAGATTCTCCTTAATTTTGTCTTTGTCGCATCTGACACTTTGACTGTCCTCGATCAATACGTCCAAGATCGTTCCGTTCTGGACGTTGCTATTCCAAACGCTATTTTCGTCGCGAATTTCGAAAATTCGCCCGCTTCGCCATCGGCGATGTTGCCCGCATTGCCACACCGCCTCAGCGGTAAGGGAGAAGGTCGGGAATGACCCAATCCGGTCACTGAGACGAGCCAGTCCAGTGACTCTTGCCTCTCAGCCACCAGCGGCGGCTAACCGGAAGGACTCGGCCAATTCCGGACGCTCACCGCAGGCTCTTGAGCGGCAGTGCAGACTCCGTTTCCGGTCGCTGGAAGGCGCGCTCATGATCGGTCGCTCAGGACGCAGCCGGACTCTCGCATTCATCCATCTATATCAAGGCACAAGATGCCCAGGCATTTTTTACTGCCGACGCTGTTTGAGGTCGATGGTCACCCGAACATCTTGGCCCCCGACAACTTTCCCATGGATCCCGAGGCCATCGGCATCGCGTCGTTCAAGATGGAAAGACCTTGAACGCGTTGGCCTCGATGCCATCCCGCCGAAGGCCAGTGCTTGCCGATTCCCACATCTCTTCGCACCAATGCTGCACATCGGCGCCCAGCTCCGCGGAGATGAAGTCGCGCTGAGCGAGGTACTCGCCAAACCAGTACATGGCGTTGATCGAGCCCAGTGCCCGCGTTGGGTCCAATGAGAAGATAAATTGGGCATTTTGGGCCAACGTTTGGTCGACGAGCTGCTTGGTGAAGGTGAATGGCTGCCGTGGTCGCTTTCCGCTTGGCGTGCTTTTCAACAAGTACCGCAGCATTTGCTGGCGGTAGAACTGGGCCTTCATCCAACTGAAGCCCTTTTCTCTGTGCAGCCATCCCATGAAATTGAGGGTGGCGGTGTTATGGAACTGGGCAACATCCTTCGTCGTGCGGAAGCTGTCGAGGAAGCTCGCGTCGAGATCTCCGACGATCTGATCGAGTGTCGTCTCCAGGCTCTTAGGGTCGTACCACGGCTCACGCAGCGGAGTCCGCAGTGCCTTGAGTTGCTCGACCAGTGGCTCTGGGTTGGCGCGATCACCGCCCCTGTCGAGGTAGTCCGTGCAATAGGCATAGACCAGGATGTCCAGTGCGTCGTCACCTCCGATGACCTGGGGTGAGCGTATGAGTGGGTCGTAGGTTGATTCCAGGAGATCCACGAGCGCCTCGTCGCACTCGCTCACCATGAGGAAATTGATCACCCCGAACAGGAAGTCCACATCGCTATCCGGATATTCCTTGAACCACGTCAGATAGGTCTGGATGTCGGCGTCGGAGCCCTGCTCGATGATGCTGTAGGCGATGATGTCCCGATCGAAGTAGGCGAAGCTCTTGAGATAGGTCGCCGGAAAGGTCTGGCGGAGATGCTTCAGGAAATCGATGTAGTCTCTGGTTCGGTCGAGTCTGACAAGCTTTGCACCCAGCTCGAACAGGGCCTCGTCCACCCCAAGGTTTTCGACGAGATCCGGGTGGGCTTGGAAAAACGCGTGCAGATGACGGAGAACCTGGTCCGGATCATCCATCACCTCATCGTATTCGGACCACCAGGCATCGACCAGGGCTTGCGCTTGCTCGCCGATCTCAGGCATTTCCTTGTCGATGGTCTTGGAGACATAGGGCTCCACGTCGATTCCGGGCGACGCCTCGAAATCTTCGATCACATCAGTCCCATCGAATGCGTCATCGACGAAGGGCGCGTCTTCGAACAGCGCACCTATATCCTCCTTCCTTGTATTTTCAAGGTGTTGTTTCTCGTCTTTCGCGAGGCAGCATTTCTTATATTTCTTGCCGCTGCCACAGCGACAGGGGTCATTTCTTCCAACTTTGCTCATGAGTAGGACAGAGCCTCGCTGTCGATATTTTTGCCATTAAACCGCGTCCAGAGCGAAATGCCTAAGGATTTGGCCGAGAATAATTTCCTTGAATGGTAAAGTGGACCCCCTGTCCAGGACAGTTTTTCCCCGAATTTAAGTTGTGCTGCCGCCCTCAATCGCAGCGGTTTGGCGCTGCCCCAGTGTCCGTTCTGTCTCGCCGAAGCGATCCACGATGTTGGCTCCCCCGCCTTCC
>NZ_CAIPNF010000359.1 GCF_903866365.1 uncultured Thiocystis sp.
CATCTATGCGGTGGTGGTGTTGGCGCTGTCCACCGGCGCCCGACAGGGCGAGATTATGAATCTGCGCTGGGGGCATATCGATTTCACCCGCCGCACCGCGACCCTGCATCAGACCAAAAACGGCGAGCGTCGCGTGCTCCCTCTGAGCGGCCCCGCCCTGGCGCTGCTGAAGGAACGCGCCAAGATCCGGCGCATCGATACCGATCTGGTGTTTCCCGGAGAGGATGACCCGAGCCGACCGATCGCGCTGCAAGGGGCGTGGGAATTCGCGCTCAAGAAGGCCGGTATCGAAGACTTCCGGTTCCACGACCTGCGGCATTCCGCCGCGTCCTATCTGGCGATGAATGGCGCCAGCCTCGCCGAGATTGCCGAGGTCTTGGGCCACAAGACCCTCGCCATGGTGAAGCGGTATTCGCACCTGAGCGACAGCCATGTTGCGGGCGTGGTGGAGCGGATGAATTCGGCGATTTTTGGGGAGGGCGGGCAATGATTAAGCCCTGCGCTTTCACGCTGGAACGAGACGGCAGCAGGGCGGGGGTTCTTCATGTCTTGCCTGGGGTGAACGGAAAACAGCCGATAGTCGGTCACTTCGAGGCTAAAGGCTTCGATCTGATCATTCCGTTTCACGGGGATATCACTTGGCCGGACCACCAAGGACCAGGACGGCCAAAGAAAAGCATCAACGTCAAGCGAGCCATGGCGGCCCAACTCGCAAAGCAGCTCTGTCTGTTGGGCGGGCACAATATCACGCGCTATTTGCCTGAGCTGGCGGGTTACAGCACCTACGAAAAGGCGAGAGCCGCGGTCAAGAGGGCGCCGTTTCAGATCGACCCAAAGCAAACCACGCTTGGGCGACACGTCACAGAACTACCTCAATACCCCTATGGCGCGGTCGCATTTATCCCCTGCGCACTGATCGCGGCGGACTATTTGGGGACAGCAGTCACCGGCACAGGTTACCTGTGGTCCCCGGGAACAAAAGAAGCCGTGATACAGGGCTTCATTCTCGAATCCGAACGCGACATTGCCCGGGGCAAGGACTTATTGCTGGCGATAGTCCAAGCGAATAAGCCGCGCGGTCGCTAACCCCCCCATTAATTCCTCCTGAATAAACGGGTCTGATTTTTCGCTGGCCACACGTCTAGCCTTTTCTCCAACGTACCGGAACACGCCGGCGCGTACCTTCAACGGTTGCGGAGAAATCAGGCATGGCACGAAAAACCCCGTCGGCGGAAATGCCGCCACCCCCCAGAGCGTCCGCGTCGACTCCGGTTCTGACGCTGGCCGCCGACAACCACGACCAACCGCCCCCGACCGCGATCCTTTTCACGGCCCAACAACTGGCCGACTCCCAGCCGGCGCTGACCGTTGGCGGGATCCGGTCCGACTTGTTTGAGCGTCGCACCAACGGCCTTCAGGAAGCTGGCGCCGTGATTCGTCGCGGCCGCGCCCTGTTGTTGGATGGTCCCGTGTACATCGCCTGGCTCGTGGCTCGTGGCCGGGAGCGGGCAGCATGACCCCTAACCCGCCCGCAATGATCGACGGCCTGTCATTCGACGACTACCGCGCCATCGACGCCGCCAGTTCTCACGCGCTGGCCACGATTCTCGACAAGAGCCCTCGCCATCTGAAGGAATCCGAGCGCAAGCCAAGCGCCGCGATGTCGCTCGGGACGCTGGTCCACAGCCTGATCCTGACGCCTGATCTGGACGATTACGCCGTGGCTCCGGACGGCGACCGACGCACCAAGGCCGGGAAACAGGCGTTCGAGGAATTCCAAGTCGCGTCCGAAGGCAGGCTGCTCGTCACCCAGGATCAGTTCGACACCGCCGCTCGGATGCGGGATGCCGTGCTCGGTCATTCCATCGGTCGCGTCCTGTTCGCCAAGGGCAAGGCCGAGCAAACCCTGCTGGCCATCGATCCCGAATCGGGCTTGCTGTGCAAGGGGCGCTTGGACTGGCTCCCGACCGATCTGGACCTGTTGGTGGACCTGAAGACCTGCCAGAGCGCCGCACCAGCCGAGATTGCCCGCGATGCCGGGAAATATCGCTACCACCAGCAAGCGGCCTTCTACAGCCACCTGTGGACCTTGGTCGCGGGCGAGCGACTGCCCTTCATGTTCGCGTGCGTGGAGTCGGCGCCGCCCTTCGATGTCGCCGTCTACGAGCTGGACGCGGACGCCCTGGAGGCTGGGGAACGTCGGTTTCGTGCCGCGTTGACGATCTGGGCCGAGTGCCTGGAATCCGGCGTTTGGCCCGGCTATCTCTGGGACCGCGACACCGGCGCCCATCGTATTGAAACCCTCTCGATTCCCCGCTGGGCACTCTAGGAGCCTCCCATGAGTCACGAATTAACTACCGTTACCCCAGGCCCGCGCGTTTCGCTCATTGCCACGATGGCGAACCGATACGGCATGGACCCGCAAGCCTTCCAGTCCGTCATTCGCTCAACTGTGATGCCATCAAGCGCGACGAATGAACAGATGGCCGCGTTCCTGATGGTCGCGAACGAATACGACCTGAACCCCGTCACGAAAGAAATCTATGCGTTCCCAGCGAAAGGGGGAGGCGTGACGCCTGTCGTCGGCATTGACGGATGGGTGAACTTGGCGCAACGCCGCAAGGAATTCGACGGAATGGAACACGAGTACGCCCATGACGCGAACGGAAAGCCGGTTTCATGCACCTGTCGAATCTATCGCAATGATCGAACCAGGCCGGTTGTGGTGACAGAATTCATGGATGAGTGCGCGCGCAATACCGACCCGTGGAGATCGCATCCGCGCCGCATGCTTCGACACAAGGCCACCATCCAGGCGATTCGGTACGCTTTTGGGTTCAGCGGGATCAAGGACGAAGACGATGCGGAAGTGATTTACGGTCAGGCGACCGTCATCGAACAAACGCCCGTCGACAGCCAGCCGGCCCGCGCGCGACTGATGGCGCAAGCGGCAAAGCAGGCATCCACGCCGACCGACCCGCACCCGACGACCGAGGATTCCTCAGACATCCCCGAGTGGCCGCGTGCCAACGAGTCCGGCGAGCTGGTCGACGTGCGCGGTTGCCCCTGGATCGAGGGCGCGCATTCAGTCGGCAAAACCTGCACCGATGCCGGCGAGTGGAGACGGAAACGAGGCGCTGACCCGGAATTGATCGCCCGCCTGGAACAGGAAGCGATGAGGCCCGTATCGACGGAGATCGCGGCAGATTCGATGCCAGATGATGCACCAGCGGATGACGCTGGCGAACGTGAACCGGGGAGCGATGACGATGAGTAGAGGCAGGAAATCGACGCAGATCCGCGCGCAACGCCGGGCAAAAACAGACCGCCGCTGGGGCACAATTGAAAAACGCCCTGGCGGGGGCGGCCGCCAGGGCGAGCGCGTTTAAACATTCCGTTTTTCGGGTAGTTGACGGATGCTAGCGAGAAACGACGATTGGAGTTTCTCATGTCAGCAAGCATTCTTGAGCATTTCACCTCCTTGGAAGATCCTCGGATCGAGCGTCGAAA
>NZ_CAIPNF010000360.1 GCF_903866365.1 uncultured Thiocystis sp.
CTCAACGCGCCATCCAAGTCCTCGACATAACGCTCGATAAAGGGCAACGGGTCGGCAAACATGGTGGCAGATCCTCTTCACGCGAAGACCGCCATTCTCGCCCTTTTTGTCAAGCGGGAAAAACTCGAAGATCGAGTGACATGAAGCGTTTGATCCTTGCGACAGAGTGAGCGTGAAATCAGAATGCGTCACGCGCGTTGACGAACCACGGACGCCCGGCGCGCGGCAAGCCATCCGCCAGCCAACGCGCTCGGTTCGCTTGAGCGGTATCGTCCGTTATATATTTATATAACTGCGATCTGTAAAGTTGTGCAGACAGAAACCGTCTCTCCCCAATGATTAAAGCAAAAAAATGCCACTTTTAATAATCTCTATAACTTATTGTTAGTATAGAAAATAATTGATTAGATCGAGGCATGATTCGCCAATCGCCAGGTGAAATGACGCAAACGCGACATTCTACGTTATATAAATTTGTAGATGACGAGACATCGCTTCGAGCCGCGACGCCCGTCCGCGAGACCAGGGGCGCGTCGCCAACACCGGATCGGCTTGCGGTGGCGAGGATCGCCCTGGGGACAACATTGCAGGTGTCGCACACTGAGTCGCCCATCTCGCACCCAAGGCTGGCGGCAAGATCCTTGGCGACCAGAGCGGTTACGGCCGGTCTGGCGGGCAGGCGCGGACAACTTTGGCGTTGACCGCGCCCTCGTGGAGCGGCTTGAGGGTGCTCAAGACATGCTTGGGATGTTCCCGGAACCGCGCCCGCAACGGCGCGGGTCGTTGCAAGCGATCCCGGAGGGACCGTCAGCTCCCGAGAATCCAGAGCCCTAGGTTCAGGGTGAAGAAGGACAGCAGGGTCGTGATCAGCAAGGCGGAGGCGCAGAGTTCGCCCAGCCCATAGCGCTGGGCGAGCAGGGGGAAGATGGTGACCATCGGCAGTCCGGACAGGATCAGCGCCGCCTGGGTGATCGTGGGGTCGAAGGGCGGAACCAGGAGCAGCATCAGGAGCACCGCCGCCGGGTGGATCAGCAGCTTGCCAGCGGCGATGGTCAACGCTGGACCCAGGCCGTGTTGGAGCCGTTGTCCGGCCAGGGTTCCGCCGACCGCGAGCAGCGCCACCGCCGCCGCGGAGCCGGCCAGCATGTCGACCGTGCGCCCGAGCAGGGCGGGCAGCCGCCAGCCGAAGGCGGCGAACAGCAGTCCGGCGGCGATCGCCAGCACGATCGGATTGCGGGCGACCTGGAGCACCACCCGGCCCAGGGTCCGCGCCAGACCATGACGGCCCCGGCTGTCATGCAACTCCGCCAGGATCAGGGTCAGCGGCAGAATCAGCAGCACCTCGGTCAGGATCGTCATGGCGACCGCGCTGAGCGCCTCGGCCCCCAGAATCTGCGAGATCAGCGCATAGCCCAGATAGCCGCTGTTCGACATCGAGACGCCCATGCCGAAAAAGGCATTGTCCAGCGGATGCGTGCGCCGCGCGACGGCCGCCGCCGTCAGCCCGATCGCGTAGGCGATCAGCGAACCGCCGACATAGGCGAGCAGAAACGCGGGAACGATGAGTTGATCCAGCGGACGCTGGGCCAGCGTATTGAAGAGCAGCGCCGGCAGGGCGAAGGAGAGCGCATAGCGGCCCATGGCGAGCGCGCCCTCGCGCGGAATCCAGCCCGCCCGCACCGCCGCGAATCCAAGCGCGATCAGCAGGAAGATGGGCGAGGTGACGGAGACGATGGCGAGCAAAACGGAGGCGTCCTGGACAGGTTGGCGGGCGGGTGAAGGTGGCGATAGTACGCCCCGCCGGGTCGTCGGCGTGAGTGGGAACACATCCGTTTGCACGGTTTGGCGAACCCGTCAACCGAACCATGGCAGTCAGCCGCCAGCCGTTATTTTGCCGAGGTTTTCGCTGATCGACGCGGCCCCCGCTGGTTGACCTGACACGCCAAGCGCGATGGCCAAGTGCCTGATTCAAACCAGCAGGCCGCTGGAGGCTGGAAGCTCTTTTCGGGCTTAACCAAGCTATTCGCTAGGAAATATCCACGGCCTGTACGTGGTATTCCTTGTCTTTTACTTTGTTATAGCTATTCTCGATTGCGTGGGCAGCCTGTCCACTCTCTCAATCGACAACATGCACAAACAGGTGAATGTCATGACTCAAGAAGTGACGCGTAAAAACGAGCGCAAAGCCTTCTGGTTAATGGTTGCGATTTGCCTTGTCCCGCTGATCCCCTACGCACTGCGCGGCGGTTCCTGAAGTCGCGCGCTGATTTAAAGCGTTGCTTCCGGTAAAAGCTTCCCCGGAAATCGCCTAAGCGAAGCCGTTCGTGGTGAGCCCTGAGCGAAGCCGAAGGGTTGAACCATGAACGGCGTCGCTAATGGCAATGACGTGTTCCGCACGGCTTGCGGGTCACCCCGCAAGCCCCCCGCTCCGGAAATCCCGCTTACGACCGTTCGTTCAACCACTTGCCGATGGCGGGCGTGACTTCCTTCTGCGCCTTGCCGCTGACATAGATGCCGATATGGCCGCCGGGGAAGGCGAGTTCGGTGTAGTCCTCGCTGCCCACCAAACCCTTCATC
>NZ_CAIPNF010000361.1 GCF_903866365.1 uncultured Thiocystis sp.
GAAAGGCGTTACCCTCACCAAAGGGGCCATGAAAAAGGTCGAAGCGCGCTTGGAGCGCAGCCCGACCTTGCCCAAATGGGACATCCTTATCCGGCCCGATTGCGGGTAAGTTCTTTCGCGTAAATCGCCTAAGTTGGCGCTTATGGGGCAAGACCCCTCTGGCCATCGGCCTCGGCCTCAATGCCTTGGAGGCCGGCGACAAGGCGCTCTTCACCACCGCGCTGGCCTTGGTCGAGACTCTCGAACTCGCCGAACTCAAGGGCGAGCTGAAGAAGAAGATCGCCAGCCTGCTCAAGTTCGACCTGCTCATCATCGACGAACTGGGCGATCTGCCAATGAACCGCCAGGGGCTCTACAACCTCTTCCAGCTCATCAACGGACTCGACGAGTACCGCTCGGTGATCCTGACCACCAATCAGGACTTCACCAACTGGGGCGAGTTCTTCCGGGAGGAGAATGTCGCTGTCCCCATCGTCGACCGTCTCATCCATCACTCACACGTCTTCATGCTTGGAGGAGAAAGCGATCGGCTGAAACAGAAACTCGGAAACTGACGTTTAACCAAACGCCCCGATGGGTCAATTTTTGTGGCCAAAAGTGGACCAATTCTGATGGCCATTGACACCAAGTAGCGCAGCGGCGCCCCCGGTAGCGGCTTGTAGCCGAGGGAGCGGTAACGGTCGACGAACGCGTTCCATAAACCACTGCGATGACGCTCGACCAGCTCCCGACGCACCGTCCCCAGCGCGCTCAACGGCGCGTCGATCAGTCCGCCGGACTCGCCTGGCAGCGTGCGCCGGGCATACGATCGCATCGGCTCGGAGTGCCGCCGCGGGCGCCGGCAACTCGATCGGCCCTTCGCGAGACACCCTCAGCAGCGCCTCCCGGCAGCTCATGTCCTTCAAGCGGCCGTCGGGCTTGCGCCAGTCGAGCGCCTCACATGCCCGGTCGTTCAACTGCTGGCGGCTGGCCCCGGCATGCGCCCGCAGGATGCCCCGCACCTGTTCGAGCGCCGCGGCGTCGAACGCCCGCCCGCTGTAGCGTTTGCCGGTCGATGTCGTTTCCATGCGCGAGGTTGTACCCCGATCCGTTCTTCCGTGTTCCGCAGAAATCTCTTGCGGGATCATCAGCTCGGCTTATCGGCTGATGACGCCCCTATCATCGATCTTTGCAGGCGGAACCTCGACTGGCACGCACGGGTGCCGGAAATACACGCCTTGGTGGAGTAAACAACCCACGGGCTCCTGACAATCGACGCATTCCCAAATGGCACTTGTGAACGCGTCGCGCACGAAAAGTACATGCTTCACTGGACGAGTTTAGTAATACGCGAAATATTTTTGTATTATGCCGCCGTCGAGGGGCAAACGCCTCTTTACAGCCAGGCGGTTTTCTCATACAAATAATAATAATTCGCGTTTATGACCTGGGGTGGTGTGAGTTGCCAGCCAGATGACAGGTCTTCCGCCATGGGAGCCCGCGCGATCACTGGCCGCATCGCATCTGCCCAGGAGAAAAGTCATCATGAGAGCACGTACATTACCGGCCGCGATCGCCTTGGCGCTGGCGGCTCAGGCTTCGGCGTCCGCTGACAGCATCGAAGCGCGGCTAGCCCGGTCGGAGGCCCAGAATCGCGCGCAGGAGGCGACCATCGCCGAACAAGAGGCGCGACTGGAAGGGACGCCGAAGCGGGTCAAGACATTGGAAGACGATCTCGAACAGAAGCGCGCCGGGGCGGGGGAGGTCGAAACCGGCGCCTGGTATCGCCACATCGAGATCGCTGGCCTGATCGAGGTCGAGGCCGGTTACGTCTCACCCTCCGAGGGCGACAGCGAGAGCGATGTCAGGCTCGCGACCGTCGAATTGGGCATCACCGCTCAGGTGGCGAACTGGGTGAAGGCTGGCGTATCGCTCCTCTACGAGCAGGACGAAACCGACCTGGAGGTGGATGTTGCCTACATCACTCTGGCCAATCCGGAGGCGACGCCGGTCTTCCTGACCGCCGGTCAGATCTATGTCCCCTTCGGTGCCTACGAAACCAACCTGGTCTCCGACCCGCTCACCCTGGAAATCGGCGAAACACGCGAGAACGCGATTCAGTTGGGGGGCGTGCTGGGCGATTTCTCGGGCAGTGCCTATCTCTTCAGCGGCGACAACAAGGTTAACGGCAAGAACCAGATCGGCAGTTGGGGCGCCAATCTTGACTACGCGCACGAAGAGGATGACCGCGCCTGGGTCTTCGGCGTCGGCTACCTCAATGACCTGGGCGATTCCGACACGCTCCAGGACGCGACCAACGAGAATCGTGTCGCGGTCTTTGAAGAGGCCGTCGAGGATGGCGCCGATCCCGGCGCTTTCAGCGTCGACCCCACGGATCGCACCGGCGGCTGGACGCTCAATGCGAGCGCGACCTCCGGGCAATTCAATGTCATCGGCGAGTATCTCGCGGCCACCGATACCTTCGATACCGACAGCCTGAGCTTCCGGGGCAAGGGCGCCAAGCCCTCGGCCTGGAACATCGAGGCCGGCTTCACCTTCCCGGTCATGGGCCGCGAGTCGGTCGCCGCCGTCGCCTGGCAGGGCACCCGCGAGGCGCTCGCGCTCGAACTGCCCAAGGAACGCTGGTTGGTCGGCTGGTCGATCGAGATTTTCGACCGGACATCGCTCGCGTTCGAGTGGGCGCACGAGACCGACTATGGCACCTCCGATGGTGGAACCGGCAACTCCGGCGACAGCCTGATCGCTCAACTGGCGATGGAGTTTTAGCGGGAGATTGACGATCGTCAAGGCAGGGTGGGATGTTCGGTTGTATGCGGAATATGTTATGACATAACATTTCCCGCCATCCTCCCACTGACCGCCCGACCTCGTCGGAGTCTCTCTATGTACAGACCACTGCTGGCCACGGCCGCGACAGCGGCCTTGCTCGTCCCTCTCGCCGCCTTTCCGGCCAGCGATTCCGAGATCGCCGAGCTGCGGTCCATGCTCGATCAGATGAAGACGCAGTATGAGCGGCGGATCCAGGATCTGGAGAGCCGGCTCGCCAAGGCCGAGCGTCAATCCGCGGACACGGCCCGCGCTCCGGCCGAGTCCCAGCCGATGACCGCGCCCGGCGTCGGCCCGGTCGCCGCCGCTCCCGCCAGGCAAATCGCGAGCGGTTTGGGCGCGCTCACCTCCGGCAGCGCCTTCAATCCGCAACTCTCGGTGATCCTCGACGGCAACTATTATCACGATGGCATCGACGGCGAAGGCGCGGCGCTGGTCGGTCAGGCCTTTCAGCCCTCCGGCGGCGGTCATGCGCATGAACACGAGGGCGAAGCGGGCCACAGTCACGGCTCGACCGTGAACGGCTTCAACTTCCGCGAGGCCGAACTGGCCTTCTCGGCGACCGTCGACCCCTATTTCGACGCCGCCGCCTACATCGCCATCGACGGGGACGGCAATGTCCATCTGGAAGAGGGCTGGTTTCAGACGCGCGGTCTGCCCTACGGTCTGCGCGCCAAGGGCGGCAAGTTTCAGAGCGACTTCGGCTACATCAACAAGCAGCACCCGCATCAATGGGACTTCGTCGATCAGAATCTGGCCTATCTGAACCTGCTCGGTGACCACGGGATCCAGGACACGGGCCTTCAGCTCACCTGGCTGCCGGATCTGCCGCTCTATACGCTCCTGGGCGTCGAGGCGTTGCAAGGCAATCAGGAGGTCTTCGGCGCCACGCTCGACGAGGCGGAACAGGTCGAACTGAATCTCGGCCACAGCCGGGACGGCCCCCGACTCTGGACGGCCTTCGCCAAGATCGCCCCGGATCTGGGCCAGAATCACGCGCTTCAGTTGGGCCTCTCCTATGCGCACGCGACCCAGCATCAGGAGGTGCAGACGCATTCGCATGCACATGCGGGCGAGGAGGAGGGCGTCGAGCTTCACGAGAACGGGCTGGCTGGCGACGCCGATCTGTGGGGTGTCGATCTCGTCTACAAATACGACGGCGCAGGCGCCGACGGTCAGGGCGATTTCAAATTCCAGACCGAGTATCTGCGTTCGATCAAGGATCTGAGCATCCGCTCCAGCCCCCATCCCGAGGCGATCGGTTCCGCGCGCGAGTTCACGACCGATGGTCTTTATGCGCAGGCGGTGTATGGCTTCGCGCCGAAATGGAAGGCGGGTCTGCGCTATGACGTGCTCGGTCTGACCAACGAGATTGGCGGCGGAACGCGAGCCGACTACGGTTCGTCCGACCGCTGGTCAGTCAATGTCACCTGGAGCCTGTCCGAGTTCTCGCAACTGCGCGCGCAGTACGCCACGAACGACATCCTGGTCGCGGAGAACGCGCGGGAACGTTTCGACGCCTTTTATCTCCAGTTTTTGATGAGCCTGGGTAGCCACGGGTCGCATACGTTTTAGCAAGAGCAAACAGCGGCCAGCTTTCAGCCGCCAGCCTTCGCGTTCTCCCTTCTCCCCCTCGGGGGAGAAGGGTCGGGATGAGGGGGGAGAGATTCGGGTCTGCGCCAAAGTGTCGCCGCGAGACAACTCTCTCGTGATCTGATTTCATAGAGGAACCACTGATGATTAAACGATTGATCCTCGCTCTGATCGGGCTTCTGATCGCGGGCGCGGTCCAGGCCGCGCCGCTGAAGATCGTCGCGACCAGCACCAGCATGGGCGCGCTGGTGCGCGAGGTCGCCGGCACCCGGGCCGAACTGACCGTGCTGGCCTCGCCGGATCGCGATCTGCATCAGCTCCAGGCCAAGCCGAGCATGATGCGCGCCCTGCGCGGGGCCGATCTGGTGGTCGCCATCGGTGCCGAACTGGAAGTTGGCTGGCTGCCGGTGGCCATCGCCAGTGCCGCCAATGCCCGGATTCAGCCGGGCCAGCCCGGTTATTTCGAGGCTGCCGCCCAGGTCGATCTGCTGGATGTCGGTGGACCTGCCGACCGCGCGCTCGGGGATGTGCATCCGGTCGGCAATCCGCATCTTGACCTCGATCCGGTGCGCATGGCGACCGTGGCCAGCGCGCTGGCCGAGCGACTGGCCCAACTCGATCCGGCGGGGGCAGACGCCTATCGCCGCGCGGCGGCTGCCTTCGCCGAGCGGGTCGGGCAACGGGTCGACCAATGGCGGACCCGGCTGGACGGCGCGCCGGGCGTCGTGCTCTATCACCGCGACGCCATCTATCTGTTGCAGCGTTTCGGCGTGCCCCTGCTAGGCACCATCGAAGCCGTGCCGGGCGTGCCGCCGACCGGACGCCAGCTCAGCGATCTGGTCGCGACGCTCAAGGGGCGTGACGGCGCCATCCTCTTCGCGCCCTATCAATCGCCCCAGGCTCCACTGAAACTCGCCGGCGATCTCGGGTGGCGCGCCGAACGCCTGAGTCTGGAGCCGCCGCTGGACGCCGACGGCGACGGTTATCTGAATCACATTGGCCGCTGGGTCGATGTCATCGCGGCCGGTCGATGACGCTCGCGCGCGGCGATGTCCTGCTGCGGGTCAGCGGGCTGACCGCCGGTTATGCGCGTCCGGTGGTCGGGCCGCTGTCGTTCGAGGTGCGCGCCGGCGAGGTGCTCGGTCTCTGGGGCCAGAACGGAACCGGGAAATCGACCATCCTCAAGGCCATTGGAAACGCCGCGCGCGTCTTCGCGGGTCGCATCGAGCAGGCGCCCGGATTGACGCTGGCGTTTCTGGAACAGCAACCGGCGCGGCTGCCGCTCATGCCGGTGACGGGTCATGAACTGCTGCGCGCGGCGGGGGCGGCGCGGACCGAGGCGCCGCCCGCGCTGGCGGCCATCCTGCACCGCCGTCTCGACCGACTGAGCGGCGGCCAGTATCAACTGCTTTGGGTCTGGTCCGCGCTGGCGACCGCGGCGGAGCTGGTGCTGCTCGACGAACCCACCAACAATCTGGACCCCGACGCTGAGGCGCGGCTGGTCGATCTGATCGTGCGGCCCGGAAACGGGCGCGCGGTGCTGCTGGTCAGTCATGAACAGCGTTTCCTGGAGTCCGCCTGTTCGCGGATCGTCGAGGTGAGCGCGGAACGCGAGTCGGGATGTTCGAGCTGATCCCCGTCCTTGCGCTCGACCCGCTGTTCCGGCTGCCGTTCGTGACCGGGCTGCTGCTGGCCGGTCTGCTGCCGGTGCTCGGGGCAGTGCTGACGCTGCGTCAGGAATGGCTCGCCGCGCTCGGGCTCGCCCATCTGGCCGCCGCCAGCGCATTGATCGGACTGGCGGCGGGTCTTCCGGCGGTCCTCGGCGGAACCCTGGGCGCGTTGTTGGCGGGCGCGGTCAAGGCCCTGCTGCGCGCTTGCGGCAATGCCGCCTACGCCTTCATGATCCTGATCGGTTGGTCGGCGATGTTGCTGGTCGCGGCCAACTCGGCGGTCGGCGACAGCCTCGGTCACGCGATCATCGACGGACAGCTCTATTTCGCCGGCTTGACCGAACTCCTGCTGTCTCTGCTGCTGGTCGCGATCGCCGCTCACCGCTTGCCCTGGCTGATGCCGCTGATCCTGCGGGCCACCTTCTTCCCGTGTTTCGAGACGGCCAACCGACGACCGGCCTGGCGCTGGCGGCTCGGCCTGGATCTGCTGACCGCCGCCAGTCTTGCGGTCGCCAC
This sequence comes from uncultured Thiocystis sp., assembly GCF_903866365.1. Classification (GTDB taxonomy): domain Bacteria; phylum Pseudomonadota; class Gammaproteobacteria; order Chromatiales; family Chromatiaceae; genus Chromatium. Next base: position 6,606 of record NZ_CAIPNF010000361.1, read on the forward strand.
CGCTACCCTGGGCCTGATGGGCGCCTTCGCGCTGGTGTTCGTCCCGGCCTGGATCGCGTTCCGCCTTGCCCCCAGTTGGCGCTGGACCCTGATCCTCGCGGCGCTGATCGGCGGCGGCGTCTATCTCGCGGCCTTCCTGGCCGCGCTGGCGCTGGATCAGCCCTTCGGCCCCGTGCTCGTCGCCCTGCTGGTCGCCGGCGCGGGCCTGACCGCGCTGATCGGGATCGGCAGATCGAGCGCGACTTGATCAATCCGATTCCAGAACAAACCAACCTAACCCCGAGGTCATTTCGATGCGCAAATTTCTTCTCTGTCTCTGGCTGTTCCTGCCCTCCTTGGCGCAAGCCGACGAACCGCTGCGGGTGTTTGTCAGCGTCCTGCCACAACAGACCTTCGTCGAACGCATTGGTGGCAGCCATGTCGTCGTGGAGTCCATGGTCAGGCCGGGGTTCAGTCCGCACACCTACGAGCCGACCCCGAGCCAGATCGCCCGGCTGGCCGGCGCGGATCTGTATGTGAGCATCGGCGTTCCCTTCGAGGACGCCTGGGCCGAGCGCATTCGCGCCACCAACCCGAGGATGCGGATGCTGGATGCCCGCAAGGGGATTCCACTTCGCGCCCTGGATGCGCACGATCACGATGACGGGAAGGCCAAGAGCCAGGGTCACGCTCACGGCGAAACCGAACAGGATCCGCACCTCTGGACCAGTCCGGCGATGGTCAAGCGGATGGCCGTGACGATCCAGCAGGCACTCGCCGACCTGGACCCGACGCACGCCAGCGAGTACCGGGACAACCTCACGGCCTTCACCGCCGACCTGGATGCGCTCGACCGCGACATCCGCGCCGAACTGGCCGGACTGACCAACCGTCGCTTCATGGTCTTCCATCCCGCCTGGGGCTATTTCGCCGAAGCCTACGAACTTGAGCAGATTCCCATCGAGAAGTCCGGCAAGGAACCGGGGCCGCGCAGTCTCGCCGCGCTGATCGATCAGGCCCGGCGCGAGTTAGTGCGGGTGATCTTCGTGCAACCGCAGTTTCCGCTCAAGTCGGCGGAACAGGTGGCCAAGGCCATCGCTGGACGGGTGGAGGTCATCGATCCGCTGGCGCCGGACTATTTCGAGAACCTGCGCCGGGTCGCCCGCGTGATCGCCGAGTCTGAACGATAAGTTTAAATCCGGCATTTAGAACCGCAAAGGCGCAAAGGACACCAAGAAAAACAAGGGATTGCAATGCCACGATAATCACCCCTTGGGTGACTTTCGTCATCGCAACAAGGAATTGAAATACTTGGCGTTCTTTGTGTTCTTTGTGTTCTTTGCGGTTCAACTGCTCTTTTCGGGATAATTTTAACCGCGTTGCGCCGCGCCGGGTCGATCGCCTTGCGGCTCGGGTGACTGGACAAACACGCAGACCGCGCCGGACGCGGTTCAGGTGAGCGAAGATGCGGAACACATCGTCAGCGTCTTTCATCGGACTCGACCTCGGCACCTCCGGCTGCCGGGTGGTGGCGATCAATGACTTAGGCCGCGAAATCGCGCACGCGAGCATCGCGCTTCCCCGGCCATTGCGACCGCTGGAAGGCTGCGTCGAACAGGATCCGGAGCTGTGGTGGCAGGCGGCGCGCACGGTCCTCAAAACGCTCGGAGACCGGCTGCCTGATCGTCCACCGGCGGGGATCTGCGTGGACGCGACCTCGGCGACCCTGCTCATCGCCACTCCGGACGGCCGCCCGCTCGGACCGGCGCTCATGTACAACGACCGGCGCGCGGTCGCGGCGGCGGCGCGGATCGAGCGTGTCGCGCCGGCGGACAGTCCGGCGCGCGGCCCCGGCTCCAGTCTGGCCAAACTCATCGCATTGCGCGACGGGATGGCCGGAGCAACGCCCAGGCGCGCGCTCCATCAGGCGGATTGGATCAGCGGTCGACTGACGGGCGACTATGGCCATAGCGACTGGAACAACGCGCTGAAGCTGGGGTATGACGCCGAGCGTCTGTGCTGGCCCGACTGGGCGCTTGACCTGCTCCCGGCCGGAACCGTTCTGCCGCGGGTGGTCGCGCCCGGCACGCCGCTCGGGCGCATCGCACCGGAGGTCGCCCGCGAACTCGGCTTCCCGCCAACCACCCGGATTCTGGCCGGAACGACCGACAGCACCGCGGCGGTCATTGCCGCCGGCGCCCAGCGTCCGGGCGATGCGGTGACCTCGCTCGGCAGTACGCTGGTCGTCAAGATCATCGCCGAACGGCCGGTGACCGCCAGTGCGTTCGGCGTTTACAGCCACCGCTTCGGCGACCATTGGCTGGTCGGCGGGGCCTCCAACAGCGGCGGCGCGGTCCTGCGCCAGTTTTTCGGCGACGAGGAGATCGCCGACTTGAGCCGTGCTATCGACCCGGATACCCCGTCGGGGCTGAATTACTATCCGCTGCCAGCGACCGGCGAGCGCTTTCCGCGTCAGGCACCCGATCTTGAACCGCGTCTGCAACCCCGTCCGAGCGATCCAGTCCGTTTTCTGCACGGACTGCTGGAAGGCATCGCGGCCATCGAGGCGGAAGGCTACGCGCGTCTGCACGCGTTGGGCGCGCCAAGACCCGCGCGCGTCATCACCGTGGGCGGCGGGGCGTCGAACCCGACCTGGACACGGATGAGGGCACGTCTTTTGGGTCTGGAGGTTGTCGCGGCGGAGCACCGCGAGGCCGCGTTCGGGGCCGCCAGGCTTGCGCTTCGGGCATTCGACACTGAACACTGA
>NZ_CAIPNF010000362.1 GCF_903866365.1 uncultured Thiocystis sp.
CCATCGATGAGCAGGTGCAGCGCTTCTTCGTTCAGGCACTGCAACTCGATGAGTTCACCCTCCAATTGGAGGGCGCAGAGACTGATTCTATGGAGGTCTGAGACGATCGCCATGGCGAACTTCAACTCCGAAACGTGAGTTTATATGATTGGAGCCAGCCAGACAGCCTGCCTGAAACCTAAAGCCCCCCCCGGAAGCGAACCCTGATGAAGAAACCGGCTCTCTCCCTCCTCGCCTGCTTCCTGGCCGCCGCGCCCTTGCTCGCTGACGCGGCGCACGCCGACGGCACGCCTCGCGCCAACTCCGCCGCGCCCGCCGCCGACTTCGCCGACGGGCTTGCCGGCGGTCCGGACTTCTGGGAGGTCACTGGCGTGGCCAGCGGCGACACGCTGCATCTGCGCGCCGGCCCCTCCGCTCGGGAGCGCGTGGTCGGCGACTTGCCCAATGGCGCGGTCATGCGCAACCTCGGCTGCACCCTGACGAGCGGCCAGCGTTGGTGCCGGGTCGAGCGGCTTGAGAATCGTGGCACCCAGGGTTGGGTCGCCGGACGTTATCTGCGCGAATCGTCCTACCAGCCCTAAACCGGGGCTTGCGGTCCACCCCGATTTCATCTTGTCTTCTCGATCCATCAAACCATCAGGAGTCATTCCATGCATCAGCCCCCTCTCCTCCGCGCGCCCATGGGCGTCTTGCTGACCCTGTCCCTCGCGGCCCCAGGCACCGTCCTCGCCTATGGCAAGGAAGACGCGATCCGCGATTGCGAGAACCGCATCCGCGGCGAATACAACCTCACCGACCTGCGCGATGCCCAGGCCACCCAACTCGACGGCGAAAAACATTTCAGGGTCGCCGGCAAGGCGAAGGTCGACGGCGACAAGCATTCCTGGAGCTGCGAGGTCAAGAACCGTCACGTGACCACCGCCGAATACAGCGGCCCCAAACCCAAGGGCATGGGAACCGCCGAGAAACTGGCGATCGGAACAGCCGCCGCCGTGGCCATTGGGGTCGCCGCCAGCCAGGCCGGCAAGCATCAGAACGACGACGGTTACACGGAGCACAACCAACACAGTGGACACAGTGGTTCGGGGGCCACCGCGCTCCAGGATCTGGTGGGCGCCAAGGCGAGCAGCGGCGAGATGGAGATGGAGGGCCGCGGTTACGAGTACGCATCGGGCAGTAAGGGCGGCGGCAGCTCCTATACGAACTGGGTCAAGGGTTCCCATTGCGTCACCATTCGCACCGAGAACGGGCGCTACCAGTCCATCGTCGATGTGACCATGCTGGATTGCGAATAGGCGCGATCCGACAGAACCCATCGCGCCGTGCGTCCTGGTACGACCAGCACGGCGCGCCTTCGCCCTTCCTACCAGGAGTCTTTCCCCGCATGCGCCGCCTTTCCCCGCCTCTGTCACTCCTTGCCGCTCTGCTCCTCGGCTCCGGCTTCCCGCTCGCCAGCGCGTCCGATGCCCTGGTCCCCGGAACCGACTTCCACGCCACCGGTTCCATCCCCTGCGCCACGGCGGCCGGTCAGCCCATGACGTCGTGCCCGTTCGGCGTGCGCCGCGAAGGCTCGGGCGCGGCGCGGGTGACGGTCTTCCTGCCCGGCGGCGCCTCGCGCGTGATCCGCTTCGAGCAGGGCCGGGCGACCGGTATTGAAGGATCGACCAGCGGCACCGCCTTCTCCACCGACCGAGAGGGCGACCTGACGCGCATCCGCGCCGGCGACGAACGCTTCGAGATCCCGGACGCGGTGGTGTTCGGCGGTTGATCCGCCTCGGCCATCGCGCCTCACATCCCTTAACCTAAACCGCGCCAGCGCCGACGATGGTTGAGTCTGCCGAAGCCGATCCAATCCGGAATCATCGCCTACAGCGCGAGGAGCGGTTTAACAACGACTGACAGGATTTCTTGACGATGCAGCCGATCGATCGCCGTACCGCACTCCTTCGACTCGCCGCCCTGGGGGCGGCGCCCTTCCTCCTTGCGCACTGCGGCTCGCGCACCGAGGTTGTCAAGCGCGCCGAAGTTGTCAATCGCGCCGAGGCTGTCGAGCGTACCGAGGTTATCAAGGAGATCCACACCCTCCAGCCCGGCGAGTTCACCTGGCACCCGGACCGCTCGCCGAAGGGTGCCGTGGCCGTGGTGATCTCGCTGCCCGAGCAGATGGCGCACGTCTATCGCAACGGGGTGCGGATCGCCGTCTCCACCTGCTCGACCGGCAAATCGGGCCATGAGACACCGACCGGGGTCTTCGTCGTGCTGGAGAAGGATAAGGACCACCGATCCTCCACCTACAACAACGCACCCATGCCCAACATGAACCGGCTGACCTGGGACGGCATCGCGCTGCACGCCGGCAAGCTGCCCGGCTATCCGGCCTCGCATGGCTGCGTGCGCCTGCCGATGGGCTTTTCCGAGAAGCTCTGGACGATCACCCATGTCGGCACCCCGGTGATCATCGCCGGCAGCCATGCGGACCCCTGGGAGCTGACCCATCCGGGCCTGGTTCTCGCCGGCTATGCGGAGCACGAATTCGAGCGGGCGGTCGCGGGCCTGGAAGGCAAGCGCCACCCCTCCGACTGGGACGCGACGGCCGAGTATCCGGTGACCACGGTCATCGCGTCCTCGGCAGATCGCAAACTGGAGCTGATCGAGAACGGCGAGGTCGTCGCCGAGGGGCGGCTCGCCGGTGCGGGCGGTCCGCTCGGCTCGCACGTCTTCGTCCTGAACGGGAGCCACGCCGGGGCCAAGGGGCTCGCCTGGCACGCCATCAGCCACCACGAGACGGCGGGGGCGGATCTCGGGGCGGGGCGTGGCTCGCCGGATGCGCTGATCACCCGGCTCACCGCCGACAGCGCCTTCCAAGGCGCCGTCGAGCGCAGCCTGCATCCCGGCCTGGTGCTCGTCGTCACGGACAACCCGCTGCACCCCGACCGGCGTTCCGGCAAGGACTTCGTCATCATGAGCAGCGCCTGACGTCCAGCGGACCCATTCGCCCGACCTTCCCGCGAAGGCCGAGAATGCTGACTCGAACCGCGTCCAACCGCCACCGGAGCCGACCATGAACCGACGCCACTTCCTCGCCACCGGCACCGCCGGTCTGGCGAGTCTCACCCTGCCGACCTTTCTTCATGCCCAGCCCCAAGCCACGGACCTGAGCACCACCGCACCGGCCAATCCCTTCCTCGACTGGTTCGGCATCGACGAGGCCGTGATCCGCCGCGTCATGACGGAGCTAACCGCCAACGGGGCGGACTTCGCCGAACTCTATTTCCAGCACAAGCGCACCAACCTCATCCGGATGCAGGACGGGCTGGCCAGCCAGGCCACGAGCGACATCGCCCGGGAGTCGGATTGCGGGTGGTGGTCGGGGATCAGACCGGCTTCGCCTTCACCGAGGATCTGACGCCCGCGTCCATGCTCCAGGCCGCCCGCACCGCCGCGACCATTGCGAGCGGCGCCCACGCGACCCTGCCGGCCCATTTCGATCCCAGGCGGCAGGGCGATCTCTATCCAGTCAAGCGGCCCTGGTCCGAAATCGGGCTTAACGAGAAATTGCCGCTGATCCAGAAGGTCGAGTCCCTGCTGCGCGCCGCCGATCCCGCCATCGACAAGGTGACAGTGCAACTGACCGACACCGACGAGCGGGTGCTGATCGCGACCCTGGACGGCCGATTGCTCGCCGACCGCCGCCCGAGCGCGCTGCTCGGCCTGATGGTGACGGCCAAGCGCGGCGATCAGACCCAGAGCAATATGGTGTCGCTGGGCGCACGCGATGGGATCGACTTCTACACCGATGACCGCCTCAAGGCCCAGGTCGACGAGGTCGCCGCCCGCACCCTGGTGCTGTTCGACGCGCGGCGCCCGCCGGCCGGGGAGATGCCGGTGGTGCTCGCGGCCGGCGCCAGCAGCGTACTGTTGCACGAGGCCATCGGCCACGGCATGGAGGCGGACTTCAACCGCATCGGCACCAGCATCTATTCGGACATGATCGGCAAGCCGGTGGCCGCGCCCTTCGTCACCGTGGTCGATCAGGGCAACCTGCCCCACGAGCTGGGGACGCTGAACATGGACGACGAAGGCAACGCCACCGGGCGCGCCGTCCTGGTCGAAAAAGGCATCCTCAAGTCCTATCTGCACGACAACATCTCGGCCCGGCATTACGGCATCGCGCAGCACGTCGGCTCAGGTCGGCGCGAGTCCTACCGCTACTCGATCATGCCGCGCATGACGACCACCTTCATGGAGAACGGACCCCATACCCGCGACGAGATCGTCGCCTCCATCCAGCACGGCATCATCGCCGAGACCTTCACCGGCGGTCAGGTCGCCATCGGTCCCGGCGACTTCACCTTCTATGTCAAGAACGGTTGGCTGGTGGAGAACGGCAAGATCACCGCGCCGATCAAGGACGTGAACCTGATCGGCAACGGCCCGGAGGCGCTCAAACGCATCACCATGGTGGCGGACGACTTCAAGCTCGACCCCGGCGGCTGGGTCTGCGGCAAGAACGGACAAAGCGTACCGGTCTCGATCGGCATGCCCTCGGCCCTGGTCTCGCGCATGACGGTGGGAGGCGAAAATGTCTGATCACGACACGACAGCGACCGACACGCTGCTGAAGCTCGCCCAGCAGGCGGTGGAGATGGCCCGCGCGGCTGGGGCCAACGACGCTTGGGCAACGGCCGTCCAGGACAGCAGCCTGAGCTATGCCTTTCGCGACGGCAAACCGGAGACCGTTTCCGACTCCACCAAACGGGGGCTGGAACTCAAACTCTATGTCGACGGCCGTTACGGAGTCTATTCGACCACCGACCTGCGGGAGGCCCATCTACGCGACTTCATCCGCGAGGCGGTGCCGCTCACCCGCCAGTTGCAAGCCGACCCACAGCGGCGCATCACCCCGCCGGCACTCTTCCCGACCGCCTCCGCCGCCGCCCTGCAACTGGTCGATCCGCGTATCGCGGGGCTGACTCGTGAGCAGCGCCTCGCCTGGTGTCGCGAGCTGGAGGCGGCGGTCAGTGGGGAGCCGACGCTGATCTCTGCCACCAGTTCGGTCGAGGACGGTCACAAGCTCGTCGCCGACGCCAGCTCCAACGGCTTCAGCGGTGCCTATGGCAAGACCAGCGTCGGCTTTTTCCAGCAGGTCTCCTTGCGGGATCGCGGCCCAGGTGGACGTGAGGGCGGCAGCGAGCGCCGCGCCGAGGGCGACGACGGGGCCGCCTGTCTGCATCTGGACGACCTGCCGAGCACGGCGCGCATCGGCGAGCAGACCCTGGCGCGGGCACGGGCGCGCCTGGGCAGTCGCCAGGGACCGACCATGAAGGGCACCCTGGTGGTCGAGCCACGCGCCGCGAGGCGACTGGTCAGCGACCTGCTCGCCCCGGCCACGGCGGGCAACATCTCGCAGGGTCAATCCTTCTGGCCCAAGCTGATCGACACCCAAGCCTTGAGCGACAAGCTCACCATCATCGACGACCCGTTGCGCCCGCGCGGCCTGGAGTCCCACCCCTACGATCGCGAGGGCATCGCCGCCCGTCCCCTGACCCTGATCGAGCGCGGCGTCCCCAAGGCCGTCTACGCCGACACCTACTACGCCGCCAAGACCGGGCTGCCGGTCACCACCGGCGACCCATCGAACCAGATCGTCCAGCCCGGCGAGCGCGCGCTCGCGGAGATCATCCGTGCGGTCGGCGACGGCGTCCTGGTCACCGCCTGGGCCGGCGGCAACGCCGACCCGACCACCGGCGCCTTCTCCCAGGGACTCAACGGGCACATCATCCGGGGTGGCGAGATCGCCGAACCGGTCATCGGCATGATCGTCACCGGCAACCTCAAGACCCTCTTCGCCAGCCTGGTGGAAGTGGGTAACGATCCCTTCCTCTATACCGCGCTGCGGACACCGACGCTGGTGTTCGAAGGGGTGCAGTTCAGCGGGGCCGGAAACAGCCATCCGGTTGCCTAAACCACGGTTCTCTACAACAGCAGGAGTCCATGACCATGAAGAAGATCGCCATAGCCATCGCCATCGCCGCCCTGTCCCTGGCTGGGGCCGCCAACGCCGGTGTCCCCTTTTTCAACGGCACCTGTCCGGGCGGCATCGAGGTACACGCCGACAAGGGCGGGCCGGTCTACTTGAACGGCAAGGAGGCGAAGCTCAAGAAGTCCAATGCCAACTATTACGAAGCCACGGGCGCGGGGATTACGCTTTCCATCGCCATCAACCCAGACGAAACGGTCTCTCTCAGCTACACCGGCAAGCATGGAGCCAATGGGATCTGTCAGGTCTCCGACTGACGCGATTTCCCGCTTGGCGCGGTCGCTTGGCGGTTTTCGCCGAGCGAGTCGTCGCCTTGACCGGCGAGACCAAGACGCACGCCGCCAGCCTGCCGTTGCTCGACCCAAGATCCGCCGACGAGGAAACCATGACGCTCGAAACGACACTCAAGCAATGGAATGCGGATCTCATCAACGACGAAGGCTTACCAGGGTCGGTTGCTCAAGAGTTCATCGACACTGACTGGTTCGGGCTACCTCCGGCCACGGAGGAAGAGATCGGCGCCGCCGAAACCCGTCTGGGCGTGAGACTACCCGCCAGCTATCGCGAGTTTCTCTTGTTTGCCAACGGCTGGGTTTACCCCGGCAATGACATGGACTTTCCCGGTTCCCTTCGCTCTTGTAGCGAAATCGGCTGGTTCAAGGACGAGGATGCGGACTGGATCAGGGCGTGGATCGACACGGACCCTGGAATACCTGTGTCGGACGATGAGTATTTCGTTTACGGAGATGACCAGGACCCCGTCATCATGAGGCGTGAGTATCTGGCATCCTGCCTCAAGATATCCGAGTCATCGGAAGGTGGCGTTTACCTGCTCAACCCGAATGTCCTGAGAGTCTGTTCATAAAGTTCAGGTTGGATTACACGGTTTTCTGAGCATCAGACGGATGGAGGCGAGTTTGAGAAAAGCGAGCGCGGTCGCGGCCAGATTTTCGAAGTCCTTGGCGAGGCGCCGGCAACGGTTGAGCCAACCGAGTGTGCGTTCGACGATCCAGCGTTTGGGTAGCA
>NZ_CAIPNF010000363.1 GCF_903866365.1 uncultured Thiocystis sp.
AATACGGTTTTTTGAGAGAGGTTCGCGTAAGATTATGATTTATAACATGTCATGTACCACTTGAAATCCGAGAGAGCCTGTCTTGGCGATATCGGAAAAGGCCAAAACGTCGATCTACGGGTTGGCGATGCGCTTAATCGGAGCGGCATTCATATTGTCCTGTTCAAGGAAAGAACGGCGTCCGGGATTCTCACGATGGAACAGACGCCTCGAACTGCTCGTTATAAAGAGCGGAGTTGGTCGTCATTACTGGGCTACAGGCCCGTGCGTCGGCATTTGGTCGACGAGAATGCACCTCCGACATTCTGCCCGACTCCTGCCCTGGGATTAAAAGTTAGATTGGGCGGAAAAAAATTTATTTCTGGAATTGCGCGGGACGATAAGGAGCTCAAACGAGTCGTGATGAAGGTGAGCGGGCCAAAGGGGTCGGATATTCAGGCTTTTAGCGAAATGATCGATGGCGTCGCGCACGATTTATCGAATTACGCTTTCGACAGTAATAATTCCACCTATGCTGGCCTAAAAGGATCATATAGCGTGGAGTTGGAGGTGATCGACGACGTGGACCAGGCGACGACTCAAACTTTTTCGATCAATGTCATTTAATGAAGAATGGCTTCTCGATAGGCTCGCCATCCAACCAGGGGCGTCCGTCCTCGCCGAGTCTCAGGCGCCCTTCCGCGAACCAGCCCACGACGGTAGGATAAATGCGGTGCTCCTGTTCTAGAACGCGCGCCGCGAGCCTCGCGTTGTCATCCTGGGGCAGCACAGGCACCTCCGCCTGAAGGACGACAGGCCCTCCGTCAAGTTCGGCGGTGACGAAATGGACGCTCGCGCCATGTCTTGTCTCGCCTGTGTCCAGTGCCCTCTGGTGAGTATGCAGTCCACGGAACTTCGGCAGCAGCGATGGGTGGATGTTGAGCATCCTCCCGTGATAGTGGGTGACGAATTCGGGGGTTAAAATCCGCATAAAACCCGCCAGGATGACGAGTCCAGGATCATAGCGATCAATCAGGCACTTGAGATCCGCGTCATAGGCATTGCGATCGGGGTAGTCTCCGTGGCTCAGAATCTCCGCTGGAATCCCATGGCGTCGCGCGCGTTCGAGTCCCAGGGCGTCCGCCCGATTGCTGATGACAGCCGCGATGCGGATCGGCAGACCCTGTCGCTGGGCGTCGATCAGGGCTTGAAGATTACTGCCGCCGCCAGAGATGAGCGTGACGATCTGGAGCCGCTTATCTTCAGGCATTTCCGCTCCCGCCACTGTAGACGATCTCGGGTTCGCCTTCGCTGCTCTCGATATGGCCCAGTACCCATACCTCTTCGCCCGCGGCGCGGAGCCGTTCAAGCGCCGTTTGAACGTCATCCGGTGCGACGCAGACGATCATCCCGACTCCACAGTTGAAGGTACGGAGCATTTCAGCCTTGGCGATGCCGCCCTCGTGTTGAATCCAGTCAAAAATGGGTGACTGTTGCCAGGTATCCAGATCCACGCGCGCGCGGGTACCGGGGGGCAATACCCGCGGCAGGTTTTCGGTCAGTCCGCCACCGGTGATGTGGGCGAGCGCATGGACCGGCAGTTCGCGCGTCAAAGGCAGCACCGAGCGAACATAAATCCGCGTCGGCGCCAGCAACCGGTCACCCAGAGAAGCCCCGTCGAGATCCTGGGAAAGCCGTTGTGCGAGCGTCCGGGTAGAATCCGCTCCACTGACCTCGATCACCTTGCGGATCAGCGAGTAACCGTTCGAGTGGGGGCCCGATGAGCGGATCCCGAGCAGGACATCGCGCGGAGCGACCCGCTCGGGTAAAATCAGATCCGCTTTCTCGGCGATACCGACGCAGAATCCCGCAAGGTCATAGTCGCCGTCATTGTAGAGACCAGGCATTTCAGCGGTTTCGCCGCCGGTCAGCGCGCAGCCTGCCAGTTCGCAGCCCCGGGCAATGCCGGCGATGACCGATGCGGCGACCTCCACGTCAAGCCGACCGGTGGCGTAATAGTCGAGAAAAAACAGCGGTTCGGCGCCGCTGACCAGGATGTCGTTCGCGCACATGGCCACCAGATCGATGCCGATGCTGTCGTGCCGCCCAAGCTCGATCGCCAACTTGAGCTTGGTGCCGACGCCATCGGTACCCGAGACGAGGATAGGTTGGCGATACGCCGCTAGAGGCAGCTCGAAAAGTGCGCCAAAGCCGCCGAGCCCGGCGATGACTCCCGAGCGAGCGGTTGCGGCGGCGAGCGGCTTGATGCGTTCCACAAGACGGGCGCCGGCGTCGATATCGACGCCAGCGTCACGATAGCTGAGTGAAGTGTGGCGAAAGTTCTGCGACATGGTTGCTCCAGGGATGGGTTGATGGGACGATTGTATACCGAGATGCTTGGACAGTTGGCGGATGCCGGGCTAGGATCTTGTCAACCAGTCACACTGCACAGCGTCAGGGTTCTGTTCGTGAAGCTCAAAGATCTGCCCAACATCATTAGCGTACTGCGGCTGATCGCCGTGATCCCCGTGGTTTACCTGCTGCTCGTGGATGAATTCGGTTGGGCATTGGTCTTGTTCGCCGCCGCCGGCGCCTCGGACGGTCTTGATGGCTTTCTGGCCAAACACTATGGGTGGCAGAGCCGGCTTGGAGGCATCCTTGATCCACTTGCGGACAAGACGCTGCTGGTCTGCTGCTTTCTGGTTCTGGGCGCCCTGGGCTTGATTCCAATCTGGTTGGTTCTGGCGGTGGTGTTCCGGGATTTGGTCATCGTCGGGGGCGCTGTCCTTTACAATTATCGGGTGGAGGAGGTCGAGGCCGCGCCGCTTCCAGTCAGTAAGCTCAATACGCTGTTACAAATTCTGTTGTTGGTGGCGATTATCATGGATGCGGGCCCCTATCCCTTGCCGGCGGCTTTGTTGCTGACATTGATCTGGGCCAGTTTTCTCACGGTGGTGGTCAGCGGTTTGCAGTATGTCTGGATCTGGGGCCGTAAGGCGATACGCAGTGGCTTGAAGGAAGATTAAGCCGCGTCATGATGGCATGAATATTACTCGTCTCCTGCATCGGCCGTGCCTGAAACGGACGGCGACGGAGCCAGATCGGTTTGGCGCTCTCCCCTCATTGCGCGTCGGATGAGCGGAATCGTCGGTTGGCGTTGTTCGCAAAGACTCAGGCTATCGATTTGTGCGACCAGCCTCAGGAGCGATGCTGGATCGCGGGTGTGGTAATTCATGATGTAACGCACCTGTTCGCCGTTCAGATCCATGCCGCGGCGATGGGCCGATTTGATCAGCAGTTGTTCGCAGTCCGCATCGGCGAGAGGCGTCAGGCAATAACGCGGCCCCCATTGGAGACGCGAACGCAGATCGGGAAGTCCCAATGGGAGTGCGTCCGGAGCCGATTTGGCCGCGGTGAGCAGGCGGCGGCCTTTTTCTCGCATTCGGTTGAACAGATCGAAAAGGGCGCGTTCCCAAACCGCATCGCCAGCGATGGTCTGGATGTCGTCGATCGCCACCAGATCTAGCCGTTCCAGATCCTCGAAGAGAAGCGGTTCCAGGCCCGGGGCTCCCAGTGGAACAAAATGCGTCTGTCGACCCTGCTCGGTCGCCGCAATGCAGGCCGCTTGCAACAGGTGGGTCTTGCCAGTACCGGCGTTGCCGAACAGAAACAAGAAGGGCTCGCCAGTGCCGGCCGCCATTGCCGAAACGAGGGCAACTGCTTCTGCATTGGGACCCGGTAGATATTCGCTCAGAATCGGCTCCCTGGGCCATTCGAGCGGGAGGTGGAGTTGCTGAGGGGAAGCGCTCACGGCAATGCGACCCGGGTGGAGATGCCTAATGATTCCAGTTCATCTGTTTATGGTTTCATGTGGCACGCGGGGTTAACATGGCTGCGGTTTCCGCTAATCGTTTCCCCAGCGCATGACAGAGTCGCCGTTCCTCGTCGGTGACGGGGAGAGTGTTCTCGGGGCCGGCCAGATGCGACGGTCCATAGGGTGTCCCGCCACTGCGGGTATGTAAAAGATCCGTTTCGCTGTAGGGCAGTCCCAATAACAACATGCCATGATGCAGAAGAGGCAGCATCATACTGAGTAGTGTGCTCTCCTGTCCCCCATGCGGACTGGAGGTGGAAGTGAAAACGCTGGCGGGCTTGCCGGCGAGGGTGCCAGCCAACCAGAGACTGCTGGTTCCATCCAGGAAATATTTAACTGGTGCCGCCATATTCCCAAAGCGGGTTGGACTGCCAAGCGCGAGTCCGGCGCAGTGACGCAGATCCTCATGCTCCGCGTAGGGAGCTCCAGCGGCGGGGATGCTGTCCTCGGTTGCCTCGCAGACTGTCGAAACCGCGGGAAGGGTGCGCAGGCGCGCTTCCATGCCGCCGGACTCGACGCCGCGGGCAATCTGCCTCGCCATTTCCGCCGTGGCGCCGTGCCGGCTGTAGTACAGAACCAGTATGTAACTCATAAGGCGGTCGCTCCATTCAGAACAAGATGCATGTCTATACTCTCGGGCCAGGGTTGAGATGCGCGCAACCGACAGGTTTAACAATTTCCTTCGCTATTTTCCGTCCGATCACCTTTTGAGTCTATTGGAGATGGAACCATGATGATCACATTAACCGATTCTGGCCATCGATTATCGAATCCTTCCCTGTTCTGGCGGCATCTGTGTCTTCTCTTGCTTTTGACCAGCGGTATCGCGACGGCGGCAACCACTGATCCTGATCCCGAGCAATCTTTTTTCGACCCGACCTTCGGTGACTTCTCCGAGGAAATCGAAACAGCCAAAACCGAGGGTAAAAAAGGCGTTCTGCTGATGTTTGAAATGGACGAGTGCCCCTTTTGCCAGCGTATGAAGACCACGGTTCTTAATCAGCCCGAGGTGCGCGAATATTTCAAGAAGCATTTCAAAATCTTCTCTGTCGATATCGAAGGGGATGTTGAAATCACCGATTTTTCCGGCACGGTAATGACTCAAAAGGATTTTGCGCTCAAGTCTTATCGGGTCAGGGCAACGCCAGTATTCGCCTTTTTCGATGTCGAAGGGAATTTAATGACCAAATTCATTGGCGCAACCCCTCACTCAAGTGAATTCATGTGGCTCGGTAATTATGTGGTTGAGGATCGCTATAAGGACACCACCTTCCAGCAATATAAGCGCGAACGACAAGCCGCTCCCGAGCAATAAGATACGGTCGATTGCGCGCAGATTCGGAATTCGCTTTAATCTGAGAGTTCGCGAGCCGCGACCCACAGGAGAAGAGGATGGACGATTATCAGCCGGAGCACAGAGTTTGCTACCGTTGTCTCATTGGCGGTCAGGTGCAGGGGGTGTTCTTTCGGGCCGCGACCCGCGAACAGGCGATGCGCCTTGGTGTGACTGGATATGCCAAAAATCTTGCGGATGGGCGAGTGGAAGTGTTTCTCTGTGGAGATACGACGGTGGTTGCGCAACTGCGTGACTGGCTGCGTACCGGTCCCGCAACGGCCAAGGTGACCGGTGTCGCTTGCGAGCCATTCGACTATTATCCGCACGCTGGGTTTGCGATCGATTAAACCGACCTGGCGATGACGCTATTTGGTTCCAGTGTGCGGTAGCGTTGTGGCGTAAAAGAGACATGCCATGTTTGAGCGAAGTTCAATACCCCTCGGCATGCGGGATGGGTAACTCGACTAATTCAACGAGACGTTCGACGCGGGTCGCAAGGCGACCATCCGGATAGATCGTCAGCTCCCGATAACCGGGTGGATGAGCGTCGAGTGCGAAATCCACGCTCCCCGGCAGAAACTGTATGCAGGTGGATGGGGTTCCGAGAATCCGGCAATCCCCCTGAGAACTGGAAAACGCCTGATGAATGTGACCGAAAACTACCGCTTTGACCTGTGAATTGCGCTCGCAGATGCCGAGTAAGTCAGCACCGTTTTCAGCGCCCATGGTATCCATCCAGGCGCTCTGAATGGGCTTCGGGTGATGATGGAGAAAAAGCAGCGTCGGCGCCTTGTCGTCCGACAGCAGCTCGACGAGACGATCCAGATGTGTGCGGTCCAGACGCCCGCTGTTGCGACCGGGATCCAATGAATCCAGAAAGATGAGGTTCCAGGAATTGAGTCGCCGGATACCAAGGGGTTCCACCGCCGCGCTGCCGAGATATTTTTTCATGAGATCCCGGCGATCATGGTTTCCCGCAATGCAGTAATAGGGTAATCCGGTTTTTTCGAGAGCCTGGCGCAGATAACGGTAACCGGCGGGTGATTCATCGTGGACGAGATCCCCGGTCAGGATCAGAGCGTGCGCCGCCTGCCGTCCAGCCAGGGCCAAGTCAATCACGGCCTGGAAACTTGATCGAGTGGTGATTCCAAGAAGATGTCCCGTGGGTTCCGCGAACAGATGAGGATCGCTCAGCTGCACCAATCGCGAGGGCGCGGGACGAGCCTTGGCGATAGGGAACGCCTGGAGTACGCCTGCTTCCTGAGTAGGCGACATCTGCGATGGCTTGGTTTCCGGCATGTTTGCTTCCAGATCAACTCGTCAGGGCGCGACGCGATAGGAAAATTCTGTTTCTCGACGCGTTTAATAAAGTAAGGCTATCGGCGCCATTGGAACAAACAATTTTTTAAACCCGACGCTGATCCATATTGTAATCATCGTCCAGCCCCAAAACTGTCGTCCATCACGAGGAAATCAACATGGAACTCAAAGGCAGCAAGACCGAGCACAGCCTCAAAGAAGCGTTTGCGGGTGAGTCGCAGGCGAATCGGCGTTATCTCTATTTTGCCGCGAAGGCGGATGTTGAAGGATATAACGATGTGGCTGCGGTCTTTCGGTCCACGGCCGAGGGTGAAACCGGACATGCTCATGGTCATCTGGAATATCTCGAAGCCGTCGGCGATCCCGCGACCGGCTTACCGATCGGTCCCACTGGCGCAAACCTGAAAGCGGCGATTGCTGGAGAGACCCACGAATATACCGATATGTATCCTGGCATGGCCAAAACGGCACGTGAAGAAGGTTTCGACGAAGTTGCTGATTGGTTCGAAACACTCGCCAAGGCCGAGCGTTCCCATGCCAACCGTTTCCAGAAGGCGCTCGATAATCTTGATGCTTGAACATCCTGATCGACATTAGAACCGTCGCGATAAAAGGGCGCCTGGCGCCCTTTTTTACTGACGGATTTGCAATCGATGCCTAGCTGGGAGGCACGTTTCCAACGAGGGTCGTGTGTGTGGTTTAAATGCCAACTTTCAGCTTTTGTCCTGCTCGAATATTGTTGTCGTTCGAGCTCATTTTGTTGAGACGACGCAGTTCGGCGACCGACAGACCGTTCAGCAGCGCCACCCGATAGAGCGTTTCCTGTGGTTTCACGACATGATAGCGGACCTTGTTGGCTGTCCGTGCCTCTGGTTTCGGATTTGCCTTGATGGCCGCGATTCGTGGCTCTGGTGCCGGCTTCTTCTCCTTTGACGCCATTCGTGTCGTAGGCGTCGGTTTGGCTTGGGATGGAGTTGTTTTGGCCATCGCAACGGCGGGTTGGTATTGTTTCTGCCTCGGTGCTGCCTTGGGTTCAAGCGCCAGCATGACCGGCGCAGAGACCGGCGGCGGTTGACTGGCCACACGTTTCATCGAGCCTTGCGGTAGCCAGACGGTGCTGCCGGCTGGCAGGTTCGCTCTTCCATCGCGGACCGCGCCACGCCAGTGCAGGTTCAGATCGGCAAGGCGGCTGGCGGACGCCCCATAGTGCCGCGCCACATGCTCGGCTGGCATACTGTCATTCAGAACCAGACGGTCATATTCCCAAGGCGCTTCATAGTTCACGCCTTCGGGGAAGTAACGTTTGGCGTTGCGGGCGACCTCGCGGGCGGCGATGAACTCGGCATAGTAGTTTCGCGAGGCAAAACCGAACGCCTTGCCGTCATAGTGTTCGACAATGCGACCGATATCGTTACCGTGTTGCGACTTAGCCTTCGCCATGCCGCCCTGGCCGTGATTGTACGAGGTGATGGCGAGTGGCCAGCTACCCAGTCTGCGATGCGCCTGCGACAGATAACGCGCGGCGCCGTCAGCGGCCAGGATGGGGTCGTAGCGCTCGTCGACGCGATCGTTGACCGTCATGAAACTGCGTCCGGTCGCGGGCATGAACTGCCACACGCCGCAAGCGCCCGCGCTGGATTTGGCATTGGTCTGATAGGACGATTCCACATGCGGGATATAGGCCAGATCCTCGGGGAGGCCATGACTTTGCATGATCTGGCGGAAAGCGGGTTCATAACGGCCGCTGATCTCGACGCTGCGCTTGAAACGCTCGCGCAGACCGCGCTGGGCACGCAGCCGATCCGATGCCCCGTAGAGCGCGGCGACGCCGCCGTCCTTCTCGTACTTGGCGAGCAATTCCTTATCGCTTGGAGTCAACGTCTGGCCGGTCCGCACCCGCTCCTCCAGCATCTTGAGCCGACTGGCGTGATAGCCGGTGCGCGAATCCAGCCAGGCTTTTTGGGAGGCGCTGTAGCCGGCCTGGATCGGTCCGGGGATCCTGCTGACCTCGTAGATCACGCCCAGGTGTTCGTCATCGTGGATCGCGACCTCGCCGCGACCCCAGATGCCGTAGACATGGCGCCAGAAATCCACGTTATCCTGAATCTCGGGTGGGACCGGGAAGGTGGACGAGCCGCTCGGATCGCGCTGAATTTGAACGGTGTCCCGCCCGCTACTGTCACGTTCGCCGCCGCCAGATCCGGCGCAGCCGTTTAGAATGATCAGAACCAGAAGCGAGAGGGGGAATACCCAGGCATAGCGGGTATCAATGGAATCGGGACGCATGTTCGCGGCTCCTCTTGAGGTGACAAGACCCGCTATCGGGCCCCTCATAAACAGCA
This sequence comes from uncultured Thiocystis sp., assembly GCF_903866365.1. Lineage (GTDB taxonomy): Bacteria > Pseudomonadota > Gammaproteobacteria > Chromatiales > Chromatiaceae > Chromatium. The sequence goes on from NZ_CAIPNF010000363.1 coordinate 8,852, forward strand.
TGAAGTATCGTTCACAATGCCACGTTTGGCAATGTGAATGTCCAATCGGCCGCGTCAAATCATGCGCCCAGCGGGAAGATTCCGGCGGCTTCCAGCAAGGGGATCAGGCGGATTATCGGCAGTCCGATCAGCGCGTTGGGATCTTCGCCTTCCAGTCGCTCGAACAGGGCGATCCCAAGCCCCTCCGATTTGAAACTGCCCGCGCAGTCGTAGGGCTGTTCGCGGTCCAGATAGCCCTCGATCCGCTGCCGCCCGAGAGGGCGGAAATGGACCCGGAAGGGTTCGACCAGCGTTTGCGCCTGACCGCTGCGGGCATCGAGCAGACAGAGACCGGTTTGAAAAAGCACGCTCCGTCCCGAGGCGCGCTCCAGTTGCGCGATCGCCGCGTCGCGGCCGAGCGGCTTGCCCAGGACGGCGTCGTCGAGACAGGCGACCTGATCCGAGCCGATGATGAACGCCTCCGGATACGCCGAGGCGACCGCGCGCGCTTTGGCCTCTGCCAGTCGCAGCACCAGCACCTGAGGCGGTTCGTCGGGTCGTCGTCGCTCATCCACATTCGGGGAGGCGGTGCGAAAGGTCAGGCCCAGCCGCGCGAGCAGCGCGCGTCGATAAGGAGAGGTCGAGGCTAGCACCAGCGGTGGTTGAGTGGTGTGCATTCAATCGCACTCCCGCGCGAGCGTGACCAGGAGTTCCGCGTCGGGATGCTCATCGAGGCGGACAGTCACGACGATGGGCGCGCAACAGACCTGACAATCTTCCACATAGCTTTGGTTGCCTGCGCTGAGGTCGACGTCGATGTCGATCGGCGCGGCGCACCAGGGACAGTCGAGCCGAAGGGTTTCGATGGGATTCATGGTCGCGCTCCGAGCCTCTCTTTTCCGCCGCGCCACATTGGGCTGTATCAATCCGCCGGCTTCTCGTGATGCCCGCCGAACTGATAGCGCATCGCGGATAGAATCTGATTGGCGAAATCGCCCTCGCCACGGGAGCTGAAGCGTTCATAGAGCGCAGTGGTGAGCAAGGGGGCGGGGGTGCCGGTTTCGATCGCCGCCAGACAGGTCCAGCGACCCTCGCCGGAGTCCGAAACGCGCCCGCCGAAGCCTGTCAGTTCGGGATCCTCCGCCAGGGCGTTGGCGGTCAGGTCGAGCAGCCAGGAGGCAACCACGCTGCCGCGGCGCCAGACCTCGGCGACCTCGGCGAGATCGAGGTCGTATTGGTAGTGTTCCGGATGGCTCAGTGGAGCGGTCTCGGCGTCGGTCGCGCGATCCTGTCGGCCGGCCCCGGCATGCTTGAGCAGATTGAGACCTTCCGCATAGGCGCCCATGAGGGCGTATTCGATGCCATTGTGGACCATCTTGACGAAGTGTCCGGCCCCGTTGGGTCCGCAGTGGAGATACCCCATCTCCGAGCGGCTGACCGGTCCGGAGCGGCCCGCGGTGCGTTCGATGCCGCCGGCGCCGGGCGCCAGGGACGCGAAGATGGGATCGAGCCGCTCCACGACCGGCGTTTCGCCGCCGATCATCAGACAGTAGCCGCGCTCCAGCCCCCAGACGCCGCCGCTGGTGCCGCAGTCGACGTAGTGGATGTCCGCCCGCGCGAGCCGCTCGGCGCGGACCAGATCCTCGCGATAATGGGAGTTGCCGCCATCGATCAGGGTGTCGCCGGGCGACAGATGGGGCAGCAGTCCCTCGATGACGGAATCCACGGCGCCGGCGGGAACCATGATCCAGAGATGGCGCGGTCTCGCCAATTTGGCGCAGAACTCCGCCAGATCCGAGGTGCCGATGGCGCCTTCCTCGGCCAATCCCGCCAGGGAGGCGGGATTGCGAGCGTAGACGACGCACTGGTGGCCGGCGCGTAACAACCGCAACGCCATGTTCGAGCCCATCCGGCCAAGGCCGATCATTCCGATTTGCATAACCCCTGTTGCTCCTGACGTGTGGATGAACCCGAGGCAAGCAGACTTCCGCCTGCCTGCGATACGGTTTAAGGCGATTTCCGGGAACGTGTCTACCAGAATCGACGCTTCCAATGGACAGGATTCACAGGATTTTTTAAGATTAACAGGATTAAAAACAATCGACTCTATCCTGTTCATCCTGCGAAATCGTGTGAATCCTGTCCATTCACAGCCTCTCCGTGGGTCGATTGTTTTCAGAAAATCACCTAAGCACGATCCCGTGCTTCGAGCACGACAACGGAGCGCGAACCGACTTTGAGGCGGCCTGCCGGCAGCGGGCGCTGAGCGTCCAGTGCGACGACGCTCGGTTCGGACGTGGTGTCGACGGCCAGACACCAGCGTAATCCCGCCACGGCTGGCAGCGCGAATTCCAACGTCTTCAGTCCCATGTTCATCATGATGTGCAGCGGCGGTTCGTCCGCGTCGAGCCCCGCCAGGGTGAAGGCCAGCGCGCGGTTGTCGGGGTCGTCCCAGTTCGGTGTTGCGAGTCCGACACCATGCCAGGCAATGTCTGGCAGGGTCTGCCCGTTGGCCGGTTTGCCGGTCAGGAAGCGGTTACGGGTCAGGGTCGGATGGCGTCGGCGCAGGGCGATCATGGCGCGCACGAAATTCAGCATGTCGCGGTTGGTTTCCACTAGTCCCCAATCCGACCAGGAGAGTTCGTTGTTCTGGCAGTAGCTGTTGTTGTTGCCCAGCTTGCTGCGCATCACTTCGTCGCCGGAGAGCAGCATGGGGACGCCCTGACTCAGCATCAGGAGACTGATGAAATTGCGTGCCTGGCGCCGGCGCAGGGTCAGGATCGCGGGGTCATCGGTCGGTCCCTCGCAACCGCAGTTCCAACTGAGGTTGTGGTCGCTGCCGTCGCGATTGTCCTCGCCGTTGGCGGCGTTGTGCTTTTCGTTATAGCTCACCAGATCGCCGAGGGTAAAGCCATCGTGACAGGTGACGAAGTTGATCGAGTTCAGCGGAAGGCGTCCGCGCACCGCATACATATCGCTGGAGCCGGCCATGCGGGTTGCAACCTCGGGGATCAGTCCGGGGTCGCCCCGGACGAAGCCGCGGATCACATCGCGATAGCGGCCGTTCCACTCGGCCCAGCGATAGCCGGGGAAGTCGCCGACCTGATAGAGACCTGCGGCGTCCCAGGCCTCGGCGATGATATGTGCACGACTCAGGTTTGGAGAAAGCTCGGTCGCCCAGAGCACCGGGGCATGATACTGAGGATTGCCGTCCTCGCCGCGGGCCAGCGCGCTGGCGAGATCGAAGCGGAATCCATCCACATGCATCTGTCGCACCCAGTAGAGCAGTGCGTCGACCAGAAAGCGCGTGACCATCGGGTGATTGCAGTTCACCGTGTTGCCGCAGCCCGTGTAATCCCGATAGCGACGCCGGTCCTCGAAATCCAGATGGTAGAACATCTCGTTGCCGAGCGCCTTGAAGCTGATGGTCGGCCCGTCCGCGCCACCCTCGGCGGTGTGATTGAAGACCACGTCCAGGATCACGCCGATCCCGGCCCGGTGGAACGCCTTGACCATGTCCCTGAATTCGTCACGGGCGCGGCTGGGCGTGACGGTAAAGGAGGGATGCGGCGCGAAGAAGCTGTGGGTGCTGTAACCCCAGTAATTCTCCAGCCCGAGACGGGCAGTCGCGGGCGGCACGTCCTGATGATCGAAGGCCATGACCGGCATCAGTTCCACATGCGTGATGCCGAGATCCCGCAGGTAAGGGATCTTTTCGATCACCCCCGAGAAGGTTCCCGGATGCGTCACGCCGGACGAGGGATGGCTGGTGAAACCGCCGACATGCATCTCGTAGACAATGGCATTGTTGAGCGGAATATAGAGCGTCCGGTCGCCCTCCCAATCGTAATCGTCCCGCACCACCTGCGCGCGCATCGCGGTGGCCAGGTTGTTGCCTGGACGACAGGCCGCCTCCCGATTCCACAGCAGGTTGCTAATGGTCGTCGCCCAGGGATCCAGCAGCGCTTTTTCCCCGTCGATGCGACAGCCGGTCTCGCGGGTCTCGCAGCGCCCGTCCGCGCGCCAGTTGTAATAGATACCGTCCGGCAGATCCTCCACCAGGATGTGCCAGAAGAAGAAGGTGCGGTTGGTCTTGGGATCGAGACGAACGATCATCGCTGGCTCGGTGCTGTCGGCGCGCTCGAACAGCAAGAGCTCCATGGTCTCGGTGTAGCGCGAGAAGACACAGAAATTGACGCCACCCTCAACGACGGTGGCGCCCGCATTGTCCCAGGTTCCGGTCTGGACGCGGTATCCTTCGGGCCTCATTGTGACTGCTCCAGCATGTGTCAATTGAGCATGCCTGGAACGAGCAGATAACCGATGATCGTTCCAACCAAAATACCTAGGATGGCACCAAGCAGTATTCCATACCATTTCACGGCTTAACCCTCACTCGCTCTCGATCGGATGGCGGTATTGTGGGGCTCCGGGGTTCGGATAGACAAGCGGCGTTAGCCTTTCTCGCGTGCCGCACGGCTGATAGAGTGCGGAACCGAGCGCCGTGACCGCGGCGTCCGCAACCTGCAATAAAGGGTAACCCGTTCGATGAACGCTCCATTGTCCGCATCTGAATTATCCAACGTGTTCAGCCAGCCGGCTCCTGATCGCTATACTTTTTTTCTGACCGAGGCGACCCTGCAGGACAAGGTCTGGACACTCAAGGGCGTTGGCGGCTTTGTCACCTTCAGCGATGACGAGGGCAGGGACTGCTTCCCCTTTTGGCCCGCGCCTGAGTTTGCCGAGGCCCTGGCCAATGACGACTGGTCGGATTGCGAGGCGGAGCCGCTGGCGCTCGCGGTCTTCATGGAACGCTGGCTGACCGGCATGGCCCGGGATGGCCGTCTGGTTGCCGTGTTCCCGGCGCCGGACGGTTCCTGCATCGCTATGGATCCGCTGGCTCTGCTTCAGGATCTTGAGGAAGAGCGGAATCAGACCGGCTAAACGTCGAGCAGAGCGTCGACGATGGTCATAGCCCTTTCGATGACGTCAAGCGGGGTATGAAAGTGCGGCGAAAAACGGATGCCGCCGCCCCGCTGGGCACAGAGCACCCGGCGCTGCATGAGATCGCGATACAGCCGCTCGGCGGGCACGCCCGGCACGCGGAAGGTGACGATTCCGGCACGGCGGTCGGGGTCGCGCGGGGTGAGCAACTCGAAACCGCGTTGGTCGATCAGCGCGATCAGATGTTCCGTGCGCGCCTGCAGCAGACCCCAGACCTGTTCCAGACCGACCTCCTCCAGCAACGACAGACTGGCCTCCAGGGCATGGATGCCCAACAGGTTTGGGCTGCCGCACTCGAAGCGCCGGGCATCGGCGGCGGGCGTCCAGTCAGGACGCTCGAAGTCGCCGGGATGCTCGACCATGCGCCAGCCAAACTGACGCAGCGTCAGCGATTCGCGCCGCTCGGGTCGAACATAGAGCAGGGCGACACCTTCAGGTCCCAGCATCCATTTGTGACCGTCGGCCACCACGAAATCCGCCTGACTGGACTGGAGATCGAACGGCAAGGCGCCGAGACCCTGGATGGCGTCGACGCAGAACAGAATGTCCCGATCGCGACAGAAGGCCCCGATCCGCTCCAGGTCGAGCCGCAGCCCACGGGCATATTGCACCCAACTCACGGCGATCATCCGCGTGCGCCGGTCGCAGAGCGCCATGAGTTCGGCCTCGGGATCGCTGGAGCGGTCCAGATCCAGGGCGCGCCAGGTCACGCCCCGCTCGGCCAAGGACTCCCAGACGATGCGGTTGGACGGAAATTCCTGGGCGATGCCGACCAGGTTATCGCCGTCTTGCCACGGCAGCCCATGCGCGATGACCGACAGCGCCTCCGAGGTATTCTTGGCCAGCGCGATATCGTCGGGGGAGCCCGCCGCGATCAGCCGGGCCAGACGCGCGCGCAGTCGCTGCTCGGTGACGAGCCAGCGCGGATAGTCGAGCGACCCCTGATGGAGGTTCTCCTCGGCGAACCGTGCGACCGCCTCCGCCGCCCGTCTGGGCCAGGGTCCGACCGCGGCATGATTCAGGTGGCAGAGATCGGGTTCGAGCTGAAATTCCGACTTCACCGCGCCTGGGTCTCCGGCGTGCTGGCGGCCGGCGTGGGTTGGGCCGGCGCTGGATTGGCGGGTGGCGCACTTGCCGCGGGCGGCGGCACGGCCGGTTCGGTCTTTGGGGCTGGTTGCACGGGCGCGCTGGGTGCCGGTGCTGTCGGCTCTGGCTGTGCCACGGGCGGCGGCGCGGTTGGCGCCACCGGCGCGGGGCTGGCCGGTGTCGAGGGCGCGGGGTTGACCGGCGTCGTCGGCGTGACGGATGGGGCGCTGGGCGGTAGAGGAGACGCGGGAGCGGTCGGCGCGGGAGTGGCCGGCGATGGGATCGGAACGATCGGCGGCGTGACGACGGTCCCCGTGGGCGCCGCTGGGACTTCCGTGGAGGAGGTAGCCAGCGTTGGCGACAGTTCGGGTGCCGACCGATCCTGCCCCGCAACCGCGGATGGAACCGGAGCGGTCCGCAATCGGGTTTCGCTGGAGGACGGCGCCTCGGTCGGCGGGGCGGTGTCCGACACCTCTCTCGCCTCGGCCCGCGCCTCGATCGCCTCGCCCGGACTGGCGGTCGATGGGGGCGTAGCCGTTGCGGGCGCCGGCGGTGCGTTGACGGCGACCTGAGGCGCCCGCGCCGCCTCGGCGGCTTTTCTCGCGGCGATCCGACGCTGTTCGGCCGCTTGTTTGGCCGCGATCGCGCGCTGTCTCTCCAGGTAATTTCCGTAGTCCGGGCCGCGTCCCACGATGGCCACCTGGGTGCCAGGGGCGACATGATTGAACAGCACCGGCGCCAGTTTGCTCGGCATGCGGATGCAGCCATGGGAAGCCGGCTGGCCAGGACGCGGGATCGGACCCGCGTGCAGACCGACGCCATCATGGGTCAGGCGCATAAAGAAGGGCATGCTGGAGCCCTCGAAGCGGGAGCCCGCGGGGATCGAATCACGCCCGACCTTGACGCTCGATTTAATCACCTTGCCGCCTTTCCCCACGACCTTGCCATAGAGATTGGAGCGTTTGTTCTCGACCTTCTCGATCACCGAAAATTGCCCGGTTGGCGTCGGGTATTTCGACACCCCGGTGGCGACCATGCTCCAGCCAATCTCTTCATCGCCGGCATAGAAACGGGCCTTTTGCTTGTCGGTGTCGACCACGATCCGCGAGACCTGGCGTCCGTCGCCATTCCACTCGTACAGAGGACTGGGCTTCAGCTTGGTTTTCTCGACGGGTTTCTGTTCGGCGGCCGGCGGTGGAGACGGTTGTTCGGCCACCGCGGACTCGGCTGGCTTTTGTTCCGGCTTGGCGACAAAACGGGCGAGCCCGTCGCAGGCCGTCAGCGTCAGGATGAGCATGGAGCCAAGTGCAACCTTGAACAAGCTCGGGGTGAAGGGATGTCTTGGTGTCTGGTCATTCGTCATCGCTGTGATTCCCCGGTTTCGCGGGCACCCAAATGGCATTGTGATTTCTCAATGGTGTCTAGGATAGCGCGCGAATGGCTCGATGGCACTATCATGCACCGCGTTCGACATTCAATCAGACCCTCGCGGGGAGGAATCGTTGAAATTCATTCATGCGGCGGACGTTCATCTCGACAGCCCGTTACGGGGACTCGAACGCTATGAAGGCGCTCCCGTGGAAGACTTGCGCGGGGCGACCCGGCGGGCCTTCGAGAATCTGGCGGACCTGGCGCTCAACGAGGCAGTCGATTTCGTGTTGCTCGCAGGCGATCTCTACGATGGCGATTGGAAGGATTACAACACCGGTCTCTTTTTCTCGCGCCAGATGGCCCGGCTGCGTGAGGCGGGGATTCAGGTGCTGGTGATCGCCGGCAATCATGACGCGGCGAGTCAGATCACCCGCATGCTGCGCCCGCCGGAGAACGTGAAGATCTTCTCGACACGCGAGCCCGAGACCCTGATTCTGGAATCGCTCGGAGTGGCCGTGCATGGCCAGGGTTTTGCGACCCGCTCGGTCACCGAGGATCTGACGCGCGCCTATCCCCTGGCGGATCCGGATCTGTTCAACATCGGTTTGCTGCATACCTCGCTGGACGGTCGCCCCGGTCACGAGCCCTATGCCCCCTGCGGCCTTGACGGGCTGCTGTCGCGTGGCTATCAATACTGGGCGCTCGGGCATGTCCACCAGCGCGAGATCGTCGCGGAGGATCCCTGGGTGGTCTTTCCGGGAAATCTCCAGGGGCGCCACGCCCGCGAGACCGGACCCAAGGGCTGCTCGTTGGTGCGCGTCGAGGATGGACGGGTCGGCGGCATCGATCACCTGTCGATGGATGTGGTGCGCTGGGCGGCCTGTCCGGTGGATGTGACCGATGCCGCGACCCTGGACGAGGTTTATGACCGGGTCGAGCCCGTCTTGCGCGCCGCCGCCAGTCACGCCGGGAACCGCCTGCTGGCGGCGCGTCTCCGGCTCATCGGTCCCTGCGCCATCCATGCCCGGCTCCACGCCAAGCGCGAACAGGTGGTCAACGCCTGCCGCGCGCTGGCGGACAGCGTCGGAACCGGCGATCTCTGGGTGGAAAAGGTGCTGATCGACACCCAGGGCACCCTGTCCGAGTTGCCCTCCCTGGCACGCAACGACGCCTTCGGCGGCCTGTTGCGGGCGATCCGGGATCTGGAACTGCAACCCGAGCGCCTCGCGTCCCTGCTGGAAGACGTTGCCGAGCTGGGCGCCAAGCTGCCGGCGGAGCTGCGGGCCGGGGAGGACGCCTTCGATCCGACTCAGACACCGGCCCTCCAGGCCTGCCTGGAGGACATCAAATCGCTGCTGCTCGATCGTCTCCTGGGCCAGGATGGCGATCACGGGGAGACCGAGTGAAGATCCTGGATCTGCATCTGCGCGCCTTCGGGCCATTCACCGATCGCCATCTGGATCTGAGCGGCGGCCAGCATGGCTTGCACCTGATCTTCGGACCCAACGAGGCCGGGAAAAGCTCGGCGCTCCGCGCGCTCAAGGCGCTGCTCTTCGGGATCCCGGAGCGCACCCAGGACGATTTCCTGCACCCCAGACAGAACTTGCTCGTCGGTGGACGTTTTCGGGGACCGGATGGCAATGAACTCCTCTGTTTCCGCCGTAAAAAGCGCAAGAACTCCCTCCTGAACGGCGAGGACAAGCCGATCGCCGATGACAGCCTGGCGCGCCTGCTCGGTGGTGTCGATGAGCGACTGTTCGAGCGTCTGTGCGGAATCGATCACGAGAGTCTGGTCTCCGGCGGTCAGGCGCTGTTAGCCGAGCGGGGCAGGGAGGCCGAGGCGCTGTTCGGGAGCGGATTGGGGAGCGTCGATCTCCATGCGATTCTCAAACGGCTCGATCAGGAGGCCGGCGACCTGTTCGTGCCGCGCGGATCCAAACCGTCGATCAACGCCGGATTGACTCGGCTGACTGTGATCGAGCGCGAGCAGCGCGCGGCCCAGCTCTCGGCCCGCGACTGGGACGAGACGCGTAAAGCCGTCGATCAAGCCCGCCATCGCCTGTTCGAGCTGGACGACGAACTGGCCCAGGCGACCCGACTGCGCAATCGTCTGGAACGCATCCGTCGCACCCTGCCGGATCTGGCCAGGCGCGACCGGCTGCTCGAACAGCTCGCCTCGCTTGGGGAGACGCCGAACCTGTCCGAGGATTTCGCGCGGCGACGCGAGGACGCGATCGCCAAGCGCGCGCTCGCGGTCGCGAGCCAGTCAGGCGCTCGGGCGCGTTGCGACGATCTCCAGGGCAAGGCCGCGACGCTCGCCGTCTCCGAGGATCTGCTGGCCGAGGCCGCGGTCATCGACGATCTGCGCGCGCGCCTGGGCAGCCACCGCAAGGCCGCCCAGGACCGACCGGCGCTCGTGATCAAGCGCGGCACGGGAGAGGGGCGAGCCGCCGCGCTGCTGGCCCAGATTCGCCCCGGTCTGACCCTGTCCGAGGCGCCTGGACTGACTCACTTGCTCAATCGCCGGCGCCGGGTGACCGAACTTGGGGGGAGCCGGGAGGCCCGTGCCGTCGCCGTCGAGCAGGCGCGCACCAAATTGGCCGAGATCGCGCGCACGCTGGCCGGAAAATGCGCGGCGCTCGCGGAGCGGTCAGCCAGTCCGTCGCTGGAAGGGTTACGCCGCGCCATCGAGGAGGCGCGGCGCGCGGGCGATCTGGATCGCTCAATGGCGGAAACCTTGGCCCGGATTCAGCGTCACGACGAGGAATGCGGGCGTGATCTGGCCGCGCTGGGTCTCTGGAAGACCGACCTGGCCGCGCTGCGCCGCGCGCCTCTGCCAAGCGTGGAGACCAGCGAACGCTTCGTCGCGGAATTCCAGGGCCTGGACGAGGCCAGACGGACCCTGGAGAAGACCCGCACGGAGGCACAGGCCGAGCGTCAGCGGATCGAGGAATCGCTGCGCGTCTTCCAACTCGCCGGCGCCGTGCCGTCGGAGGGCGATCTTGACCAGGCGCGCGCCCGTCGCGACCAGGACTGGCGATTCATCAGACGACAGTGGCTGGAAGGCGCGGAGATGAGCGCCGAACTCAAGAGCCAGGGAGCCGGGGCGACGCAGGCGGATACCTTTGAAACTGCGGTGTCGACGGCCGACGAGGTCGCCGACCGGCTCCGCCGCGAGACCAAGCGGGTCCATGAACGAGCCACGGCCCAGGCGCGGCTGGAGACCTGTGAGCAGGGGCTCGCCGAGACGGAACGGGTGCTGGTGTCGCTGAACGAGACCCGGACGGTCCTCCAGGAATCCTGGCGGGCGGCCTGGTCGCCGAGCGGACTCGAACCGCTACCGCCCCGCGAGATGCTGCACTGGCTCGCCAAGGCGTCGCGTTTGCGCGAGCGCGCGGGGCAGGGCGATCAACTCCGGGCGGATCTGACCGATGCTCGGAAGGCTCGGGAGATGCACGCCGAAAGCCTGACCGCCGCCCTGACCCGGCTCGGGTTGGCCGTCACCGTGGCGGTGCCGGATCCGGGGCTGAGCCTGCGGCTCAACCAGGCCGAGACGCATCTGGACGCACTCATGGAGACCCAGCGCCAGCGCGCCCTGCTGGAAAAGACGATCGCGGAGCTTCAGGAAAGCCAGATGCGCCTCGAACTGGAGGTCAAGGCCAGGGAAGACGAGCAGGCGACCTGGTCGACGGCGTGGGCGGCGCTGATGGACGAACTCGGCTTGCCCAGCGATGCGAGCCCCGGAGATGCCTCCGATTATCTCAAGACCCTCGATGACAGCCTGAAACAGATCCAGGATGCCGAGGAATTCCGCGCCCGGATCGAGGGGATCGACGCCGACGCGGCTGAATTCCAGCGGCGCGCCGGCGCGCTGCTGGCGAGACTCGCGCCCGACCTCCTGGAGCGACCGATCGAGGAAGGCGTCAACCAATTGAACGAGCGGCTTGTCAGGCAACGCGAAGACCGGAGCCGACTCGACGAGCTACAGCGGCAGTTGCGGGGAGCCGAGGAAGAGATCCGACGGGCCGAGGCCGACATCCAGGTTGCCACCGCGCTCCTCGCCGAACTTTGCCGCGAGGCCGTCTGCGAGACCCCCGAGCAACTGGTGGCCGTCGAGCAGCGCGCCCAGTCGCAACGTCAACTGCGGCGGCAACTCGCCGAGGTCGAATCCGGACTGATGACCGCGGGAGACGGTCTCGGGATCGACGCCTTGCGGGAAGAGGCCGGCCGCATCGACCGCGACGCCGTGCTCGCCGATCTAAAAGCCATCGAGGCACGGATCGAAAACGAACTGCGTCCGCGACAAGCCAGCCTGCTCGAAGCCAAGCTGGATGCCGAGCGTCAATTCACCGCCATGGCCGGTGACGATCGGGCCGCGGCCCTGGCCGAGGAGGCGCAGCAGACACTTTCGAGCCTGCGCGCCCAGGCGGAGCAATACGTCCGGGTCAAACTGGCATCGCGCATCCTGCGCGATGAAATCGAGCGTTTCCGCCGTCAGCACCGCGACCCGATCCTGACCCGCGCCAGCGGCTACTTCGCCCAACTCACCTGTCACGCCTTCACCGCCGTCGAGACCGACTTCGACGAGCCCGATCAACCCGTTCTGGTCGGTCAGCGCGCAACGGGCGGATGGCTGCGGGTCGAAGGCATGAGCACCGGCACCCGCGATCAGTTCTATCTGGCCCTGCGACTCGCCAATCTCGATCATCATCTGAACGATGCCGATCCGCTTCCATTCATCGTCGACGATATCCTCATCCAGTTCGACGACGCGCGCGCCCAAGCCACGCTTGGCGCCCTGATGGATTTTTCCGCCCGAACCCAGGTCATCCTCTTTACGCACCACCAACGGGTGGTCGAACAGGCCCAGGATCTGGACCCGACGGGCGCACGGGTGCTGGTGCATGACTTGCGGTGAGTGAGGCGGATTCCAGGCTCAAGGTTTGAGCGGGAGACGACAACAGGGTAAGGAACGTCGCCCTCGAACGTCACCTGGACACTCAGGGCTTGACCGCCCTCGGCGGCATCCCGAGCACGTTCTGATTCAGACGAGCGCATCCAACGGGCTTTTCACCCCCTTGCCGCCGCGATTCAGCACATGCGTATAGATCATGGTGGTCGAGACATCCGCATGGCCCAATAACTCCTGGACCGTGCGGATGTCGTAACCGGCTTGCAGCAGATGGGTCGCGAAGCTGTGGCGCAGAGCATGAGTGCCGGTTCGCTTCGTGATCCCCGCCTCGCGGGCGACTCGATTCACCGCCTTCTGCAAGGCGTTTTCGTGCAGGTGATAAAGACGTTAAATTATTGAATAAAAAGATAAATTTCGCATTTTAGCAGGCGAAATCACCGACCGAAAAGAGGGATAAAAAATCCAAAATCCATGCTATTTAGAGAAGCAAAAACGATTTCTGTCATTAAACTTGTGTTATGCAGAATCGTTTTTGCTTCTCTGAACGGAAAGGATTTTTTCATACGTCTGTTTCAGCCGCAGCTGGAGGGCCGCCCGCTGGTCGTGCTCTCGAACAATGACGGGTGCGTGGTCGCGCGCAGCCACGAGGCCAAGGCGCTGGGGGTCGCGATGGGGGCGCCTTTCTTCAAGCTGGATCCGCAACTGCGCCGCCAGCTCGTGGTGTTTTCCTCGAACTATGCCCTCTATGGCGATCTCTCGCGGCGGGTGATGCAGGTGTTGGCCGGTTTCGCGCCCCGCATCGAGGTCTATTCGATCGACGAATGCTTTCTCGACCTCTCCGGCGTGGCGGAGCCGGTCGCCTTGGGGCAGGCGATGGCCCGCACGGTTCGCCAGTGGACCGGGATCCCGGTCTCAGTGGGGATCGCCCCGACCAAGACGCTGGCCAAGCTCGCCAATCGCCTGGCGAAGAAAGGCCAGAGTCCCGATGATCCGGTCCTGGACTGGGCGCATCTACCGGACCCGGCTGCGACGCTGGCGGCCGTGCCCATCGAGGATGTCTGGGGCATCGGAACGCGCTGGGGCGCGCGGCTGCGGCAACTCGGCATCGCCGACGCGCTGGCCATGCGCGAGGCCGAGCCGCGCTGGCTGCGCCAGCAGTTCGGGGTGGTGCTGGAACGCCTCGGCTGGGAACTGCGCGTGCGCGCCTGTCTGCCGCTGGAGGTCATGGCGCCGCCGCGCCAACAGATCCGGGTCTCGCGCACCTTCGGCGCGGCGGTGACCGCTTGGCCCGAACTGCGCGCGGCGCTGACCCGTTTTGCCAGCCGTGCGGGCGAGAAGCTGCGCGCCCAGGGCCTGGCCGCGCCGGCGCTGACCGTCTTCATCCAAACCGATCCCTTCGACACCGCGCGGCCCTTCTATACCAATGCCGTCACGCGCCCTTTCGTCGCCCCGACCCAGGACAGCGCCGCGCTGATCGGCGGATCTGTTCGCGGCCCCGGATGCGGAGGCACGCGCGACGCGCCGGATGGCGGCCCTGGACGCCATCAACCGCCGTTTCGGGCGCGAGACGCTGTGCTTCGCCGGCGAGTTGGTCGGTACTGGCTGGCCGCGGCGCGCGGGGCGCGTCTCGCCGATCTCGACGACGCGCTGGGGGGCGTTGCCGACGGTCCGGGCGTGCTAAATTGCGCGGGTCTGGCCTGATTCGTCCATCCCGTTCAGCGAGGTGTGTGGAGACAGCATGTGCGGTCGCTTTGCCCAATATTGCGGCAGTACGGACTTGGAAGCCCAGTTTGGCCCCTCTCTCGACGGGGTGTGGCCGCCGCCGCGTTACAACATCGCACCGGGGAGCCGGCTTCTGGCCGTGCGCGCGGACTCCGCCGGTACGCGAACCTTCACGACGCTCCATTGGGGCCTCATCCCACGTTGGGCGAAGGATCGCAAGAGCGGCTACCGCACCAGCAATGCCCGCGCCGAGACGGTGGCCGAGAAGCCATCCTTTCGAGCGGCCTTCCGCCAGCGCCGTTGCCTGATTCCCGCCGATGGCTTCTACGAATGGCAGGCCACCGGTTCCGGCAAGCAACCGTATTTCATCGCCCGCCGGGATCGCCAGCC
>NZ_CAIPNF010000364.1 GCF_903866365.1 uncultured Thiocystis sp.
ACCTCGCCGAAGTTCCCGAGGGCGTGTTGGTGCTGACCTGCGGCGTCGACGTGCAGTCTGACCGTCTGGAGCTGGAAGTGGTCGGCTGGGGCGCGGGCGAGGAGTCATGGTCCATCGATTACCAGGCCCTCGTCGGCGACCCGGTTCAGGATGACGTGTGGCTGGAACTGTTGGAGGTCTGGAAGCAGGCCCGCTATGCCCGCGCCGACGGTTCCACGCTCGGACTGCGCGCGCTGTGCGTCGATTCTGGATTCCTGCCAAAGCGCGTTTACCAGTTCGTCACGATGGCCGGAAGCATTCACGTCTACCCCACCAAAGGCCGCGCGGGCGCCTATCCCGTGATCGAGCAGAAGCTGGCCCGCGACCGCCGCCGCGCCAAGCGCAAGAAGGCCGGCGCCGCGCCCGAAATGCTCGGAGTCGACGAGGCAAAGTCCATCATCACCCGTCGATTGAAGGGCGTCACCCGGCCCGGCCCTGGCTATGCCCATTTCCCGCACGACCGCGACGCCGAATGGTTCAGGCAGTTGACCGGCGAGCGTCTCGTCGTCCGCTACCCCCGCGGCGGCCGCCCCGTGCGCGAATGGATCAAGGTCTATCCGGCCGTGGAGGCGCTGGATTGCCGCGTCTATGCCTATGCGGCCCTGCTGCTGTCCGGCGTCGACTTGGCCCGCAAGCCCGCGCCCAAGGAAGCGCCCGCCCCGGTCCGGCGCCAGCCTGCCCCCGCCCTCGGCTTCGGCAAACCCGGCTGGAATCTCTAGGAGCCCCCGCATGCCCAAAGATTTCGACACCCTCGTCGCCTTGCACACCCAAATTACCCGCATCGTCCGCGAGGCCACCGGACTCCATGAGCAGCTCGCCTTGCCGGTCGCCGAGGCGATCTGCGCCGAGCTGCAACACGCGTTCGGCGGCGCCGAGATCTACATCCCCGCCCCCAGTCGCACCGAGCGCAACCAAGCCATTCTTGATGACTGGCACGGCGGGCGCCCCATCCCCGCCATCTGTCGAAAACACGGAATCGCCCGTGCGACGGTTTATCGACTGCTGGGCGCCCGAGGGAAACTGTGACGACCCCCGACCTGCTCCAACGAGCCGCCGAAGCCACCGCGCCCGATCCCGAAGTTTGGGCCTGGATGCAATCCGCCCTGCAATCCGCCCTGCGGGGAAAGCCCCTAATCGCCGCCCTTGGGCTTGACGGCCGGGCGCTGATCGACGCCCGTCTCGCCGCCCGCAATACCACCTTGCGGCAGGCGTTCGCCCTGATCGACGGCCCCAGCAAGACCGCCAGAATTGACGCGCTCGCCAAGGCCGCCCGCCGCTTTGAAGCGCACCGCTGGGCGCAATGGCGAGGAATGGATAACCCGCCACCCACCGCGACCCGTCTGCAATCGCTCCTCTTCAGCGCGCGCCAATTCCATCCATTACCAGGGGCGCGTCAACTGCATAACCTTCTGGCCGATTGATTCCTTCGGCTCAATGAGCGAGATGTCGCCTGCAAGTCGGCCCTAATGTAATTACATGAAACCGGGTTCATTCTGAACGCCTATTCAAACAGCGAGGAATGACCTATGAAATTGAACGACCTATTCCGCCAAGCCAAAGAAATCCGTGGCAGTCTTGAGCAGCAAGTCGATCAATTCGAGACCGAGCGCAACAAGCTGCGCGCCGAACTTCGCGAACATGAAACGCGCCCACGCCCCCAGGCAGACTTAGCCCAAGAAGCCGGCGAGCTGGTCGACGTGTTGGTTGCCCGCGCCAAGGCCGGTTTCGCCCCAGGAATCGAGAAGACGTTCGCAAGCTATGCCAATGGCGACCAAACCCGAGTGGCCGACAAGATCAATCATCCAGAATTCACGCTATTCCGTGGGGCTGGAATCGAAACCCTGCTTTATCTGGTCGCTGGCCCGCAGATTAAGACTGCGGTCATCGAAGCCGTCAACGCGATGCCCTACTCCGAACAGGTTGGTCTGCCACCGGCCGAGCGCGAAGCCGTCTGCACCGATCTGCAGGCGCGAATCAAGAAGCTGGACGATCAAATCCGCGAACTGATCGAACAGGCCGACGAGGTTGGTATTTCCTTCTGAGCCATGCGCGACGATGCGTGGCACGACCCGCACCCTGACCCCGACCCGCCGGCGATTGAGGCATTCCCCGACCTGGATCCAGCCGGCGCGACGATTGACGCCTTCGCTATGCCACCGTGGGAGCCCTACTGTCATCGCGAGATCGCGGCCTTTCACGAGGCCGGGCATGCCGTGGTCGGGCTGGTGCTGATGGGGGTGCCCGACGCGGGGCATGCGCGGGTCAACGAGGACAGCAGCGGTCAGGTTTCCTTCGGCCCCATCGAGCGCGACCGCCCGCCGCCGCGCCCATCGCCCGCCGCCGCGCTCAGTGTGGCTGCAATCCTCGCGGCCGGTTTCCAGTGCGAACTGCTCTTCATGGGCAGGCACGCCACCGGAGTCCTGACCCCGAGGGACCACCGGTCCACCGACTATCCGCGCGCGCGGACACTCCTGGCGAATCACGACCTGCCCGGCGCTGGCTGGCTCTGGATCGCCGAAGGCATCGCCCGCCACGTCCTGACTACGCACTGGGCCGCGGTTTGGCTGATCGGTCATCATCTGAGCGGACGCGGGGAGCTGTCGGGCGCCGAGCTTCGCCGCCTGTATTCTCGGTCGACACACAAAGGGGCGGATTTGAAATCCGACCCTTTGATGCGGACGACATCCGCGCGCAAGGGCGGAACGTGAGGATTCCTCGCATTTGAGGACAGCAGACACTGGCATCCGCGCGCGCGTGGGCGAGAGGGTTGTCCGTTGAAACAACGCTTAATCAGCCTGTCAGCATTCCCGTTGATACAACGGAAACCGCAACGGGGTTTTATACCAATGGTATAACCGTTGAAACAACGGATATTCAGCCTGATAGCCTTCTCGTTGAGACAACGACAATCGAGACGCCATTAACCGTTGAAACAACGGATAACGCCGAACACTTCACCATGGCATCCGCCGCACCGACTGAGCCGTTACAACGTGACGCACCGAGCCGAAAGATCAACGTGGCGAACGATCCCGAGATCGTCGCCCGCGTGCTGGCGCTGGACGGACTCTCCGAGAAGAAAGCCGCCGCTCAACTGAACGCTGAAGGTATCAAGATCGGCGCGCGCTCGGTCGGGACCATCCGCAAGCAGCACCACACCAAAGACGCCGGGGCGGTCTGAGCGTTGATTCGATCAAGGAGTTTCAAGAAAGGCACGAGCGGCAATCCAAGCGGACGTCCACCAGGCATCGTCAATCAGGCGAAGCTGAAGACGCCTATATGCAGTTGGTGCTGTGCAATACGCAGTCGGAATTGCACCCATGGCGAATGGGGCGAACTGACCGGGCGCGACGGCGGGAAACGGTTGCTGCCGTTCAGTGATCGCACCGTGCGCGCCTACATGACAATCGCAAAAAACCCAGCGTTTTCAAATGGGCAACACGTCGCCCATTTGCCAGCGTCATGGGGCACCCTCGCCGAAATCCACGCCGCCCCCGACTGGCTCTGGACCGCCCTGGTCGCGCGCATGATCGAGGGCGAATGGACGGTGGACACCACGCGCCAGATGGATTTCTTGCGCCTTTTCTGTGGGACACTAACGGGACACTGCGGGCCATTACGGGGCAAATTCCCGCCGCATACCACAATACCAACGCTCGCTTAAGCTGCTGTTTTTCGTGCTGTAGTGTGCTGCAATGTGTTGTAAGTTATTGATTTTCCTAGACTCATAATCCCTTGGTCCAAGGTTCAAATCCTTGACGGCCCACCATAAAAACAAAGGCTTACAGTAATTCTGGTAAGCCTTTTTTCTTGCTCGGTGTAATTTTGGTGTAACTGCGTCAGGATTTTATGGTGGCGGATAGTCTTGGTTTGGTGCTCGGTTCGGCGGCTTCCGTGGGTGGGCGGTCGCGGGCTTCCAACTTGTCCAAGGCTTCCCGGATGTGGCCCCCGTTCTGGTGAGCATACCGGACAACCATGGTCAGGGTCTTGTGCCCGCTGATGCGTTGCACGGTCGGTAAATCGATCCCCGCTTGAACAAGGTGCGTGATGGCGGTATGGCGCAAGGTGTGCCGGACAACCTGGCTCGGGTCGAACCCGGCGGCCACGACAACCCGGCGAAACGCCTTCTCGATGCTGACATGGTGCCCAGTGGCGGATGTCTCGGATGGAAACAACCACTCAGCCCGCGCCGGGCGACCCGGGCGTTGGTGAGGATGGCGGTGAGCGGCTGATTCAGCTCGTGACCCAGCGAGGCGGACAGGATGCCGAGGCCGCGTTGACGGTCGAGCTGGGCGATCTGCTCGCTCATGCGTTGGCTTTCCTCCGCGCGCGCCTGGGCGGCCGCCGCCGCGCCCTTGTCCCGGATCGAGCGATCCAGGGCAATGCCGAGAGGCTATGTTGCTCACGACCGTGACGATGAGCGTGGTCAAAGCCAGCAGGAGCGCATCCGTACCCTTGGTCATAATCGATGCCTCGAACTGTCCCAGGACGACATTGAGCAGACGAAACGAACACGACGAAAAAACCCAGCGTGAGGAGGACCAGGCGATACCAGGGTTCGGGGTCACCCGCCTCCAGGCGCAGCGATTGAATCTTGAGCACGATCAGGACGAAGACGAGCAGGGTGGCGAGGGTCTGGGACAGGAGTGCGGGCACGACCCCGCGCAGGGCGAAGAGGAGCGAGGCCACCGCACTCGCCACCCCTCCGGCACACCAGAACTGCACCGCGCGCGTGCGCTGACCGGACAGCACGATCCAGATCGCCAGCGCCATGACGAGGCTCATTGCGCTCATGTCAAGAAAGCCCGTGCGGGCGTCGAACGGGATCATGCGTCAGTCCAACAGCAGAAACAGGGCATCTTCCAGTGCATCCAGATCGAAGGGCTTCTTCAAGCGGCGGGTGCCAGGAGGCGGAGCGCCGTAACGCGTCCAGTCCGTTTCAGACCGGCCGGTGACGATGACGAGCGGCAGTGTGGGCGCCAGGCGTCGCAGTTCATGTGCCAGCGTCGCGCCGGACAGGCCGGGGAGATTGAGGTTGAGCACGGCGCCCGCCAAGGGATAGGCAACAGAATGGCCGACCCCGAGGGGTAAGGTCAAGCCTCCGTCGTCCACGACGAGGGACTGTCATGATTCCTCTTGGGGTCGCCGAGTACAACTCGGCGACCCCAGGTACGGATGTCAATGTTCCGGCGAGCGCGTCAGGATGGCGTCCTGGGCGTGACACGCCTGACCGGTGATGCCCCGACTCTCCGGCCCCAGTAGCCGAATATAACGGTCGGCGACGGTCTCGGGCGCGGGATGGATGCCGGGATCTTCGCCCGGATAGAGGGTTGCCCGCAGCGCGGCGCGCACCAGGCCGGGGTCGAGGCTGTTGACCCGGAGTCGGCCGCTGTCGCGGGTCTCTTCCGCCAGCACCTGCATCAGTCCCTCGATCCCGAACTTGGCGGCGGCATAGGCGCCCCAGTAGGCCTTGCCGGTGCGTCCGACGCGATCCGAGGTAAAGACGATGGCGGCATCCTTGGAGGCGCGCAGCAGCGGCAGACAGGCTTGCGTCAGCAGAAAGGGCGCGGTCAGGTTGATCCGGATCACGCGCTCCCATTCGCTGGCGTCATAGTCGTCGATGCGGCTGAGATAGGGCGCGAAGGCGGCGCAGTGGGCCAGCCCGTCAAGATAGCCGAAGGTGTCGTCCACGAGGTTCGCCGCAGCGATGAAATCCGCCTCGCTCGCCCGTTCCAGATCGAGCGGCAGGATCGCGGGCTCGGGATCGCCGCGGGCGACGATGGCGTCGTACACCGGCTCCAGATCGGCCGCCTTGAAGGATGACAGGACGACAGTCGCGCCCTGGGCGGCGCACGCGAGCGCCACGGCGCGACCGATGCCCTCGAGTGCGCCGGTGACCAGGATGACGCGCGCTTGCAGCCGCTTCATGTCAGCGGGTATGTGGTCCATCGGATGATTGATCCTCTGTTAAAAAGCCAGTAACGGCCAACTGAAACCTAGTGCTTCGCTGCTCAGGTTCCGAGACCGGGGCCTCCTCGTTGTCGTTGTCGTCATCGAATATTCGCCATGTCGAGACCGCGATCACGACAACGACAACGACAACGACAACGACAACGACAACGACAACGACAACGACCCGAGACGGTCTTGGGACTTTCGCACAGTTGCACTAGGTTTCCGGCAGCCAGTCGAGCACGTCGAGCGGATGCTCGATCAGCCCATGCGCGCCCCAACGATCAGGCGTATCGTCGGCGCCAAGATACCCGAACAGCGCGACCAGCGTGCCCATGCCGGCAGCCAGACCCGCCTGAATGTCGCGCTCGGCGTCGCCGACATACCAGCAGCGCCGCGGCTCGACTCGCAGCAGATCGCAGGCATGAAACAAGGGATCTGGATAGGGTTTGGGGCGCGCCACCGTGTCGCCGCTGACCACGCAGCCGGCGCGCTCGCGCAGACCGAGCAGTTCTATCAGCGGATCGGTCAGCCAGCCGGGTTTGTTGGTGACGATACCCCAGGAGATGCCGCGCCGCTCCAGGGTGTCGATCAACTCGGCGATGCCCGGGAAGGGCGCGGTGTCGCGGACCAGCGCCGCGGCGTAGAGTTCCAGGAATTCCAGGCGTAGCGGTTCGTAATCCTGGTCATCCGGCCCCAGACCGAAACCGATCCGCAGCATGCCGCGTCCGCCGTGGGAGACATAGGGCCGCACCCGCGCGAACGGCAGCGGCGCTCGGCCATGGCTGGCGAGCAGTCGGTTCAGCGCGGCGGCCATGTCGGGCGCGGTGTCGGCAAAGGTGCCGTCCAGATCGAACAGCACGGCGCCGTCGCGCGGCGCAGGCAGGTCAGGCATGCGGTTCGCGCACGCAGGTGACGAGATAATTCACGTCCAGATTGCGCGGGTCGAGGCGGTAGGTGCGCGTCAAGGGTTGATAGGTCATGCCCATCAGATCGACGGTGCGCAGCTCGGTGGGACGGATCCAGGCGTCCAGCTCCGAGGGTCGGATGAAACGCGCATAGTCATGGGTGCCGCGCGGCAGCATGCCCATCACATATTCCGCGCCGATGACCGCCATCAGGAAGGCTTTCGGATTGCGGTTGAGGGTGGAGAAAAACACCTTGCCGCCCGGTCGCACCAGTCGGGCGCAGGCATCCACCACCGAGGCCGGATGCGGCACATGCTCCAGCATCTCCATGCAGGTCACGACATCGAAACTCCCCGGCTGCTCCTCGGACAGGGTCTCGACCGTGACGCGCCGGTAGTCGACCTCGACGCCGCTCTCCAGGGTATGCAGCTCGGCGACGCGCAGCGGCATGGCACCCATGTCGATGCCGGTGACTTGCGCGCCGCGCAGCGCCATGCTCTCGGACAGAATGCCGCCGCCGCAGCCGACATCCAGGATGCGCTTGTCGGCCAGCCCGCCCGCGCCCCGTTCGATGTAGTCCAGGCGCAGCGGATTGATGTCGTGCAGCGTCTTGAATTCGCTGTGCGGATCCCACCAGCGCGAGGCGAGTTCCTCGAATTTGCTGATTTCGGCGTGATCGACGTTGTGGATGGTCTCGGTCATGGCGGCGGGTCCGGAGATTGAGGGCGGATGGGCGCGCGCGAGGTGCGCATACCGCGACATAGCGATGCAGGCGGCTATTCTAAAGCGAACGGCGTTCCTTCATCCAGAAATCGCCACAGGGGACATGGTTCCCACCGCCGCTCCCTGGGATCCTGGAATCGCCGACTTGCAGTCGGCTCTATTCGCGCGATCGTCCGGGTTTGCCAGCACGAGGCCGATCCGATGCACAACCCGCGTGCGCTCCGCGTCAATGCGTTTAAGGCTTCACGGGAAGCCGAACACCCCTAGCAGACGCAGGATCAGGTGGCGCTCCTTGACCGCCCGGCGTATCGCGTGGTCAGATCGGGCATTACAACGTCGTGCCCGACCAACCCATGATCAATCCTGGGATTCCGATGAACGAAACCGCTATCGAAGTCGTCAATACGCCCTTTTCCTCGCTGCACTATTACGAGTGCAAGGTGATCCTGCAGCCGCAGCACTTTGTGACGGCCCAGGCGTTCCGGGATTTTTGGAAGATCGTTCGGCACTCGGCCAAGAAATTCGACGTGACGGTCAAGGAGGCTGACGACGGATTCGACAACCAGGTGCGCGAGGTCCTCTTCTTCGATACGCCGGGCTTCGATCTCTACAACCATCATTTCATCGTGCGGCTGCGGACCTTCTACAAGGGCGGTTGGCCGGACGGTCTGCCTGAATTGACCGTCAAGTTCAGACACCCGGAGTTCGAGACGGCGGCGGCTGTCGATGTGCGCCCGGCCACCCCAGGTGCGCGGATCCGGATCAAGTTTAAAGAGGAACTACTGCCCTTGCGCGAGGGTCTCGGCGGTCTGCGTTCGGTCTTTTCGCATAATTGCGTGCTGGCGATGCCGCGGGAGCAGGTCGACATGGCCGTGGCCGACCTCACCCGCTCCTTTCCGGCCCTGCTCCAGGCCAAGGCCAAGTCAGACGAGCGCCTCGCGCTGGTCAACGATTTCGCCGTCGAGGAGGTGCAGGTGAACGTCGGCGAGCTGCATTTCGGACACGGCATCAAGGCGAAAGCCACCATTGCCGTGTGGCGCGATCGTCAGCATGAACGCCCGATCTGCGGCGAGTTCGCCTTCCAGTGCCAATTCGACCGGCGCGAGGATCTTCACCGCGAGAGCCTGAAACGCGCCGCCGATTTCTACAAGACGCTCCAGTTGGACGCCTACGAATGGGTGACCCTGGGTGCCACCAAGACAGCCATCGTCTACGGACTCGGTCAGCAGGCATCGACCAACCATGAATGAGTCGGCCCTGCTCACGCAGCCGCCATCGATCGGTCGGATCTTCAGGGCGTTCGCCCTGATCGGGATCTCCAGCTTTGGCGGCGGCCTCGTCGCCTACCTGCGCGATGTGGTGGTCGATCGCGAGCAATGGCTGACCGACGACGCATTTCTCGGCGCGCTGGAGATTGGCCAGACCTTGCCCGGGTTGAATTCGACCAATGTGGCGGTGATCGTTGGGCGTACATTGCGGGGGCCGAGCGGGGCGCTGGCGGCGGCGCTCGGGCTCATCCTGCCGGGTGCGGCCATCCTGAGCGTGCTCGGCGTGCTCTATGCGCGGCTCCACGACAACCCGGATGTCGCCGCCGCCCTGGCCGGGGTCGCGGCCGCCTCGGTCGGCCTGCTGCTGCAGGTGACCCTCAAAATTGGTGGACGCCAGTTCCTCCGGCCCAAAGACCTGCTGTTCATCATTCCGACCTTTCTCATGGTCGGCGTTTTTCATGTCTCGCTCTTCACCACTCTCCTGCTGCTGGCCCCCATCGCCATCTGGATGAATCGTCCCGCCGCGTTGAAGACGCCGCCTGCATCCTCTTCTGGAGCAAGGCACTGAACCCATGAAAGACCTAGTCTCACTCCTGAACGTCTTTACCCTGCTCTCGCTGATGGCCGTGGGCGGCGGCACGGCCGTCATCCCGGAGATGCAGCACGAAACCGTCACCGTCCATCACTGGGTGACCGACACCCAGTTCGCCGCCATCTACAGTCTGGGTCAGCTCGCGCCGGGACCGAACATGACCATGGTGGGGATCATCGGCGATCACGCTGCCGGTGTAGCGGGTTTCTTCCTGGTGCTGTTCGCCTTCTATTTCCCCGCCAGCCTGTTGACCTACGGGGTCAGCTACATCTGGGACCGCTACCGGGAGAACCCCTGGCGCGCGGCGATCCAGCGGGGGCTCGCGCCGATCACCATCGGGCTGATGCTCGCGGGTGTCTACGCCGTGGGCAAGACGGCCAGCTTCAACCTGGACCGACCACTCTGGTTCAACGGCGTGACCCTGGGATTCGGTCTCGCCATCGTCCTGCTGCTGTTCTGGAAGCGCATCAACCCAGCGGTTCTCATCCTGACCTGCGGGGTCTTGGGCTGGTTCATCCTGCGCTAGCCGCTAGTCAACGCTGACTCTCCCAGACCGCTTGGATGACGACAAACAGAAAGGCGGTCGAACAACCGAACATCAGCAGGCCGCTGATCGCCGCCAGAGGACCGAGGAGACGCCAGGGCGGCGGCAGCACGACATCGCCATAGCCGAGCGCGGTCATCGACGTGGCGGAAAAATAAACCCCCTCGGAGAAACTCGGTGCCAGCCCCGCGCGCCAGAGCAGGAGCCCCCAAGCCATGGCCTCCGCGAGGTGGGCGAAGAGGAGCACGACGAAGCAGCCCAGGATAATCGCCTTGCCGGCGCTGCGGGGGCCGAGATGCAGCATGAGCCGCGGGACGAATACCCGAATTTGCCAGGCGACTTCAAACAGCAGGCTGGCGTGGAAGATGAACAGGCTCGCGACCAGCAGCCAGGCCAGGATAAAGACAACCTTCACACGACGTCCGGTGACGCCCTCAACGCATGGCATGACGCAACGCACCTCGATTGGCCTTCGCAGCCAGCACACGCACCTGATTCGGGCGTCGGTCATGGGTCGAGCCCAACGCGCCGGGCGGCGCTCTTCAGCACTTCGGATGCCGCCCACGGGCCGCGCCGGGGACATCAGCTCGATTCTAGCGTGAAAGACCGCCACGGCGTCGAGCGATGCGTACCACCGGCAACAAGACCGCCGATGTCCCGCCCAAGGGTGCGTCGTGACGGTTGACACCTTGACCGTCGCGACCGCTCAAGATAAGCCTGACGCGGTTTAATCGGCGACGCGGGCGCGCGAAATCGCTAAAATACGTCGCTTTGCATGACCGGGGCCGTGAACATGTTCGAGAAAACCCTACAAATCAGCGATTACGATCCGGAACTCTGGGCGGCCATCCAGGACGAGGAGCGTCGGCAGGAAGAGCATGTCGAACTCATCGCCTCCGAGAATTACGCCAGCCCGCGCGTGATGCAGGCGCAGGGCGGCGTGCTGACCAACAAATACGCCGAGGGCTATCCGGGCAAGCGCTATTACGGTGGCTGCGAGTATGTCGACGTGGCCGAACAACTCGCCATCGACCGCGCCAAACAGTTGTTCGGCGCCGCTTACGCCAATGTTCAGCCGCATTCCGGTTCGCAGGCCAATGCCGCTGTCTTCCTGGCGCTCTGCAACGCGGGCGACACTGTGCTTGGCATGAGTCTGGCGCACGGCGGGCATCTGACCCACGGCGCCAAGCCGAATTTCTCCGGCAAGCTCTACCACGCCGTTCAGTACGGCCTGAATCCGGAGACCGGCGAAATCGACTACGACGAGGTCGCGCGTCTGGCCCAGGAGCACAAGCCGCGCCTGGTCATCGCCGGTTTCTCCGCCTATTCGCGCATCGTCGACTGGCAGCGTTTCCGCGACATCGCCGACAGCGTGGGCGCGTTTCTGCTGGTCGACATGGCGCATGTCGCCGGACTCGTGGCCGCCGGGGTCTACCCGAGCCCGGTCCAGATCGCCGATGTGACCACCACCACCACGCACAAAACCCTGCGCGGTCCGCGCGGCGGTCTGATCCTGGCCAAGGCCAACCCCGAGATCGAGAAAAAACTCAACTCGGTGGTCTTCCCCGGTATCCAGGGCGGTCCGCTGATGCATGTGATCGCCGCCAAGGCGGTGGCCTTCAAGGAGGCGCTGGAGCCTGGATTCAAGACCTATCAGGAACAAGTCGTGCGCAACGCGCGGATCATGGCCGAGGTCTTCATCGCGCGTGGCTATGATGTCGTCTCGGGCGGCACCGACGATCATCTCTTCCTGGTGAGTTTTATCCATCAGGGTCTGACCGGCAAGGACGTGGACGCCTGGCTGGGCGCGGCCAATATCACGGTCAACAAGAATGCCGTCCCCAACGATCCGCAATCGCCCTTCGTGACCAGCGGGATTCGGGTCGGCACCCCGGCCATCACCACCCGCGGTTTCGGCGCGGACGAGGCGCGCGCGCTGGCTGGCTGGATGTGCGATCTGATCGATGCACGGGGCGAGCCGGGCGCCATCGCGGCCGTGAAGGCCAAGGTGCTGGAGCTGTGCAAACGGTTTCCGGTGTATGAGCGTTGAGGACAGCGCCTCGACCAGCGGAATCGACGCCATCGTCACGTCAAACCTGACGCATTCGGCATCAGGCAACGGCGTGAATAAACCTGCTCATGTCCGCGCCGCCAGCGCGAGGATCTCCTCGGCGGGGATCTGCGCGGCGCGGATGAGCGACTGATCCGCTCGCAGACTGGCGACCTCGCCGTCGCGAATCAGGTAGAACTCGCCGACTGCTTGATGCGGCAACTTGGCTGTCACGTCCGTTTTCGCCTCGCTCAACATCGGTTTGAGCTTTCTGAGCGCCGTCTCCTCTTTGATCTTGCCGACGAACCATGAGGAAATCTGATCGCGCGACCGGTAATCCAGGTCGCCGGGGCTTTGCGTGGCGAGTAGCAGCCCGATCCCCGCCGAGCGCGCCCGTCTGAGCAGATTTTCCAGCGGCTCCTTGGTGGCCGGTTTCGACTGCGCCGGCAGATAGAGATCGGCCTCGTCGAACAGGATGACCGTCTGGAGCGCATCCGACGGGTGCCGGGTGGCGTAGCGGCCAATTTCCAGCAGCAACTGCGCGACCCAAAACAGGACATTGGCATTGCTGCCCAGAAAGGCCGTGCTGACGATCGTCAGGCGGGTGCGCCCGTCTGGAACCCCTGCCCCTCGTCCGAGTAGGGTCGCGATATCAAGCCGCTCGTCCTCGTGCCGGAACAGTTTGCCATTGTGCAGGCTCAGGGTCTGCAAATCCTCGGCCAAGCGTTTGAAATTCCGGGTGTCCAGGTGTCCGACGGCGTTGACGAGCAGTGGGTCTTCCGTGGCGACGAAGGCCATCAGACGCTCCAGGTCGAGCGGGGTGCCGGGTTCCAGTTCGGCGAGCAGGCCGATCGCCTGACCGAGAATGGCCAGGCGTTGCTGATCGCTACGGCTGGTGCGGTAATTCATCAGACCGCCCAATGCGCTCGCCGAGAATTGCGCGAGTTGCTGGCGCTCGTCGCTCGGGAGTTCGCCAAGCCCGGGCGGGGCGATGGAGATCCCGAGCGGACGCCCCCGACCCTCGCTGGCGCCGGGCGTGTAGAGCGCCACCTCGATCCGGGAACGCAAGGCGTCGCGTGCCGGTTGCCGCGCGGCATCGGCGGCCGGCATCCGCCAGGACTGCGGACGCGCGTAACTGCACAAATCCCCCTTGCGATCGACCAGCAGCGCGGGGATGCCTTGCAGCAGCAATTGTTCGATGAGATGGAGCGCCAGCGTGGTCTTGCCCGAGCCGGAACCGCCGAGAAAGGCCGCGTGGCGGACCAGACTGGCGGTCACCAGCGAGAGCGTCCGTGGCTGAAAATCGCGCGTTTCGCCGAGCCGGGGCGCGACATCCTGCCGCGGCGTCCGCCCGGTCTCGCTCCCGCTCCCCGCGGGGGGCGGAGAGAGACGGGCGGGCGGCGTGGGTTCCGCTGGCCTCGCGGGTTCGGTCCGTCCCGGCTGGAGTGTGTGCAGCGCAAGCAGATCCCGCAGTGCCGGCAGGCGCGTCAGCGGACAATCGGCGCGTAGCCAGTCAGGGAACGCTGGGTCGGCGCCATGTTGCGCCAGGAAGGAGGGCATGGCGGCCATGGCCCGCCAATCGGAATCGGCGACCACGACCCGTCGCCCGCCGGCGGCCACGAATTGTCCCAGCCGTTCCGCGATCCTGGTTCTGGGGTTGCTTGGGAAGGCGGTCGAGCGGACCGCCACCGGCACGCGCCCGCCAGCGCGTTGCGCGAGTGCCGCGATCTGCTTTTCGAGCGCCCCGCCCAGGGCGGATTTCTGGCAGGGCGCGACCAGGAGCCGTTGCTCCACGACACCGCCGGCATTGGCAATCTCGACGGCCAGCGCGTCGCCCTGGTCAAGGACCGTGAAGCGATGTCCGCTGGTCAGTTCCAGTGCGCCGTGCGCGATGGTCGCGTCCAGCAGACGTAACAGCGCCGCCTCCGTTTCGGGGACCGGGTGAATGCCGGTGAGATGATCGTTCCAGGCTTGCTCCAGTTGCCGCCCGCTAACGGCGGCCGGCGGCGCGGCGGCAGCGTCATGCACCGCCACCGGCAGATCCTGAAAACCCTGATCGCGCCGCTCCCGACACCAGTCGAGGATGTGACGGGTCGGCAGACGGGCGAGCGTCGACGGCGTGTCTGGCGGAAAGGGAAACAGCGGTTCCCGCGCGTCTCCAGGAATCTCCTGTTCATCCAGAAAGGCGCTCACGCGACGGGCGATCAGGAGCGCGACCTCCTCCGCCGAGCGTTCGGCGATCAATTTGACCGGCGCGGGGTCTTTTTCGAGACGATCGCGCTGGGGTTCCGACATGTGCTGGCGAAGCGTCGTGTAAAAATCGGCCAGGCAGGCGATCACCGCAATCACATTCGGCACCTCGGCCAGGGTGACGACCGTGCGGATGGCATTGCGAAATTTCTGCTCCGCCGCCTCCATCTGCAGGATGTCCTCCAACTGATCCAGACAGATGACCAGCGCGCCGGCGCCAAGGGCCTGGATCAGCTGCGCGAGGGCGACGAGCATCCGCTGCGGGTCGTCCTCTTCGGTTCGGGGCGCGAGCAAACCACCCAGAAGCTGCTGGTCCTGCTGGGCCAGCGGCTCGCAGCGCAGAAATCGGAACACCCGGTGATCGATGGCCGGGTCGCTCGATTGCAGAAACAAGAGTGCGCGCACCAAGTCGAGGTCGACCTGGCGAAAAGGCGCGAGCTTGAGCACGCGGTCGGCGAGCCGGTCGATCAGATCGCGACGATCCCGCGCGGACAACCGACCGCTGCGCAGGAGTTCCAAGGCGGCCGGCGTGACGGCCGGCGTGTTCTCGACCAGCGCATTGGACAGACGCAGCAGGCCCGTGGTCGCGCCCATGGGCATGCAATAGGGCTTGTCCAGCGAGTCGATGGTCTGACGCAGCACGTAACGGGCATAGTTCGGGACCGCCGAGGTCATCTGCATGTAGCTGAAATAGCCGCTGGCCTGGGTGTGCGTCGTGTTGCGCAGGGCACGCATCAGGTGTGTCTTGCCGGCGCCGGAATCGCCGAGCAAGAGCAGGATGCGCCCCGCATCGGGCGAGTGCGACGGCGCCACGCGATGCAGCAGGCGCCGATAGCCGTCACGCGCCTCCTGATGGATGGTCTCCACATCGAAAGGGTCCGGCAACCAGATCTGATGCTGATGGGTGACGGAGTGAAAAAGCCCCTCGCTTCGCGCGGAGCAAAGGGCGTGCAGACGTGGATCGGGTTCCATGCGCGACGGGTGTCTCAATCCAGCCGAATGAAGTGGAAGGTGGCGGTGAGATAGCGAAGCTCGGAGCGGGCGACGTCGTCCGGGTCGAGCGTATAGGCCAGATCGGCCCGGCTCAGACGCAACAGCCCCTGGCGGTTCGCCTCGGCAAGCCGCTCCTTGAACTGGGTCTCGGTGAGCCCGGCGTCCCGGCCTGCGGCGCGCAGGCGCTCCCAGACATGGGAAATGAAGATCTTATCCTCGCCAAAGCGGCCCGTGGCGGTCGTGCGCGCGGTTTGCATCACCGTCGCGGCAAAGGCGGCGAGGTCGACCGGCGCTGGCGTGGCCTGGTCCGGCGCCGCCAGCGTTGCCGGCGCGTCCGGGATCGCGTCCGGGATCGTGTCCGCCAGTGCGCGTCGCAGCACCGTGAGCCGCAGTTCGTTCACGTCCGTGCGGCGCGCGCCGATGGACTGGGCGACGAGTTGCTTGAGCGCGTTGTCCACCGGCAGGTCGCTCGCGGTGCCGAGTAAGTCGTTCAGCAGGATCTTGGGGGCGTTGTGCATAAACCGCTGACCGCTGACGGCCGGCCACCGCTCGCGCCGGTGGCGCGGGTTCTCGGGCGCGGCCAGCAGCAACCGCCAGAGCAGCGCGTTGCGGGCCTGCGCGAGCGTCGGATAGGGTCCGCCGGGCAGCGAATACTGCACGGCCAGAATCGCCGCGCGCAGGCCGTCGGCGCTGGCAAGTTGCTTGCGTTCCTGATCGGTCCTTGGCGGCGGCAGGCCCAACGCGCGGGCTTGCAGAGCGATATTCCTCACCTGCGGCCAGGACAGCGGCTTGGCGGTTTGCCGAACGGACAGCCAGGCGAGCCCCGCCTCGCGACCCGCCGTCGTCAGGCGCCAACGGGAGGCGCCCTGCCGTTCAAGCTGACCGGTCTCTTGCAGCGGCGCGCGCGCATCGGCCAGGGCGCGCGACCAGGCCGCGCCGGTGGTGTCGGGCCGCAGCGGTTGCAGCGATTTCGTCATTTCGCTGGCGGTCAATCCCGCTGGCGCGGCGGCCAATAGGCGGGCGCGGAGCAACTCCGTCAGGGTGAAGGCGGGGGCGTTCATTCAGGGGGCCTCCGAGCAGGCAAGATCGTTGGGTGTTGGAGCGCATGACGCAGCGTGTCGAGAATCGACTCCAGATCGCTGACCACATCCTCGGCGAGAAAGCGCAACACGAGCAAGCCCTGTTGTTGCAGCGCCAAATCCTTACGGCGGTCACGCCGATAGCGTGCGGCGTCCTGAAAGTGATGATACCCGTCAATCTCCACCGCGACACCCGGCGGATCGGCCAGGAGGTCGACCTCCAGCGGGCGGTTGCCGAACAGGATAGCGAGTTGGGCGTTGAGTCGAAACCGGCCGGCCAGCTCGGGGATGGATTCGAGCAGGCGGAAGAGAAACCGCTCGGCCTGACTACGCGCCGCCGCGCTGTCCTCCGGGGTGGCGCGCGCGTGCAGACAGCGCAGCAAAGACACGGCCTCGCGCAGCACCGTCGGGGCCGCGCCATGACGCGCCAGAACGGCGATCAGCGGACGCGGATCGGGATCGTTGTCCAGCGCCTGCCGGACGAACCAGTCCTGGAGCCGGTCCTGGCTGGGCGCGGCCAGTCGGACGACGCCTTCGCGCAGGATCGCCTTGTAGCGCGATTCTGGCGCGGTCTCCAGATAACGGTCGTACCGATCGGTCGCGATCGCGACCGCCAGCGGCAACAGCGGCGCCTGCTCGGCGATCCGCGCCGCCATCTCCAGGGGCACCGCCGTCCGGGTCTCGTGCGCCACACCGATCAGCAGGCTCGGCAGGGTCTCCGCCGGCAGGCGCATCAGTCGCCAGGCAAAGGTTCGCGCCTCGTCCCAGGGGGCCTCGTCAGGCGGTTGCCGGGCGAGCGCCACGGCCGCGCCGGACACCCACGCGGCACGCTCGGCGCGGCACTCCCGCAGCCAGGACGGCAATTGCGCCAGGATGTCCTCGTCCGCGCCTGAAATGCCGTCCTGGGTCGGGGCGCGCAGGAGGACGTCGCCGCCCGCGCGCAGTGCCGCCAGCCAGACATCCAGGCAGGTGTCGGCGCGATCGGACGACCAGACGGCCCCGCTGCGCCGCGCCCGTGCGTTCCATTGGGTCCAGGCGCGGTACGCGGTCGCGGACGGGCCGGCCAGTACGGTGACCGTTGGCAGTTGTTGTCGCCGCCGACAGTGGTGCGCATCGATCTGTGCCAGTACGTCGCGCGACGTGTCCGTGGCGGATTGGGGGCGGCGGTCAAGGGGCTTTTTTCCCATGACCTGGATGTTACCGTGAAATGCCGCCGCGGGCGCTCCCACGCGCGCGCTCCCTGGGCGAGACGTTGACCCGGACGCGCGGCGCTCGCGAGCGATGCGCTTTGCTTCGTTTCGCGCATCCCTGTATCTTCGCTTCCCTGGATCATGGTGCTGCCGTGGTCCCCGGCGACGGCAGGCTCGCTGTCTGCGTGTCGCGACCACTCTCACCACGACCTAACTGACCACGACCACATGCGTTGTCCCTTCTGCGGTGCCCAGGATACCAAGGTCGTCGACTCGCGCCTGTCGGGCGAGGGCGATCAGGTGCGTCGACGGCGCAAATGCGTGGTGTGCAAGGAGCGTTTCACGACCTACGAATCCGCCGAACTCAATCTGCCGCGCATCGTCAAACGCGATGGCAGTCGGGTGCCTTTCGACGGTCGCAAGCTCCGCTCGGGGATGATTCGGGCGCTGGAGAAGCGCCCCGTGAGCACCGAGCAGATCGACACAGCCATGTCGCACATCCAGCGGCGTTTGATGTCGGGCGGCGAGGGCGAGGTGCCTTCGTTGCGGATCGGCGAGCTGGTCATGGACGAATTGCGCCAGCTCGATCAGGTCGCCTATGTGCGCTTCGCCTCGGTCTATCGGAAATTCGAGGACGTGGCCGCCTTCCGCGAGGAGATCGAACGGCTCGAACGTCAACCCTCGCCCGAGGCCAATCGTCATCAGATGGATCTGCTCAAGGAATTGGAGTCTAACTCTGAATGAACGACACGGCGGACTCAGGCGCGCGGCGGGTCTCCGATGAGATTGTCATGGCGGAGGCGATCCAGCTGGCCAAACGGGGGCGCTATAGCGCCGACCCCAATCCCTGCGTGGGCTGTGTGCTGGTGCGCGACGGTCTGCCGGTCGGCCAGGGCTGGCATCGTCGCGCCGGCGAGCCGCACGCCGAACGCAACGCGCTGGCCCAGGCGGGCGAGGCCGCGCGCGGGGCGACGGCCTATGTGACCCTGGAACCCTGCTGTCATCATGGCCGCACGCCGCCCTGCACGGACGCGCTCATCGCGGCGGGCGTGACGCGGGTGGTCTGCGCCATGGCCGACCCAAATCCGCTGGTCGCCGGCAAGGGGATCGCCAGTCTGCGCGAGGCGGGCATCGAGGTGAAAACCGGCGTTCTGGAGGATCTGGCGCGGGCGCTGAATCCCGGTTTCATCAAACGCATGGAGCAGGGTCGGCCCTTCGTCCGCTGCAAACTGGCGGCGAGCCTGGACGGACGCACGGCCATGGCCAGCGGCGAGAGCCAATGGATCAGCTCGACGGCATCGCGACGCGAAGTGCAGCTCTGGCGCGCCGCGAGTTCGGCCATTTTGACCGGGATCGGCACGGTGCTCGCCGACGATCCGAGCCTGAACGTGCGTCTGTCGGCGGACGAGGTGCCGGAACTGGATCCGCTGGATCGGATGGAGATGGAACTGGAGTTGGATCTGGAACTGAAGCCGGAGCCGGGCGTCCCGCTCCGCCAACCCCTGCGGATCGTGGTCGACAGTCATTGGCGGATGCCGCTGGAGGCGCGGATGCTGACGCTGCCCGGCGAGACTCTGGTGGTCGGCGTGGACGACGCGCCCGCGCGGATGGACGCGCTCGCGGCCGCCGGTGCCTTGGTGTATCGCTGTCCGCAACGCGAAGGGCGGGTGGATCTGGCGGCGCTGATGAGCGAGCTGGCGCGCCGGGACATCAACGAGTTGCTGCTGGAAACCGGCGCGACCCTGGCCGGGGCCATGCTGGCCGCCGGGCTGATCGACGAGATCGTGCTCTATCAGGCGCCACATCTGATGGGTGACGCCGGCCGGGGACTCTTCCATCTGCCGACGGTCACGACGATGGCCGAGCGGATTGCGCTGGAGATCATCGATGTGCGACGGGTTGGGGTCGATCTGCGGGTTCGTGCGCGGCCGGTGATGACGCGCGCGGGTTGAAACGGCAGCCAGACTTGTTCAAGGCAGTTGTTTGGGCCAGCGCATTGAACCATGCAGAACGCGAAGGACTTCCAGAACATTCCCTATTAGGCGATTTCCGGGAAAGTCTCTACCAAAATCAACGCTTCAAATGGACAGGATTCACAGGATTTGTCAAGATTGACAGGATTAAAAACAATGGCTTCTATCCTGTTCATCCTGCGAAATCGTGTTAATCCTGTCCATTAACAGCCTCTCCGTGGGTAGATTGTTTGCAGGAAATCACCTTAGTCTAGCGAATTCGCAAGCCGGGACTCCCAATGCTGCTTCAGAGCGGAGTGCTCAACGAAGTTCCCCGCATCGGCTTCGCTGACGCCCTGCTCGATCGCTTCGACTTGCCAGGCGTTGAGCTTGACGAAGTCATCAATGGCTTGCGCTGCGATGTAAGATTTTGAGCGGTCCATTGCCTTGGCGAGCACATCGAGGGATTGGCTGGTTTTTTCATCGAGTCGTAACGTCATGGTCGGCATCGTGTGTGTCCTGTTGAATACATCTTACTGCAAGTGTATTGCAGCGATCAGTACCGTCAAGTTTTTGGAGCCAGCATCGAACAACCATGTTTACCGGAATCATTCAATCCATCGGCCAAATTCAGCGCCTTGAGCCGCGCGGCGGCGATGTCCGGCTGACGATCGACACCGGCAAGCTGCCGCTCGCCGACGCGGCGATCGGCGACAGTATCGCCGTCAACGGCGTCTGTCTGACTGCCGTGGAGTTGACCGGCCGGGGCTTCGCCGCCGATGTCTCGCGCGAATCGCTCTCCCTGACCACCCTGGGCGCGCTTGGCCCCGGCGCTCGGGTGAATCTGGAAAAGGCGCTGACGCTCGCGACCCCGCTCGGCGGACATCTGGTGAGCGGTCATGTCGACGGCGTCGGCGTTCTGTTGGAGCGTCACGAGGACGCCCGCTCCTGGCGGCTGCGCATTCAGGCCCCCGACGAACTGGCCCGCTATATCGCCCAGAAAGGCTCCATCTGCGTCGATGGCGCCAGTCTGACCGTCAATCGGGTCGATGGCGCGATCTTCGAGTTAAACATCGTTCCGCATACCATCCGGGAAACCATGATCGGCGGTTACCAGGTCGGCACCCGCGTCAACCTGGAGGTCGATCTGATCGCCCGCTATCTGGAGCGACTCCTGTTGGGCGAGCGCGCCGCCACGCCCACCTCATCCGGGGTGACGCTTGAGTTTCTCGCCGAGCACGGTTTTGTCAACTCATGAACTCAGCCTTTTTTGTTAGTCTAACGGGCTTTTCCCACACGAAGACATTCAGGCCATGAGCAGTAGCAGTAGCCGCATCAACAGCACCGAGGAAATCATCGAGGATCTGCGCCAGGGTCGCATGGTCGTGATCATGGACGACGAGGATCGCGAAAACGAGGGCGATCTGCTGCTGGCGGCCGACTGCATCACCGCCGAGGCGGTCAACTTCATGGCCAAGTATGGACGCGGCCTGATCTGTCTGACCCTGACCAAGGAGCGCTGCGAGCGGCTGCGCTTGCCGCTGATGGTCACCGACAATCAGGCGACGCATTCCACCGCCTTTACGCTCTCCATCGAGGCCGCGCGCGGCGTCACCACCGGCATCTCGGCGGCCGACCGCGCCGTCACCATCCGTGCCGCGGTGGCGCCCGAGGCCAACTCAAGCGATCTGGTCCAGCCCGGCCATATTTTTCCGCTCATGGCCCAGCCGGGCGGGGTGCTGGTGCGCGCCGGACACACCGAGGCCGGCTGCGATCTGGCGCGACTGGCCGGGTTCAGCCCGGCGGCGGCGATCGTCGAGATCCTGAACGAAGACGGCACCATGGCCCGTCGCCCGGACCTGGAGATCTTCGCCCGCAGCCACGGCATCAAGATCGGAACCATCGCCGACCTGATCCAGTACCGCGTCCGCCACGAGAAAGCAGTGCTGCGCGAATGCGAGTGCGAACTGCCGACCGCCGAGGCGACCTTTCGTCTGGTCGCTTACCGTGACAGTATCGACAACGAGATTCATCTGGCCCTGACCCTGGGCGACATCCGCCCGGAGCGCCCGACGCTGGTCCGGGTGCATCTTCAGAATACGCTCTGCGATCTGTTCGAGACCTCGCACAATGCTTGCGGCTGGCCGCTGCGGGATGTGATGCGTCAGGTGGCGGCGGCGGGGGAGGGCGTGATCGTGGTGCTGCGCAATCGCGACAGTTCCGCCGACCTGCTGGCGCGTCTCAAGGATTTCAAACTGCATGATCGCGACGATCAGGTGCCAGCCCGTCAACAGGATCGCCGCGAGCTGCGCACCTATGGGATCGGCGCACAGATTCTGTCAGATCTCGGGGTACGCAAGATGCGGGTGATGAGCGCGCCGAAGTCGATGCACGCCATTTCCGGGTTCGATCTGGAAGTGGTGGAGTACACGGGTGGCAGGGCTGCCTGACGAAAAAACTCTGTTTTTGCCTGGAACCTTTATGACGATCAAAACGATAGAAGGCGCGCTCCGCGCCGACGAGAACGCCCGCTTCTGTCTGGTGGTGTCGCGCTGGAACAGTTTCGTGGTGGAGAGCCTGGAAAAAGGCGCCATCGATACGCTTCGGCGTCATGGCGTCGCCGATGACCATCTGACCGTTGTGCGCGTCCCTGGCGCCTTTGAGATGCCGGTGGCCATCGAGCGCATCGCCGCCAAGGGTGGTTATGACGCCATCGTGGCCCTGGGCGCGGTGATCCGTGGCGGCACGCCGCATTTCGAGTATGTCGCCGGCGAGTGCGTCAAGGGCATGGCTCAGGTCAGTTTGAAGTATGGTCTGCCGGTCGCCTTCGGCGTGCTGACCGTCGACAGCATCGAACAGGCGATCGAGCGTTCCGGCACCAAGTCCGGCAACAAGGGTGCCGAGGCGGCGATGTCCGCCCTGGAAATGGCCGATCTACTGAGACAGATCAACTGACCGAATGACGAACACCGACAAAGTAAGCCCCCGCACCCAATCGCGCCGTTACGCCACGCTCGCGCTCTATCAATGGCGTCTGACCGGCGAGGATCCGATGTCGATCAAGCGCCACCTGCTCGACGATCCCGAATGGCTCGATGCCGTCGCGATGTCGTTGAGCGGCGCCGACGACGATGCCACCCCGGATCCCAAGCAGCGTTTCAAGTTCAATCTGGAACTCCTGGAGCAACTGCTGACCGGCGTGCCGGCGCGGATCCAGGAGATCGACGCCCAACTGGATCGCTTTCTGGATCGTCCGATCACCCAGGTGGATCCGGTCGAGCTGGCGATTCTGCGTCTGGGCGTCTTCGAAATCCTGTTCTCGGACAATATTCCGAATCGTGTTGCCATCAACGAAGCGATCGAGTTGACCAAGCTGCTCGGTGCCCATGAGGGGCACAAGTATGTCAACGGCGTGCTGGACAAGATTGCCCGTCGTCATGCCGCGGGGACGGATCGGAGTCCGCTGCCAACTACACCATCAGCCAGCGAGGAACCGCCCTCCGATGCGTAGAACCGACTCTTCCAGGTGCGCGGCTCGCCGCGCATCCGCCAGCCTTGCCTCGTGTCCGAATTCGATCTGATCCGCACCTTTTTTGCCGACATCGGCCCACGGCGGGCGGATGTGGCCTTGGGTGTCGGCGACGATTGCGCACTGCTCGCGATTCCCGAGGGGCAGTGCCTGGCCGTCAGTATCGACACCCTGTCCGCCGGAATTCATTTCTTCCCCGACTGCGCTCCCGAGGCCATCGGCCATAAAGCGCTGGCCGTGGGACTCAGCGATCTGGCCGCCATGGGCGCCGCGCCGGCGTGGTCGACGCTCGCCCTGACGCTGCCGTCAGCGGATGAAGACTGGATCCGCCTCTTTACCGCCGGCTTCGCCGCGCTCTCGAATGCACACGGAATCCGGCTGGTCGGCGGCGATACCACGCACGGTCCATTGAGCGTGACGGTGCAGGTGCATGGCCATGTGCCGGTCGGCGCGGCGGTGCGACGCGATGGCGCGCGTCCGGGCGATCTCGTCTGCGTGAGCGGTACTCTGGGCGATGCGGGGCTGGCGCTGCGCGGTTTGCTCGCGGGCGAGGCGGTCGACTCCGCGTTGCGCCGTCGCCTCGAGTATCCGACTCCAAGGGTCGAACTCGGGTTGCGGCTGCGCGGGCTGGCGACGGCCATGATCGATCTGTCGGATGGCCTGGCCGGGGATCTCGGCCACCTTCTGGCCGCCTCCGGGGTAGGCGCGGAACTGGATCTGGCGCGCTTGCCGCTCTCGTCGCCGGTGGCCGAGGTCGTGGCCCGCACGGGCGACTGGTCGCTGCCGCTGTCCTCCGGGGACGATTATGAACTCTGCTTCTGTCTTCCCGCCGAACATGCTCGGGAGGTTTGGGAGTTAGGCGCCGGGCTGGATTGTCCGATCCGGACGGTGGGACGGATGCGGGCGAAAGCGGGTCTGACGTGTCGGTTGCCGGATGGCGGGTTATTCGCAACCGATGGGGGCGGTTACGATCACTTCGCCGCTGGAGGCGGTCGCTAAAAGCCGCAGTCGACGCGGATTTCCACTCGCGCTTCAGGACTCGTCTCTCGTTTCAGCATCCCCTTGAATTCTAAAATGATCTTAGGAACGGACACATTCCATGCCAATCGTCGCCCATAACGACCTCCCCACCTTCGCCCGTCTGCGCGAGGAGGGCCAGCAGATTCTCGACCCGGATCGGGCGCTTCAGCAGGATATCCGCGAGCTGCACGTCGGGTTGCTCAACATGATGCCCGATGCGGCCCTGGCCGCGACCGAGCGGCAGTTTTTTCGCCTGGTGGGTCAGAGCAATCCGATCGCGCAGTTTTACGTCCACCCCTTCACCCTGGACACCCTGGCGCGCGGTCCCGAGACCCAGACGTATATCCAGCGTTATTACGAGTCCTTCGAGAAAATCCGCGAGGAAGGGCTGGATGCGCTGATCGTCACCGGGGCCAATGTCACCGGCTCGGATCTGTCTCGCGAGCCGTTTTGGGAACCGCTGATCGAGGTGGTCGACTGGGCCTATGACAAGGTGTGCTCGACGCTTTGCTCCTGTCTGGCGACCCATGCCGTGATGCAGTTTCGCTACCGTCAGGCGCGCCAGCCCTTGCCGGCGAAGTGCTGGGGGGTGTATGCGCACCGGGTGGTGGACCGGACGCATCCGCTGGTGAGCGATGTCAATACGCGCTTCGATGTGCCGCATTCGCGCTTCAATGACATCGGCCGCGCGCAGTTCGATGCCGCCGGGTTGCATGTCCTCACCGAGAGCGACGACGCGGGCGTTCACCTAGCCGTCAGCGCGGACGGCTTCCGGCAGATCTTCTTTCAGGGGCACCCCGAGTACGACATGATCTCGCTGCTGAAGGAGTACAAGCGCGAGGTCAGGCGGTTTGCCGCCGGCGCGCGAGTCGACTATCCGCCCTTCCCGGAG
>NZ_CAIPNF010000365.1 GCF_903866365.1 uncultured Thiocystis sp.
CAGCGGGTGGTCTTTTTTCCAACTGCAATCCTTCGTCGAATACAAGGCGAAGCTGCACGGCGTCGTTGTGCAATACATCGACCCGCGCAATACCTCGCGCACTTGCTGTGCGTGCGGGCATATTGCGAAGGCCAACCGCAAAACCCAATCCAGTTTTCTGTGTGTCTCGTGTGGTCATACAGCGAACGCGGATGACAACGCCGCGATGAACATCGCGACAAAGGCTGCCGTCAAACAGCCTATCGTAGCGTGCGATGATCGGAACGGATGCCAGGAGCATAGTTACAAGCTCCGCCCTTCAGGGCGGGGTCGTTGACGATCCCGTCATGCTCGCACCGCTCAAAGTCCTGGAGCAGCTCAAGGCTCGCCTCCACGAAACGATCGGCACCCTGCCCCTCGGACAACCGGGCGGCTATGTCTCGCTGATCCTCGAACTCCCCCACGGACTCGGTATCGCGCCCGATCTGGCGGGGCCGCAGTTCCATTTCGCGCACAACCATCGCGGCGACCTACGCGCCGGCTACGGCATCGCCGGCGAGTGGCGGGCGCGGGGTCCGGACCGCTTGCGGATGCTGCGCGCGGCAGCCAGGGGCGTGGCGGCCAACTGGCAGCAGATCGACCCGGACGAAACCGGCTTTCTGGGTTTCGGGATGCTGGGCTTTGCCGCCTCGCCCAACGCGCCACCGAACGCGATGCAGGAGGATCTGCCGAATGCGCTCTTCTGGCTGCCAGAGCTGGCGCTCTGTTCGCACGGCGGACAGGCCGCGCTCATCCTCACCACCGCGCTGCCGATGGGGATCGAGTCACTGCTGACACGTTGGCAACACCGACTGGACCAGATCGTACCGCTGCTCGATCTGCCGGCGCTGGATCCGCTCACCCCGGCGCACCTGGAGCGTGGCGTCAGCACGCCCGATCAGGACGCCTGGCGCGAGTTGGTGTTCGCGGCGCTCGACGAGATCGACCGGGAGCGATTGCGCAAGGTTGTCCTCTGTCGCCGGCTGCGCCTGACCGGTCAGCGCCGCTTCGACCTCACCCGACTCAACGCGGCCCTGTCCTATCTGTTTCCCTCCTGCCAGGTCGTGAGCATCCGTCGCCATCGGACTAGCTTCGTGGCCGCGACCCCCGAGCGTCTCTTCACCCAGCGTCGCAACCGCATCGAGGCCGATGCCATCGCCGGCACCGCCTGCCGCGCCGAGGACGCCGATCGCGACGCGCAACTCACCCGAGGTCTGCGGACCTGCGAAAAGAATCTGCGCGAGCATCAATTTGTGGTGGAGGCCGTGACCGAGGCGCTGAGCCAATGCAGCCGTTCCCTGGAGCCGCCCGATGGCCCCCAGATTCTGCAACTCAACAACGTCCAGCATCTGCGGAGCATCGTGCGGGGCGAATTGCACCCCGACGTGGATGTCTTTCGGCTCGCCGAACTGCTCCATCCCACCCCGGCGACCAACGGACAGCCGCGTCGGGAGGCGCGCGCCTGGCTGGACCGGAGCGAACCGCTGGAGCGCGGCTGGTACACCGGCGCCGCCGGCATCGTCGAGCCGGACCTGACCGGCGAACTCTGGGTGCTGCTGCGCTGCGCGCGCATCAGCGAGCGGATCGCCGATCTCTATGCCGGGGCGGGGATCGTCGCCGGCTCGGACCCCATGAGCGAATGGCAGGAGACCGAGCACAAGCTCGCCGCCATGTCGACCGCGCTCCAGTTCGCTTGAATTGCGATGAGCCGCGAAGACACGACCGATCAAGGCTGCCGCAATCTGCGCTGGGCGCTGGCGTTGCTCGACGGGCTGATGTCGGGCGGGATGCGGCGGCTGGTGCTCTCGCCCGGCTCGCGGTCCACCCCGCTGGTGCTGGCGGGCCAACGCCAGCCCGAGCTGGAACTGACCCCAATCCTGGACGAGCGCAGCGCCGCTTTTTTCGCGCTCGGCCTGGCGCGGGCCACGGGCCGTCCAGTGGGCCTGCTGTGCACCTCCGGGAGCGCGCTCGCCCACTGGTTTCCGGCCGTCATCGAGGCGTCCGAATCCGGCATCCCGCTGCTCCTGCTCTCCGCCGACCGCCCGCCCGAGTTGCGCGGCTGGGGGGCGAATCAGACCATCGATCAGACCCGGCTGTTCGGCGGCTTCGTGCGCGAATTCCACGATCCCGGCGCGGCTGAAGAAGGGCCGGCCGCGCTCAAAACGATCCGCGCGCTGGGCGCGCGCGCGGCGGCGGTGAGCCAGGGGAACTGGCCGGGACCGGTGCATCTCAACCTGCCGTTTCGCGAACCGCTGGTGCCTGACGCGGATTGCGCGGCAGAACCCGCGCCAATGCCAACCCTCTGGCCCACCCGGCCCCTCTGGCTCCCATTACGCTCCAGCGTGGGAGCAAGTACGGACGCTCCAGCGTCGACTCAACCCCGCTCGGAGCGGCCACATCCGCCATCGCTCCACCGGCTCGACCAAGACCGCACCCCCCTCGGGGAGACTGGCTGGGACGAGGGGCAAAACGCCGGAATACCCGACCTCGCCTCCCTGCTCTCCGGCCGTGGCCTGATCTGCTGCGGACCGGGCGCCTGTCCGCCCGCGTTCGCCGATGCGCTCTGGGCCTGTGCCGAACGGCTGGCCGTCCCCGTGCTCTGCGATCCGCTCTCCGGACTGCGCTTCGGCCCCGGCTCCGAACATCGCATCACCCGCTACGACAGCCTGCTGCGCAACCCCCGCGCGGCGGCGGCACTGAAACCCGACTGGGTGCTGCGCGTTGGCCGCGCACCCGTCTCCAAGATCCTGCTCGGCTGGCTGGCCGACATCCCCACCATCCTGGTCGATCCGGGTCAGGGTTGGAGCGATCCCACTCAGGATGTCCGACTGCGGATTCGCGCGGATGCCGCCAGCGTCTGCCGTTGGCTCGCCGCGTCGGAGATCGAACCGACGGGCGGTAACCTCGCCGCCCCCGCCTGGCTCGCCCGCTGGACCACCGCCGAGCGCCACCTGGAGCGACTGGCCGCCGACTATCTCGCGCGGTCTACCTGGTGCGAGCCCCATCTGCTCGCCGATCTGCTCGCCGCCCTGCCCGAGGGCGACGGTCTGTTCTGCGCCAATTCCATGCCGATCCGCCAACTGGACACCTGGTCCGGCAGTCGCGCCACCGCGCTCCGCGTCTTCGGCAATCGCGGGGCGAGCGGGATCGACGGTCAGTCCTCCACGCTCGCCGGACTGAATGCCAGCGGCGTCCCCACGACGGGCTTGCTCGGGGATCTCTCCTTCCTGCACGACCTCAGCGGTCTGCTGCTACTGCGGCAACTCGACCGCCCTTGCATCGTCCTGAACAACGGCGGCGGCCGGATCTTCGACTATCTCCCGCAACAGGGACTGCCCGGTTTCGAGCGACTCTGGCGCACGCCGGTCGACCTCCCGCTAGGCGATCTGCTGCGTCCATTCGGGATCGTCCATCGCACGGTCAGCGACGGGGCCGGATTCCGCGAGGCGCTGGCAGAGACCCTCGGCGGCGCGGGGCGCGGGGCAGGGGTGATCGAGGTCTGTCTCGATGGCGAGATCAGCCGGACGGTTCATCAAGGATTCTGGAATTCGCTTCTGGATAGGGCCAGTTTCGATTTTGATGTCGATCAAGGCACGCGCTCGCTCCGCCGCCTAACCTGAATTCCATCTGCCAACTGGCCCGCTCCGTGCAACTCGCGGAGGATCCTTCCGATGATTCAGAGTTCTTCGCCAGATGCGCCCATTGAGTCCGCCGATCTCGGCGAGATCGACCTCACGGACGCCGACATCCTGGAGGCGATGCGCGAGATCCCCGGCTATCTCGACATCACCACGATGGATTTCCGCGCCGTCTATCATCTGGCGCATCGCCATGCGCTCGACCGGCTGTTCAGCGGCATCACCGCCGGGCGACTGATGCGCGGTCAGGTCAGCCCGCTGACGCCCGAGACCCCGCTCGCGGAGGCCATCCCCAGTTTCGTGCGCCAAGGGCTGAAGTCACTGCCGGTGGTGGACGCGCAGCGGCGCGTGCTCGGCATCTTGACCGAGACCGACGTGCTGCGCGCTCTGGGGGCCGAAACCTTTCTTGCACTGCTGGCGCGGGTGATCGCGGACGCCAAATGTATCAAGTCCGAGCAGCACCATCGCCCGGTCGGCGAGCTCATGTCGGCGCCGGCAGTCTGCGTGCCGCTCGACGCCGGCCCGCGCGACCTGATCGCCGCCTTCGCCAGCCATCCCGGTCGCGCCATGCCGGTGCTTGCCGCCGATGGCCGCCTGGCGGGGCTGCTCCAGCGCAAGGTCTTTCTGAGCGCCTATCGCCCGAATCGCCGGCCATGAGGCTCATGGATTATTTTAACAAGATGCGCGGCAGCGCCCATGGCAGCCCGCCCCGGGTCAGCCTGTCCGAGGTGCTCTGGTCGTGGACGGGCGCCTTCCTGGGGATCGCCGCCGTCGCCTGGCTGAATCAGTGGTTCTTCGCCGGGACCGATCTGACGCTCGTCATCGGCTCGCTCGGCGCCTCGGCGGTGCTGGTCTTCGGCGCGGTGCGCAGTCCGCTCGCGCAGCCGCGCAACCTGGTCGGCGGACATGTGCTCTCGGCGCTGGTGGGCGTGACCTGCTGGCAGTGGCTCGGCGGCGAGCCCTGGCTGGCGCAGGCGGTCGCGGTCGCCACCGCCATCGCCCTCATGCACCTGACCCGGACCCTGCACCCGCCCGGCGGGGCGACGGCGCTGATCGCGGTCATCGGCTCGGATCAGGTGCACGAACTGGGGTATCTCTTCGTGCTGATCCCGGCCACGCTCGGCCCGCTGGTGCTGCTCGCCGTGGCGTTGCTGTTCAACAATCTCATCGCCGCCCGACGTTATCCCGAGTTCTGGCTGTAGCCGGCTCGGTTAGGTCGCACGGGCCACGCCGTTTTTCAATCTCCCGATGCTGTGAGTCTTCGATGAATCTACCCAAACCCAACCGGCGCGCCCTGTCCCTGCTCGCCGTGCTCATTCCGCTGCTCGGTGCCTTTGCGTGGCTGGCGCTGACCTCGGGGCCGCTGGCCCCGGTGCCGGTGACCCTGGTCAGCGTGGAGGAACGCGCGATCGCGCCGGCCCTGTTCGGGGTCGGGACGGTCGAGGCGCGTTATACCTACCGGATCGGCCCGACCATCGCCGGGCGAGTGAGCCAGGTCGAGGTCCAGGTCGGCGACCGGGTCAAGGCCGGGCAGCGGCTCGGCGAGATGGACCCGGTCGATCTCGACGAGCGCCTCGCCGCCCAGGACGCCGCCCTGCGCCGCGCCGAGTCCGGCGTGGTCGCGGCGCGCGCCCAGGTGCGCGACGCCCAGGCGCGGCGCGACTTCGCCAGCGCCCAGGTCGGGCGTTACGAGCAGCTTCTGCTGGCGCGCACCGCTAGCGAGGACACGGCGGAGGCCAAGCGGCAGGAGGCCCAAATCGCCGAGGCCGGTGTGGCGTTGGGGTTGGCCAATCTTGAATCCGCCGAGCAGGATCTCGGACGGGTGCGCGCGGAGCGCGCGGCGCTGGTGCGCCAGCGCGAC
Source organism: uncultured Thiocystis sp. (assembly GCF_903866365.1). Lineage (GTDB taxonomy): Bacteria > Pseudomonadota > Gammaproteobacteria > Chromatiales > Chromatiaceae > Chromatium. The sequence continues at coordinate 5,518 of NZ_CAIPNF010000365.1, forward strand.
ACGCTGCGCCTCGTCGCCCCGGCCGATGGCCTGCCGCTGGGCGGCCTGGTGGTGTCGCGCGACGCCGAGCCAGGCAGCACGGTGGTGGCGGGTCAGTCGGTGGTGGAAGTGGTGGATCCCGCCAGTCTCTGGGTCGATGTCCGCTTCGATCAGCTCGGCGCGGGGGCGTTGCGCGCTGGCCTCGCGGCCCGCATCGCGCTGCGCTCCCAGCCCCTCGGCGCGCTGGAGGGACGGGTCGAGCGAGTCGAGCCGCGCGCCGATGCCATCACCGAGGAGCTGCTGGCCAAGGTGGTCTTCGCCGATCTCCCCGATCCCTTGCCCCGGCTCGGCGAGTTGGCGGAGGTGACGGTGGCACTGGCGCCCCGGCCCGCCGCGCCCGCCGTGCCGAATGCCACGCTGCACCGCCGCGCGGACGCGCTCGGCGTCTGGGTGCTGGATGACGACGGGGGACCGCGCTTCGTGCCCGTCACCATCGGCGCGCGCGATCTCGACGGCTGGGTGGAGATCCGCTCCGGCCTGACGCCAGGCGCGACGGTGATCTGGCACAGCCAGGCCCCGCTGTCGCCCGGACGCCGGGTCAAGGTGGTCGAGCAGCTCCCAGGGGTCGCCCCATGATCAGTCTCGCCGGACGCGACATCCTCCACGGCTGGGGCAAGTTCGTCTTCACCGGGATCGGGCTCGGGCTGCTGATCGGCGTCACGCTGTCGATGGCCGGCATCTATCGCGGCATGGTCGACGATGCCGAAGTGCTGCTGGACAACAGCGGGGCGGACCTCTGGGCGGTGCAGAAGGACACCCTCGGTCCCTACGCCGAGCCGTCCAATCTCGCCGACGACCTCTATCGCAGTCTCCAGACCCTGCCGGGGGTCGCGCGTGCCGCCAACGTCACCTATCTCACCATGCAGGTGAGCCCCCTGACGGATGATCCGGCGACCGGCGATCCGAACGCGCGCGCGCGTCGCGCCATGGTGGTCGGCGTGGTGCCGGGCGGGTTCGGCGAGCCCGGCCAGCCGGAATCCCTGGTCGCCGGGCGGCATCTGACCCGGGGTCATTACGAGGCGGTGGCGGACATCTCGACCGGTTTTCGGCTCGGCGAGCAACTGCGCATCCGCCGTCATGCCTACCGGGTGGTGGGCCTGACCCGGCGCGCCGTCTCCTCGGGCGGTGACCCCATGGTGTTCATCCCGCTCAAGGACGCGCAAGAGGCCCAGTTCCTCAAGGACAACGACGCCATCGTCGCCCAACGCCGGCGCAGCGCCGCCAACCCGGCCTTCAATCGCCCCGGCCAGCCGCAGGTGCTGGACGCCGTGCTCGCCGCCCAGACCCAGAGCAATTCGGTCAATGCCATCCTGGTGCGCCTGACGCCCCACGCGTATCCCGACCAGGTGGCGGCGGACATCCGGCGCTGGAAGCATCTGAGCGTCTATACCCGCGCCGAGATGAACGAGATCCTCCAGGCCAAGCTGATCGCTACCTCGGCGCGTCAGATCTTCATGTTCCTGGTGATCCTCTCGGTGGTGAGCGCGGCCATCGTCGCCTTCATCATCTACACCCTCACGCTCGGCAAGATCCGCGAGATCGCGGTGCTCAAGCTGATCGGTACGCGCAACCGCACCATCGCCGGGATGATCCTGCAACAGGCGATCGGGCTCGGCGTCATCGGTTTCATCGTCGGCAAGACGGTCGCGACCCTGTGGGCGCCGGTGTTTCCCAAATACGTCCTGCTGCTGCCCGGCGACGCGGCGCGCGGTTTTCTGATCGTGGTGATCATCTGCGTGCTGGCGAGCCTGGTCGCCATCCGCGCCGCGCTCCGGGTCGACCCGGCGGAGGCCATCGGTGGCTGAGTTAATGACGGAACGGGCACAAGGGATTCGCATCGAGGGGCTGCGCAAACGCTACGGCCGCGGCGACACGGCGGTGGACGCGCTGCGCGGGGTGGACATGGCGGTCGCCCCCGGCGAGGTGGTGGGACTGGTCGGCCCCTCGGGCTCGGGCAAGAGCACCCTGCTCAAGTGTCTGGGGGCGGTGATCGAGCCTAGCGGCGGGCGCATGACCCTGGGGGACACATCTATCTATGACGAGGGCTGGCGCATCCCAGACCTGCGCGCGCTGCGCCGCGACAAGATCGGCTTCGTGTTCCAGGCGCCCTATCTCATCCCCTTCCTGGATGTCACCGACAACGTCGCCCTGCTGCCGATGCTGGCCGGGCGCCCCAACGGCGAATCACGGGAGCGGGCGCGCGAGTTGCTCGCGGCCCTGGACGTGGCGCACCGCGCCCGGGCGATGCCCTCCCAGCTCTCCGGCGGGGAGCAGCAGCGCGTCGCCATCGCCCGCGCCCTGGTGAACCGCCCCCCGGTGATCCTGGCCGACGAGCCCACCGCGCCGCTCGACAGCGAACGCGCCCTGGCGGTCATCCGCATCCTCAACCGCATGGCGCGCCAGTATCAGACCGCCGTCATCGTGGTGACCCATGACGAGAAGATCATCCCGACCTTTGAGCGCATCTATCACATCCGCGATGGGCGCACGCACGAGGAGGCTGGGGAGGGGCGGGGGTTGGAGTGAGGGGTGATCGGGAGGAATCTTCTCCCGGTCGCCCTTCACCGACCGCGAGGACGGATCGCCGATTCCTGAACCGACTCCTTCGCCCGTCGCAAAACGCGATTTGGTACAGTGCATGGCCGCAGTTCATGGACCGAAGAGGCCATCCATCATGAGTCGATCCCCCGAAGACACAACAAGCGTCAACCTGTACGACAGGCTGTTTGAACAACAACTCGAAGCTGGCGCTTCAGTGCTTCTGGCAACCGAGAACGTCGTCGACGCCTATCTCGATAACAAGCCAGCAACCCGAGGAAAACAGAAGTACAGCCGACATCAGCGCGATTCGGACTTTTGGTCCAGTGACGTCGTCAACGGTATTCCAAGCGAAGCGTGGCAGGCAGAAGGGGCAACGCTTGCACTGGCCCGCTATCTCGGCCAGGAACCTGTAGCGAATCCTCTCCTGCTCGAACGGATCGCCGCGGAATCCCCGCGCCTTGTCCGCCGGGCGGTCCGTTATTCCGGTCTCGTGCTCCAACAGCATTCGCCCCGCCGCACCGAGCTTGATCGGATTGCCAGCTCGAACCCGAACATCGCCGAGTTCTGTCGCATGCTCGACATCTTCGACGGTGCCTACCGAGAGCGTGTGGCGACGGTTGATATCTGGAAGAAGATGCTCGTCGATCTCTCACCGTTCGAGATCCTGATCTATGCCAGCCTCTACGCCTTTGAGCGACTGAACCCCGCTGAGTTCGCCATGCCATGGAGACCGACCGAGGAGCGGAGTGTCGCCGAAGGTCAGTGGCAGGCCATCAACGATATTCTGATCTGGAAGCTCGCGACTGCCTCCGCGACCTCGCTGAGACCGAAGGAAAAGGATTTGGGGCGGTCGCTGAGAACACATTTATCGCCGTACCTGTTCCCTTCGCCAGATGGCCCGCCGCCGCGACATGATCTCAGAGCGGCGTTTGAGGCACTGCTTGAAGCTCAGATCGAGTTGAACAGCTTCATCTCTCAATCGGCGGATGCCTTCAGCTTCGACGATGGGATCGAGTTCGTGCGCATTGGAGATAGGGCGCTGGATATCGTTGAACGCGATGCGTCTGTTCGTGCCGCGTGGAAACGTGACGGCAGAAAACTCGAACGGCTTCACGGCTATTGGTTCTACCGTGCGCTGGTCGAGTTCTTTCACTCGGATCTGGCGACAAAAACGATCGGACTGCCAGAGAACCACGAAGCCAACCGCGTTGCCTGTATCCGAGCGATTCGCACGAAGCTTCAACTAACCGATGTGTACGGACTCGATGACGCGGTGACGACCGACTCGGGGGTGCAAGTCGATCTCTTTCAGGCGCTACTGGCAACGGAGTTGACGTCAGCATTCTACCAACGCGACTTTCTCCAAGCCTTCGTCACCCATCTCAACGAGACAGGACATTGGGCGCCAGCACTGAGTCTATTGGCCCTGGAAGGCATCGCGACGGGTCATAACCGCTTTCCGCTCACCTGGTCCGACCGCAAGGCGAAGATCGAGAGAATCGTCGGCTGGACCGTCAGCAAGAAGTCGCCACGCGGCAGCCCATTGATGGCAGCCGCCATTCTCGACTTCTGGACAAACGACTTGGTGACTCTGGCTGCACGGCTCCGACAAGGAGAGCCGGGGCTCCATCCGAAATTATTTGAACGTCCGATCTTGAAGATGGACCGACTATTGATCCAGCTACCTTGGATCTTCGGTCTGCAAAACAACAGCACGGCCGCCATCAACAATCTCCGACGGATTGGCGCGCGACGCGGCGACGCCAGGCTCGAAACGCGGCGAATCGAGGAACAACTCGGCCGACTCTTCGAATCGCGGGGATTCCGCGTCGTGCTGAACTGGCAACCCGTGGACGAATCCGATGCCCGCGCTGGCGAGGTTGATCTCATCTGTGCACTGGGTAGGATTGTGCTGGTGCTGGAGGTGAAATCGACTTTCATCCGACAGTCGCAACGCGATGCGTGGCTGCACGGAACGACGACACTCCGCAAAGCCGGCCACCAATTGCGCCGCAAGGTTCCCGCCGTCGAGCGCGCCCTGTCCGAGGGATCGGATCTAGCCGCCGAGTTGAATCTTGCGGGAGACGCTGGCTCAGTCTCGGTCCATGGTTGGATCGTCGATACCTCGATCGAATGCGACCATCAGCGATTCAGCGGCTTTCTCAAGGTATCCCTGGAGGAGGTACTGATCGCACTGCGGGACGACCGGCATTTGTTGAACGATCCTGCCGGAATCCTTTCCGGCCGGTTCCAAGAACACGACATTGCGATTTCGGACGATGCTCACACTGAGAGATCGCTTTACCCAAGAGGCTTCACCGTGGAAGGCTTCATGGATGCGGTGGAGAAAGAAGCTGTTTGGGAAGAGCCTGGCTGCTGAGTGTCAACCGACTTTCTGAGGCGCCGTCGCGTGCACCGCTCCAGCATCCGAGCGGTCAGCACTCGTCGCCGCGCCCTCGGCGGTGAGCGCCCGCAGCGTGGCGAGCGCGATGGCGAGTTCGCTGGAGTCGCTGTCGCCCGGATAGACGACGTAGGCCGGCAGGGTCAGGGTCGGTACTCCCTCGACCCGATGCAGACAGCCGCCGCGCAGATAGCTGGCGGCGACCCGCTCGGGGACGAAGCAGGTGCCGCCGTTGGCGAGGATCAACTGCAATCCCAGCCAGCCAATGTTGGCGGTCTGGGCGGGACGTTCCAGGTCCGGATAGACCTTGCGGTGCTGGGCGTAGAAGGTCGGCCCCCAGTCGACATAGATATAGCCGTCGTCCAACGCGGGCTGCTCCGGATCGCCGCCGACCAGGATCAGGGTCTCGTCGAACAGATGCTCGACCTGGATGCCGGCGCCCTGCTGCGGGCTGTACATCAGGGCCAGATCCATGGTCCCGGCGATAATGCGGCGCATCAGATCATCCTCGAAGCCGATCTCGGTATTGAGCGAGATGTCCGGCGCCGCCGCGCGCATCCGCCCGGCCCAGCGCGGGAGGAAGTCGTCCCACAGCGCGATGCGCGCGCCGATGGTCAGGCTGGCGCGAAAGCGGCTCGGCAGACCGACATCGTGCCGCGCCTGCTCGACGGTCAGCAGCAGGGTCTTGGCGTGACGCAGGAAGCGCTGACCGGCCGGGGTGAGGCTGGCGCCCGAGCGGTTGCGCACGAACAGCCGCGCGCCGAGCCCCTGCTCCAGGTTCTGGATACGCGCGCTCACCGTCGACTGGGTGACATGCACCCGTGCGGCGGCCTCCAGGAAACTGCCTTGGGCGGCGACCGCGAGAAAGGTCTTGATCTGATCGAGATCCATCGTGGTGACTCCGTGCCTGTCTGTCTGATTCTATCGAAATCTCCGATACCAAAGACCGAATCATTTCGTTTTTCTTTAGTTGTGATCGCCACTAAGCTGACTTCATCAGAGTCAGTGTGGATTCGGTTCGGGCCGTCTGGCACCGCCGATCCACCGGATGTCGTAACCGTCGGAGAGCAGACGATGATCGCAGTCAGAATTTCCATGAAGGCTACCCATGAGCCACTCAAGCGGACTCCCGTTGTCCTGCGCCTGGACGCGGACGGCAGCGAGACCGCGCCGGTGCTGACCGATCGCGCGGGTCTGGCCAGCTTCGACCTGCCCCCGACCAGCGGCAAGATCCTGGTCTCCGGAGTGGAGCGCTTCGAGGGCCGGCTCGACGGCGAGATTCCGATCGAGCTGTGGTCGATCACCCAGTCCGAGCGGGACTCGCGCGGGCTCCCTGGCGAATTCCCGAGCGGCAGCAACGCCTACCCGAGCATGACGACCCGCGCGGTGCGGGTCGGCGAGCGCGCGATCCTGACCGATAGCGAGGGCTATCTGGTCGATCCCTCCGACTGGTCGGAGGACTTCGCTCGCGCACTGGCCGCACAGGAGGGACTGACGCTGAACGCCGAGCATTGGGAGATGATTCGCTATCTGCGTGCCCGCTTTGCTCGACAGGGCACCCAGGCGACGGTGCGCGACATGATCCTCCACTTTCGCGTGGTTTGGGGCCGCGAGCGTGGCAGCAATCGCTATCTTCACCGGCTCTTTCCGCGCGGCGGTCCGCAGAAGCAGGGTAATCGACTGGCGGGTCTGCTGCGCACCAAGGGCGAACATTGAATCAGCCGTCAGCCGTCAGCCACCAGCAAGCGCCTAGCCGATGGCGCCGGGATGCATATGGTGCTTGACCAGCATCAAGGTGGGCGGTTGTCGCGACGGCTAACGTCCGCGCAAGCTTCGCTTTAGTCGCCAACTGGCCCCGACGCACATGACCCTCACCGCCATCCCCGTCCTCGCGCTCGGGTTCCGTCCCTTCTTTCTGGCCGCTGGCCTGTCGGCGATCCTCTCCGTCGCCGTCTGGTTGGCGATCCTGAGCGGTCTCTGGCCACAACCGAGCTATCTTGCCGGGACCGCCTGGCATGCTCACGAGATGCTGTTCGGCTATCTCGCGGCGGTGATCGCCGGGTTTCTGCTGACCGCCGTGCGCAACTGGACCGGGATGCCGACGGCGACCGGTGCCCGACTCGCCGCGCTGGTCGGGCTCTGGCTGGCTGGTCGGCTCGCGCCCTGGTTGGGGTTGCCGCCGCTGCTGATCGCGCTGCTTGATCTCGCCTTTTTCCCGGCGCTGGCGCTCGCGCTCTGGCGCCCGCTCTGGCATGGCCCCAATCCGGTCAATCGGGTCTTTCTGGCGGTCTTCGCGGGCATGACCCTGGCCGGGGCGATGGTGCATCTGGATGCGCTCGGCCTGTTCGCCGGAGGCGCGACGCGCGGTCATCGTCTGATGCTGGATCTGGTGCTGGCGATCCTGCTGCTGGTCTCGGGGCGGGTGATGCCCTTTTTCATCAAGAGCGGCATCGCGGGCGCGCGGCCCCGGGTGTTTCCGGTCCTCGAACGTCTGACCTTCGTGGTGGCGGCCGGACTGCTGATCGTCGACCTCATCCAGCCATTCAGTCGGCTCGCGGGCGGCCTGGCGATCACGCTGGGTTTGCTGCAACTGGCGCGTCTGCTCGGCTGGCATGATCGGCGAATCTGGACCACGCCCATGCTGACGGTACTCTACGTGGGTCTGCTTTGGCTCGCGCTCGGGCTGATCCTGGATGGACTGCCGGCCTTTACCGCCTTGACGCCGCGCGGCGCATTGCATGCCCTGACGGTCGGCGCGATGGGGGTGGTGACGCTGGGGATGATGTCGCGGGTGTCGATGGGACACACCGGTCGGCCGATGCAGGCGGTACCGCTGACGCTGGTCGCCTTCGTCCTGATCAATCTCGCGGCGGTGTTGCGCGGTTTGGCGCCACTGCTCGCTCCCGCCGGCCATCAGGCTTGGCTGATGGCGGGCGGTCTGTGCTGGATCCTCGCCTTCGGGCTGTTTCTCTGGGTGCATGCCCCGATGCTGCTGAGTCCGCGGCCGGATGGCAACGCGGGTTGACTCGGCGAGAGGCCTGTCTCACCCATCGCGCTGGCGGACATGCAACCTGGGTATGGGGCGCCATTGAGCGAGCAGGTTGCCTACCACAAGGATATTTGAGCATAACAGGGGTCGGCTGTGGCCGCCGCCAGATCGATCTCCGCCGGCACCCGGCGATGCTCTTGCAGGACACTGATCTTGCTATAGCGATCGCTCAAAGACAGGATCTTTCCGAGAGGGGAGATCGCCTCGTTGCTGTCGCGCTCGGCCAGCTCGCCAATCGCCAGAGCCACGGTCTCGGGAAAACTCCATTCTTCCACGATGCGATGGGAGAAGCGTGCCGCCTGATGAATGAATCGATGATAAAAATCCCAGGAACGTGGGATGCCTTCCTCTTTTGTGCTGAGCAACTGGTCCATCAGATGCAATCCGACCATCATGCCGACATTGGAAACGAGCCCGGCAAGATATGCGGAAAACACATCTTCCTTCCGTTGTTCGGCCAAACAACGACCGACGAGGGCGCATTTCTCTGACTGACTCCAAATCTTTGAACCGGCGCGCTTGGTCATTGAACCTGAGCGCAGGTTCAGGATGGGGTAGAACGCCACCCTGGCGATCAGCTGACGCAAACCGTTCTGACCGACCAGCACGACCGCCTGCTCGATGCTCGCGATTTTATGACTTCTTCGATAGTAAGGACTGTTTGCCAGTCGAATCACTTCGCCGACCAGCACGGGGTCTCTTGAAATTTGCCGCGCCAACTGCGCGCCTGTCATTTTCTCGTCTTTCAGACTCTGCATGAGCTGGGGAATCACGGTTGGCAGGCGTGGCACTAAATGCGCGCTGGCGGTTTGCCCCGTGGCCATCTGGGTAAAGGAGTCGAGTGCGTGCGTCTCGGATTCATTCGAAGGCTGCTCGGTAAACGCATCGAGATCGAGCAACCATTGGACGTAACAACGGTCGAGATCGGCAGCGGACCACTGAATCTCGGCTTCCCCTCTGTCCTCCAGCAACGGAATCCGCGCGACTTGGTCGGTCGCTGGCTGGGCGATCGGTTGACGTCGTTTGCGACCACGGAAGATAGCTCGCCAAATTTTAAAAAAGTGCAATGGAGTCTTCTCGTTGGGTTGATCCGGAAGAACCGGACGAAACTGACCGGCAATGATCTTCACTGTATCCAATGCGGCGGATACGCGTCCACCCGTTGTCTCTCCGATGATTTCATCGATCTGTTCTCGAACGATTCCGCGCCGGGATTGAGAATAGTATCCATGCTCGGCGCACTCAATTCATCTCCGCTTCGTTTCGTTCGCGGCGCTTGGGCGACGACCTTGGCGTCCCGGTCAGGCTCCGGATCAGCCGGAAAACACCAGCCTGAAGCAACTGCCGTGAGGCGCGACCGCTTGGTAGGTCAGCCGAATTCCATTGCTTTCGGCGAGTTCTCGCGCGATGTAAAGCCCGAGTCCGGTTCCCTTGGCGCTAGTCGTATAGAAGGGATCGAAGATCGCGTTGACGGTCGCCTCCGCGATGCCCGGCCCCGTGTCGATGACCTCGATCAGCGCCTCGTTGAGATCATCGGTCCGGTCGGCCCGGATCAGGATGCGCGGCGGCTGATCGGCCTGCCTGCCATGGATGAGCGCGTTTTCGCACAGATTGGCGAGTATCTGATGCAGGTGACGCGGGTCCGCCTCGACGCGGATGTCGTCAGCGTCGCACTGAAGCTGGAGCGCGCTGGGGTGCAATTCATGGCGTTCGCGGAACTCGCTGGAGAACTCGTCGAGCCAGGCGGACAACACGATCTGGGAAGGTTCTCGCTGATTGCGGCGGGAGAGCTGCAGAACGCTGTGCACGGTTTCTTCGATACGTGCGCCGTTGCGGCGGATGATCTCGAGCAGGTGCCGGTCATCGTCGGTCAGCCCCGGACTTTCGGTCAATAATTGACTGGCATGGGTCATGGCGCTCAAGGGATTGCGAATATTGTGGGCGATGCTGGCGGTCAGGGTTCCGAGCGAGGCGAGCTTGATCTGCTGGGCCTCCCTGGCGACCTCCTGATTGTCGCGCAAATAGATGATGACGCCACTGGCGCGGTATTCGCCCAGCAGCTTGAGCGAAACGCGAATCTCACGGTTGCCAATCTGGATCAGCCGCCCATTGGGTGGAGACGGTTGGACCTGCAACGCCAGCCATTTGCCCAACTCGGGCGAGAGATCGGACAGCGCCGCTCCGGCGTTGAACCGCCGGGCGCCGAGCAGATCCAGGGCGGCCTGATTGAGCAGGCGCAGGTGGCGTTCGCCGTCGGCTACCAGGATGCCGGTGCCGATGCTCTGGATGATGAAGTCATTCAGCTTGGAGAGGTCGTCGATGTCGACCTTGCGTCGGGCCGCCAGGGCTTCCGCCGAACGCACGCGCCGATACAGCACATGCGACATCAGCGCGACCATGAAAAACAACAGACCCAGCAGACCCGCCTGCGTGAAGGAGATGACATGGGCATCGTCCAGCATGGCCGAATAAATCTGTTGGGCAATGACGGCCAGTGAAGCGAGCGCGGCGAACAGGAGCGACAGACGACCTTCCATCATCAGCGCGGCGGCGGCGACCGCGACGGCGAGCAGGATGCCAAGTCCGCTGGCGATGCCGCCCGCGGCATGCATCAGGAGGGTATAGGCAAGAATATCGGCGAAAATGCCAATCTGGACCTGCTGGATCCGGTACGGCCAGCGGTTGAGCAGACCCAGTCCGCCGAGCAGGACCAGCGGTGCGTAAACGGCCAGGATCGACCAGATGAATGGGGTGTCGATGCCACTGCTTGCGGGATCCCCGAAGGAGCGCGAGAACGCCAGGGCCAGGACGAGTAAAATGCAGAATCGGAAGAGAAACAGCCAACGTAATGCGCCCCATGTCGGATAATGCGTATTGTCATGACGCGGCACCGTCCGCTGATCGCCTGAGGCGTCGGATCGTCCCGAGTGTCCATGATTATCGTTCGTCATCGAAATGCCGCTCAACACACTGAAAAATCGTCCGGTTGCGACATGCGTCATTTGTGCGTCGGCTCGGCCTTGCGTGAACCGGCGGTCGCCGTCCCCGACCCGCAAGAACGTATTTCACTCTGGACGCGGTTTGGATCAGAATTGCGCGAACCCCGCCATCGGGATGGGATTCGTCTCTGAATCTACTCTATTCATTCCGACCGTGACCGCGAGCATTCGATGAATCTACACGAATACCAAGCCAAGCAGCTCTTTCGTCGTTATCGCATTCCGGTGCCGGCGGGGATTGTCGCGGCGACGCCGGAGGCGACCCTGGCGGCCTGCGCCGAACTCGGCGGAGCGCGCTGGGTCGTCAAGGCGCAGATCCATGCGGGCGGGCGCGGCAAGGCCGGCGGCGTGATCCTGGCCGATTCGGACGAACAGGCCGCCAGCGCGGCGCGCCGTTTGCTCGGCAGTCGTCTGGTCACCCACCAGAGCGGCCCGGAAGGCTTGCCCGTCGGCTGCCTGCTGGTGGAGCAACCCACCGCGATCGCCCGCGAACTCTATCTGAGCCTGCTGGTGGATCGCGCATCGGAGCAAATGTTATTCATGGCCTCCGCGTCCGGGGGCATGGAGATCGAGACGGTGGCCGCCGCGACGCCCGACAAGATCCTGCTGACGCGAGTCCATCCGGCCTCTGGACTGCAATCCTTTCATGCGCGCAGGCTTGGCTTCGGGCTCGGTCTGGAAGGATCGCGGATCAAGGCATTGGCGGTCCTGATGGACGGCATCTACCGGCTCGCCATCGAGTGCGACGCCAGTCAGGTGGAGATTAACCCGCTGGTGGTGACGGAGACGGGCGAGCTGGTCGCGCTGGACGCCAAGATCAATCTTGACGACAACGCGCTCTATCGTCATCCCGATCTGGAGGCGTTGCGCGATCTTACTCAGGAGGATGCCCGCGAGGCGGAGGCAAAGGTGCACGAACTCAATTATATCAGTCTCGACGGTAATATCGGCTGCATGGTCAATGGCGCCGGACTGGCGATGGCGACCATGGATCTGGTCAAGCTGCACGGTGGCGCGCCGGCCAATTTTCTCGACGTGGGCGGCGGCGCCACGGCGGAACGGGTGGCCGAGGCGTTCAAGCTCATCCTCTCCGACCCCAAGGTGACGGCGGTGCTGGTCAATATCTTCGGCGGCATCGTGCGGTGCGATCTGATCGCCGAGGGCATTATGCAGGCGGTGCGCGAGGTGGATGTCGCCGTCCCCGTCGTGGTGCGGCTGGAAGGCACCAATGCGCCCCAGGGGCTGCGGATGCTCGCCGACAGCGAGCTGGCCGTCGTGACCGCCAGCAGTCTGAGCGAGGCGGCCGACAAGGTGGTCACGGCCGCCGCGGGTCGCGCCCGTGAAACGTTCTCGCCGGAGGGCGCGCGATGAGCGTCCTGATCGATGCCGGAACGCGCCTGATCTGTCAGGGTTTCACGGGCAAGCAGGGAACCTTTCACAGCGAACAGGCGCTCGCCTACGGCACCAATCTGGTCGGCGGGGTGACGCCCGGCAAGGGCGGTCAGCGCCATCTCGACCGCCCCGTGTTCGACACCGTCCATGCGGCGGTCAGTGAAACCGGCGCCGATGCCACCATGATCTATGTGCCCGCGCCCTATGCGGCGGACGCCATCCTGGAAGCGGCGGACGCGGGCATTCGGGTCATCGTCTGTATCACCGAGGGGATTCCGGTGCTCGACATGCTGCGCGTCAAGGCGGCGCTGGCGAACAGCGAGTCAGTGCTGATCGGTCCCAATTGTCCGGGCGTCATCACCCCCGGCGCCTGCAAGATCGGCATCATGCCCGGCCATATTCATCGACCGGGGCGGATCGGGATCGTCTCGCGCTCGGGCACCTTGACCTACGAGGCGGTGTTTCAGACCACCCACGCGGGTCTGGGTCAGAGCACCTGCATCGGGATCGGCGGCGATCCCATCCAGGGGCTGAATTTTGTCGATTGTCTGACGCTGTTCGAGTCCGATCCCGAGACCGATGGGGTGATCCTGGTCGGCGAAATCGGCGGCGGCGCGGAGGAAGCGGCGGCGGAATTCATTCAGACCCGGATGAGCAAGCCGGTGGTGGCCTATATCGCCGGCGTCACCGCGCCCGCCGGCAAGCGCATGGGACATGCCGGGGCCATCGTCACCGGCGGCCAGGGCACCGCCGAGGGTAAATATGCCGCGCTGGAGACCGCTGGAGTCACGACCGTGCGCTCGCCGGCGGCGATGGGGGCGCGGATGGCGGAATTGCTGGGGGCTTGATCCACTCGACGGTTGATAGAATTTGATAAGTCTGTTCAGGCTTTTCCGCGAATCGATCCATCTCGATAGGACACAGCGATGACAGAGAACCTGACTTATGACGCCGATTTCCATGCCTGGGCCCTGCATAACGCCCGGTTGCTGCGCGCCGGTCAGATCGATCAGGTGGACGCCCAGCATCTTGCCGAGGAACTGGAAGGCATGAGTGCCAGCGAACGTCGGGAACTCCTGAACCGTTTGCAGGTATTGCTCCTGCATCTGCTCAAATACCAGTATCAGCCGGAACGTGGCCGAAGCTGGCTGCTGACCATCGTTCATCAACGGACGGCCATCGAACGTCTGCTGGAACAATCGCCCAGCCTGAAAGCGCGTCTGGATGATGAAACCCTCGCCAGGGTCTATGGCAAGGCGGTGCGTGAGGCGGTCATCGAAACCGATCTGAAACCGCATCTTTTCCCGATCGGATGCCCCTATCTTCTCGAACAGATCCTGGACGAAGACTGGCTGCCTGAGTCGGTTTAACCATCCGCCAGGGAACGACCAAACGGGCTTGCATTCGTGTTGATCGACGGCGACTCTTTATGATTGAGACTATTTAGCTTCGGAGCGAACCACCTTGGCTTGTCGTATCCAGATCGCACAGATCAATCCGCTGGTCGGCGATGTCGCCGGTAATGCCGCGCGCATCGTCGCCGAATCCGCACGGGCGCGTGCCGAGGGCGCGGACCTGCTGGTCTTCCCCGAACTCGCGCTGACCGGCTATCCGCCGGAGGATCTCCTGCTGCGCCCGGAGTTCATGCGCCGGGTCGAGACGGCGCTGGAGCGGATTCGCGCGGAGGTCGCCGGAATCGTCCTGGTGCTGGGCTATCCGCTTCAGGCGGTGGGCGGACTCTTCAACGTCGCCGGGGTGCTGCGCGAGGGCCAGGTGATCGCCGAGTACGCCAAGCAGCATCTGCCCAATTACAGCGTCTTCGACGAGAAGCGCTATTTTCAGCCGGGTGCGACGCCGACGGTGTTCGAGCATCGCGGTCTGCGGATCGGGCTGAGTGTCTGCGAGGATATCTGGCATGCCGGCCCGACGCGCCAGGCGGCCGAGGCCGGCGCCCAGATCCTGCTCAATCTCAATGCCTCGCCCTTTCATGCCGGCAAAGGCGAGGACCGCGAGGCGCTGGTGGTGCGGCGGGCAAGCGATCACGGCCTGACGATCCTCTACGCGAATCTGGTGGGCGGGCAGGATGAGCTGGTGTTCGACGGGGCCTCCTTCGTGGCGGATCGTGCCGGGCGGATCGTCGCGCGCGCGCCGGGTTTCGCGGAGTCCGTGCTGACCGTCGACTTCGACGATGCCGGGCGGATCGTCGCCACGCAGCCCGAGACGCTGGAGCCGCCGCCCGACGAGGAGGCGGCCATCTATGATGCGCTGGTGCTCGGGGTGCGCGATTATGTGCGCAAGAACGGTTTCAGCGGCGCGGTGCTGGGCCTGTCCGGCGGGATCGATTCGGCGCTGACCTTGACGCTCGCGGTGGACGCACTGGGGGCGGAGCGAGTCGAGGCGATCCTGATGCCCTCGCGCTATACCGCCGACATGAGTAACGAGGACGCGCTCGAAGAGACCCGTCTGCTGGGCGTGGCGACGCAAATCATCCCGATCGAACCCGCCTTCCGAACCTTTTTGGACATGCTGGAGCCGGCCTTTGCCGGACAGCCGGCGGATGTCACGGAGGAAAACATCCAGGCGCGCTGTCGCGGGGTCATTCTGATGGCGATCAGCAACAAGACCGGCCGCATCCTGCTGACCACCGGCAACAAGAGCGAGATGGCGGTGGGTTATGCCACGCTCTATGGCGACATGGCGGGCGGGTTCGCGCCTATTAAGGATGTGCCCAAGATGCTGGTCTATCGACTGGCGCGCTACCGCAACACGCGCTCGGCGGCGATTCCGGAACGCGTGCTGACGCGGCCGCCCTCGGCGGAATTGCGACCCGATCAGACCGATCAGGACAGCCTTCCTCCCTACGAGGTGTTGGACGCGATCCTGCGCCTCTATATCGAACGGGACGAGGGCGTCGAGGCGATCGTTAGCCAGGGCTACCCGGCCGAGGTGGTGCGCCGAGTGGCGCGGCTCGTGGATCGTAACGAATACAAGCGGCGGCAGTCGCCCCCAGGGGTCCGCATCTCGGAGCGGGCGTTCGGGCGCGATCGTCGGTATCCGATCACCAGCGGCTTCTGAACGGCCGCGCGCCCGTGGCGCTGTTCATCGTTCAGTCGTGAACCTATACTTCCGAACTTCAATTCGCCGCGACCCACAACGGAGATCCCCATGAAAAAGGTCGAAGCCATCATCAAACCCTTCAAGCTGGACGATGTCCGCGAGGCATTGTCCGCCGCCGGCATCACTGGAATGACCGCGATCGAGGTCAAGGGTTTCGGGCGCCAAAAGGGCCACACCGAACTCTATCGCGGGGCCGAGTACGTGGTCGATTTTCTGCCCAAGGTCAAAATCGAGCTAGTGCTCGCCGACGAGCAGGTCGACGGCTGCATCAACGCCATCACCGCGGCCGCCCGCACCGGCAAGATCGGCGACGGCAAAATCTTCGTCTCCGAGGTCACGCGGGTTGTGCGAATTCGCACCGGCGAGGAAGACGAGGCCGCCATTTAAACCGCGCCCCGCCGAATGTCCGTGGTGCCGCAAAGCGAGTTGAAGAGCCGCGAAACCGGACACGGCCTAGCCTTCGTCGAGCTTGAGGTATTCCCACAGCTTGCGGGCCAGATCGACCTCGTCAGGCTCGGGCTCGTCGGGCGCGAAGCGCCCGGCCTGACGATTTAGATCCAGCACCCGCTTGGCGTCGGCGGCCAGTTCCGGCTTGTCCAGCGCGCGGTAGGCGTCGATCAGCACCTCCAGCGCATCCTCGACGGCGCTGGTGCGTTGAAAACGCTCGATAACGTAGTTGGCGCGATTGACCGCGGCCAGATAGGCGCCACGACGCATGTAATAGCGTGCGACATTGACTTCATGCTTAGCGAGGTTATTGCGCAGATAGAGCATGCGCTGACGCGCGTCTTCCGCGTATTTGCTGTCCGGAAACCGCTCGACCAGCGCGGAGAAATCGGTGAAGGCGTCGAGTGCCGAGCCAGGATCGCGCTGGGATGGGTCGGTCGGGATGTAGCGATCCAGGAAGCCCACACTGCGGTTGTAGTTGACGATGCCTTTCAGATAATAGGCATAGTCGACAAACGGATTCTGCGGATAGAGCTTGATGAATCGATCGGCGGCGGCGACGGCCTTCTCCGGCTCCTCCGCGCGATAGTGCGCATAGGCGACATCGAGCTGGGCCTGCATGGCATAACGCCCGAAGGGATAGCGCGACTCCAGCTTTTCGTAGAGTTCGACGGCGCGCGTGTAGTTGCTGGAATCGAGTTCGGACGCCGCCTCCGCATAGAGCTTCGCGGCGCTCCAGCCCTCGGTTGGGTCGATTTCCTTGCCGAAGATTCCACAGCCGGCAAGCGCGACAACGAGCAACAGCACGGGCAGTCGTGATAACGTTCGAGGCATGACTCAAAGACACCTGTTTCAAATCGTCGGCAGTATACCCGAAGGGCCTTGTTCCAGCGCGCGGCGATGCGGTCCGCCGCGTCCCGCCATCCCCGGCGCTGGGACAACTTTCGCATGAGCCCGGCAACCCCCGAAACGGTCCGGCGCGCGGTGCGCGTCGATCCCCTGCTCGCGGGCGCGCGTCTCGATCAGGCGCTGGCGGCGCTGCTGCCGGAGTTTTCCCGCAGCCGCCTGCAACAGTGGATCGAGTCCGGGCAAGTGCTGGTCAACGACGCGCCGCGCCGCTGTCGCGACAAAGTCTGGGACGGCGACGCCATCCATCTCGATGCCTTGCTCGCGGCGAGCGAGGCGTGCGCGGCCCAGGACATCGCGCTGGATCTGGTCTACGAAGACGCACACCTGCTGGTGGTCAACAAACCGGCGGGGCTGGTGGTCCATCCCGCAGCCGGCAATCCCGACGGCACGCTCCAGAACGCGCTGCTGCACCATGCCCCGGAACTGGCGAAGGTGCCGCGCGCCGGCATCGTCCATCGGCTCGACAAGGACACGAGCGGTCTGCTGGTGGTGGCCCGGACGCTCGCCGCGCACAAGTCGCTGGTGGAGCAGCTTCAGGCGCGCCAGGTGCACCGCGAATACCGCGCGCTGGCGGTCGGCGAACTGGTGACGGGCGGTCGGATCGAGGCCCCGGTGGGGCGCCATCCCACCCAGCGCATCCGGATGGCGGTGGTGCCCCATGGGCGCCCGGCGGTGACCCATTATCGTGTCCTGGAGCGTTATCCCGGCCATACCCTGCTGGGCGTTGAACTGGAGACCGGCCGGACCCATCAGATCCGGGTACACCTGACGCATCTGCACCATCCGCTGGTCGGCGATCGCACCTATGGCGGGCGACCGCGTCCGCCGCGCGGCTGCGCCGCCGAGTTGACCTTTGGGCTCCAGGCGTTTCCGCGTCAGGCGCTGCATGCGATCCGCCTGGGGCTGAACCATCCGGCGAGCGGCGAGGCGGTGGCCTGGGAGATTCCGATGGCCCCGGATCTGGAGTCTTTATTGGAGCTGTTGCGACGGGAGGCCGAGGTTGGAACTGATTCGCCCTGAGTGGCCGGCACCGCCCTGGGTGCGTGCCATCTCCACCACGCGCGACGGCGGACGCAGCGAGGGGCCGTTCGCGAGCCTCAATCTGGGCGATCATGTGGGCGACGAACCCGCGCGGGTCGCTGACAATCGCGCGCGACTCCTGGCCCGGCTCGGGCTGTCCGCCGAACCCTGCTGGCTGCGTCAGGTGCATGGCCGCGCGATCGTCCGCGCTGGCACGGCGAACCCGGACCGCGAAGCCGATGGCGCGCTGGCGGACACGCCGGGCGCGGTCTGCGTCGTGATGACCGCCGACTGTCTGCCGCTGCTCCTTTGCGACGCGCAGGGAACCCGTGTCGCCGCCGTCCACGCCGGTTGGCGGGGCTTGGCCGGGGGCGTGCTGGAGGCTGCGGTGGTGGCGCTGGACATCGCGCCGGAGCGCCTGCTGGTCTGGCTCGGTCCGGCGATCGGACCCGCGGCCTTCGCGGTCGGCGATGAGGTGCGCGAGCGCTTTGTCGCGGCGGATGCGCGCGCGGCGGCGGCTTTTCGTTCAGGCCCACCGACGGACGCGGGAGAGCCGCTGGGCGGTCCCTGGTTCGCCGATCTGTTTCTGCTCGCGCGTCAACGGCTGGCCCAGCTCGGCATCGCACGGATTTACGGGGGCGGAGACTGCACCTTTTCGCAGCCGCGACGGTTTTTTTCGTACCGGCGCGATGGCGTCACCGGGCGCATGGCCAGCCTGATCTGGCTCGCTCCGCGCGCTGAAGACAGCGCCCGCAAACAAGGCGCGGATCAAACATGATTGTTCAGGATTCACAAGAGAGAAAATTCATGTCCGATTGGAATATGTTGACTCTGGTCGGCGCCGACCGTCCGGGAATCGTCTCGCGGGTGACGCGCGCGCTCTACGAGGTCGGCTGTCATCTCGGCGAGGCGTCGATGATTCGGCTCGGCGGCAATTTTACCATCATGCTGATGGTGCGCGGCGAACGATCCGGTCAGGAGATACTGGACGCACTCACGCCCGTGTCCGATGAACTCGGTCTGCGCGCCCATCTGGATCCTGTGCATGGCGGATTGCACCAGCATCTGGTGCCGAATTTCCAGGTGCGGGTGACGGGGGCGGATCGCGCCGGCATCGTCGCCGAGGTGACCGGGATCCTGGCCAGCCATGGCTTCAACATCCAGGAGCTTGAATCGGACGTGGCCGGCGACCGCGAGCGACCGATCTATATCATGAACATCCAGGGTTTCTGCGGCGAGACGCTCGAAACGCTGGAGTCCGCGCTCTCGCCCCTCGTCGAACAGGGCGTGTCCGTGGATGTTTCGCCTGTCGACTTACTGATCGGTTGACCGATGGCCATTCTGGAGATCCTCAAACTCCCCGATCCCCGGCTCAAGCAGGTGTCGGCGCCCGTCGAGCGTTTCGACGACGAACTGCGGGCCTTTATCGCGGATCTGGAAGACACGCGCCGGGACGGCCCCGCCGCGGTCGGCATCGCCGCGCCTCAGGTCGGACGCTTTCAGCGCATCGTGATCGTGGACGTCTCGGGACGGCCCAAAACCCCGAATCACGGCTATCTGGTCCTGGTGAATCCCGAGATCGTGCACTGGGAAGGCTATGCGATCGGGCGCGAGGGCTGTCTGTCGGTGCCAGACTACACCGGCAATGTGATCCGCGCGACCAGCCTCCGTCTCAAGACGCGGGATCCCGATGGCAGGGAACATGAATTTGCGATGGAAGGATATGAAGCGCGCGCGGTCCAACATGAACTGGACCACCTCGACGGGCTGCTGTTCGTTGATCGCGTGGTCAGCCGGCGGACCGACCTCTACCGCCGAAAAGTCTACAAAATCTGAACATTTAAACGCTTCAACCGTGTCAGCTTCGATGTCTGTCGGCGCCAGCGAGGCCGATCCGTCGCGGAAAGCGACGCATGACATCCTTGACGCGGCTGAAGATTGACTAAAGAGAACTGCCCATGAAACCGCGCCTGTTCCGATTCCTGCCGGTTGCGATGCTGCTGTTGGCGGCATCGGCCGCCCTTGCCGTTCCGCATCCGATCCCGCTGTCAGAGCTCTTCCCGAATCCGGGACACACCAAATCGGCGATCGTCATCAATAAGGTGCTGGAACGCTATCACTACCGCAAGGTGAATCTCGACAAGACCTTTGCTCATCAGGTACTGGATAAATATCTGGAGGCCCTGGATCCCAACCGCTCCTTCTTCCTGGCCCGCGACGTGGAACGGTTCGAGAACGGTGCCCGTCATCTCGACGACAGCCTGCGCCGGGGCGATCTCGATATCGCCTTCGATGTCTTTCGCGTCTATCGCATGCGGGTCGACGAGCGCGTCGCCCATGCGCTCAAGCTCCTGGACGGCAAGTTCGATTTCACCCGGCCGGAGTCCTACGACTTCGAGCCCGCCGATCCCCGTTGGGCGACCGACAGCGCCGCGCTCGACGAGCTGTGGCGCAAACGGGTGATGAACGACTTTCTCACCCTGCGTCTGGCCGACAAGCCGGACACCGAGATCCGCGAGCGTCTGCTAAAGCGCTACGAGGGGCTTGCCCGGCGGATTCATCAGTTCAATGGCGACGATGTCTTCCAGACCTTCATGAATGCCTATACGCAGACGCTGGAACCGCATACCAGCTTCATGTCGCCGGACACCTCCGCGAATTTCGACATCAGCATGAAGCTGTCCCTGGAAGGCATCGGCGCGGTGCTGCGCGGCGATAACGAGTACACCGTCGTACAAAGTACGGTCCCTGGCGGTCCGGCCCGCGATTCCGGCCAGATCCACGCGGGCGATCAGATCGTGGGCGTTGCCCAGGGACTCGACGGCCCGATGGAGGACGTGGTCGGCTGGCGGCTCGAGGACGTGGTGGACAAAATCCGCGGGCCAAAGGGCTCCGTGGTGCGCCTGCAATTGCTCTCGAAAGCCAGTGGCACCACGGGCCGGGCGCGCGAGATTTCGTTGGTGCGCAATGAAATCAAGCTGGAAGATCAGGCCGCCAAGAGCTTTGTCGTGGAGGATCTCGCCAACGGGCCTGGACTGAAGATCGGCGTGGTGGAGATCCCCGCCTTTTATCGCGATTTCGCGGCGGAGGGATCCGGCGATCGCGATTTTCGCAGCACGACCCGTGACGTGCACCGTTTGATCGACGAACTGGTCGGGCGCGGCGTCGCCGGCATTCTGATCGACCTGCGCGGCAATGGCGGCGGCTCGCTGGCCGAGGCCACGTCGCTCACCGGTCTCTTTATTGACACCGGACCGGTGGTTCAGGTCAAGGACGCCTTCGGTAAGGTCGACATCGAGGCGGACTCCGATGCCGGCGTTGCCTATGCCGGACCGCTGGCCGTGCTGGTCGATCGCGACAGCGCCTCCGCCTCGGAGATTTTCGCCGCCGCGATCCAGGACTACGGGCGGGGCCTGATCATCGGCGAGCCGACCTTCGGCAAGGGAACGGTGCAAACGCTGATCGATCTCAACCGCTATGTGCCCGGCGAGTCCAACGATCTTGGCCGCTTGCGCCTGACGATGGCCGAATTCTTCCGGATCAACGGCGGCAGCACCCAATTGCGCGGCGTCGAACCCGATATCCGCTTTCCGAGCGCCGAGTATCTGAAGGAGCACGGCGAGCGCTCGCTCGACAATGCCCTGCCCTGGACACGGATTCAGCCCGCCGCCTATCAACAGAACGGCCTGGTCGGGGTGGATCTGTTGACGCGCCAGTCCGCCGAGCGGATTGCCCGCGATTCCGGTTTCAAAATGCTCACCGAGCGCAGCAAAATGATGCGCGAGATTGAGGAGCAAACGCAGGTCTCGCTGCGCGAAACCGAACGCCGCGCGGCGGACGAGCAACGCGAGCGCGCCTTCAAGAACGACCAGGACAGCTTTCTGCGCGCGCGGGGAATCACGCCCGTGGACGAGGATGCGGAGCAGATCGACGAAGACGCCCTAGACGTGCAGCGCAAGGCCATCGCGCGCATCGAGGTGGACGAGGCGGCGCGCATCCTGATCGATGGCGTGCTGCTGGAACGCGCCAAACGCCCCATGGCCGTGATGAGAGACTGAGATTGAACGACTCGCAAGCGACGCTGGAACGGCGGATTGCGCGGCTGGCGGCCGCGGGTGGCAGCGCCACCTTCGCCGGCAACCGCATCGGTCTGGAAAAAGAAGGTCTGCGCGTGTCGGCGAACGGCAGACTCGCCGAGACGCCGCACCCGCTGACCCTGGGCGCGGCGCTCACCCATCCCTACATCACCACGGACTTTTCCGAGGCGCTGATCGAACTCATTACGCCGCCGCTGAGTAGTGGACACGCGGCGCTGGAGTTTCTGACCGACATCCATCTCTATGTCTATCGGCACCTGCCGGATGAACTGCTCTGGGGCACCAGCATGCCGTGCATCCTGTCGCGTACCGGGGAGATTCCGCTCGCCCGCTACGGAACCTCCAACGCGGCGACGATGAAGACTGCCTATCGGCGCGGTCTGGGCAATCGCTACGGACGCACCATGCAGTTGATTGCCGGGGTGCACTTCAATTTTTCGTTCGCGGATGCCTTCTGGGATCTCTACCAGGACCAGGACCAGGAGGCGGTCGCGGGCGAGCGCGACGGATTTCGCGCCGAGGTCCAGATGGGCATGATCCGCAACCTGCAGCGCATCGGCTGGCTCGTACCCTATCTATTCGGTGCCTCGCCGGCGGTTTGCGCGAGTTTCGCGCAAGGACGCGAGACCGATCTCCATCGCTTCGATGCCGATACCCTTTTTTATCCACATGCAACCTCGCTACGCATGGGCGACATCGGCTATCAGAACAAACAGGAGGAAGGGACGGGAATCAAGGCTAACTACGACAGTCTCGACGCCTATGTCCGCAGTCTGACCTGGGCCATCCAGACGCCCTGTCCACAATACGAGGCCATCGGTGTCAAGGTTAGTGACCGCTACGAACAGCTCAATGCCAACGTGCTTCAGATCGAAAACGAGTACTACAGCACGGTGCGTCCGAAGCAGATCACGGACTGGATGGAAAAACCGACCCTGGCCTTGCGTCGGCGCGGCATTCGCTATGTGGAACTCCGCTCGCTGGATGTCAACATCTTCGATCCGGTGGGCGTGGGTGAAGAGCAATTGCGATTTCTTGAAGTGCTGATGCTCTCTTGCCTGTTGACCGAGAGTCCGCGGATCGGCGCGCGCGAGCGTCGGGAGATCGATGAAAATCAGGTGCTGACGGCCCATCGCGGCCGCGAGCCGGGGCTGGCGTTAGTCCGCGACCGACACCCGGTCGCCTTGCGTCACTGGGCGGGCGAGATTCTCGCCGGCATGGCGGCGGCGGCGGAATTGCTGGACGGTGCGGCGAATGGACCGCGCTCCGAGAGTCTGCGGCGACAGCGGGAAAAGGTCGACCATCCCGATCTCACGCCCTCGGCGCGAATCCTGGAGACGATGCGGGCGCGGCACGAAGGATTTTTCGACTTTTCGCAACGGCTTGCCGAGGAGCATCGTCGCGAGCTGCGGTCATTGGAACTGAGTCCCGAGCGTCAGGCGTTGTTCGATCGGCTGACGGTCGATTCGCTCCGGCAACAGCGAGAGATCGAAGCCGCGGACGATCAGAGTTTCGACGACTTTTTGGAAACCTATTTCGCCCAAGGCGATTAGGCGATTTTCGGGAACATTCATAAAACCGCATTCAGCTACGAAACAAGCCCCGTCGTGGTCGCGACGGGGCTTTTTCCTGAGTGGCGGATCGCCGTCGATGGCGATCGTTCAACCCATTACTGGACGGATGGCGAGGTCGTCGCGGGCGCACCGGTCTGCTGCGGCGCAACCGCCTGAGCTGGCGCGCACGGTGCCTTGGCGTTCATGCCCCGGCCCGCATCGACGCTGTGCGCGGCATACTGGGCGCGACGCTGCTCCTGCTCGCTCTTGATGGCGGCACGGCGCTCGTCCATCTGCTGTTTTGCCTGGGCGCGACGGGCTTCCATCTCCTTGATCCGGGCCTCGAACGCTTCAGGCATGGCCGGACGCTCACGCGTCATCGCGGGAACCGCAGGCATTTCAGGCATGGCGGGATACTGGCCGAACGCGGGCATCGGCGGCATGTCAGGGCGATTCGGGAACTGACCGAACGCGGGCATTTCAGGCATGGCGGGATATTGTCCGAACGCGGGCGCCGGCGGCATGTCAGGGCGATTCGGGAACTGGCCGAATGCGGGCATCTCGGGCATGGCGGGATACTGTCCAAACTCGGGCATCGGCGGAACGTCCGGGAATGCGTGACCGGCACCGAATGGGCGGCCCGTTAACGGCCTGAAATTCGCGGCGCCCTGCTCGACCGCCGGCGGTTGCGGCGCCTGCGTCATGGCGGGAGCCTGAGGAGGAGCGGCATACCAGGCGCCAGCCGTGGAGGCGGCGGCAGCGAGGGCGAGGATGGAAGCGGCTTGGATTAGCTTGGACATAGGACACACCTTGGTGATGGAAGAGAAAAATGAAACGAACGCGCAAATGGCGATGCAATATCCCGATCGATCAAACCGCATCCAGCATGACAGGCGCTGTTTTCGAGTGGCATCGGCTTTGCATTAGCCATTGACCGTTGCGGCAGAGACGGTTCCGGTTTTTTAATTTTTGTGATATCAACCGTGCGAACCACAGGCGATTCAGGCTCTTCAGGGACGAGTGCCTGCGGTCAAACAGCGGTTTTCGCTCAGAACGTGGGTTAGTATATAAGTATCTTATGAAATAGCAATAGACGAATTTCGCCGGTTGCTCCGGTCTGGCGTCCGGAGTGCCGAGTACAACCGGCGATCCCAGGGCCGGACCGATCCTCAAAAAAGCCGATTCAACCCATTGAGCGCAGCAACCCGATAGGCTTCGGCCATGGTGGGATAGTTGAAGGTGGTCTCGGTGAAATAGCGGAGGGTGTTGGCCGCGCCGCGCTGGGACATGATGGCCTGACCGATATGCACGATTTCGGCTGCCTGCTCGCCGAAACAGTGGATGCCGAGAATCTCCAGCGTTTCGCGATGAAACAGCAGCTTGAGCATGCCGACGGTATGCCCGGTGATCTGGGCGCGGGCGATGCTCTTGAAGTCCGCCTGCGCGACCTCGTAGGGGATCTGGCTGGCGGTGAGCTCGCGTTCGGTGCGGCCGATGGAACTGATCTCGGGCACGGTGTAGATCCCGGTCGGGAACTCCTCGATCAGCGACCAGTCGCACTCCCCGTCCGCGATATGAGCGCCCACGAAACGCCCCTGATCGTAACTGGCGCTGGCCAGCGCGGGCGCGCCGACCACGTCGCCGACCGCATAGATGTGGGGCAGAGCGGTCTGATAGCTGGCGTTGACTTCCAACTGACCCCGTTGGTTGGGAGCCAGCCCGATGGTTTCAAGCCCCAGGTCATGGGTATTGCCGGTGCGCCCGTTCGCCCAGAGCAGAATGTCGGTCTTGAATTTTTTGCCGGATTCGCAATGCAGCACCACGCCATCCGCGCCGGCTTCCACGCGCCGATAGGTTTCGTTGTGCCGGATCACGACCCCCTGCTGACGCAGGCGATAACTGAGCGCATCGGTGATCTCGTCGTCGAGAAAGGACAGAAGCCGGTCGCGGGTGTCGACCAGATTCACCTTCACATCGAGCGAACTCATGATCGAGGCGTACTCGCAACCGATGACGCCAGCCCCATAGATGGTGATGGATCTTGGCGTCTGCGGAAGCGCCAGCACCGAGTCGCTGTCGCGGATACGGGGATGGCTGAAATCCAGCTCGGGCGGATGATAGGGCCGCGAACCGGTAGCGATCACGAGATGTTGCGCGCGCAGTCGATCGGTCAGACCGCCGGGGCGTCGCACTTCCAGCAGATTAGGCTCCAGAAAACGCGCATGCCCGAAGATGACCTGCACCCGGTTGCGTTGGTAATAGCGATAGCGGGTGCGGACCTGCTCGTTGATGACGCCATCCGCCGCCCGCAGCAGATCCGGAAATTCCACCTCGATCTGATGCTGCGTCTGCTGGAAGAGCGGATTGCGGCGGTAATCCGCCAGCATCTGGATCGAGTGACGCAGCGCCTTGCTCGGGATCGTGCCCCAATGGGTGCAGCCGCCGCCGACCGCGTCATGGGCCTCGATCACCGCGATTCGCTGACCGGCCTTGGCCAGCTTCATCGCCGCCCCCTCGCCGCCAGGTCCGGTGCCAATCACGAGGCTGTCGAAATCTTGCGTGGCCATCGATCCAGGGTTCCGTTGTCGGTTGCAACGATGGTCAAGGCTAACACGGAAGCCCCCGGATGCGGCGAGGGTCAACGCCGGATCAGGCGCCGCCTGCGCGCCTGACGCACTCCAGATAGTCGCGTTCGTTGAAAGGCTGCCGGTCGTGCTGGAGCTTCCAGAGACTCTCCGCGAGACATTCCATGATGCGGTGCTCCGCCTCGTGGGTGTCGCCGGTACGCCGCGCCAGGTTCCGGTACAATTTCCGGATGCCCGCTGGCTGATCGATGCTCAATTGCTCCAGGATGACCAGGTGTAGACCCAGATGCAGGAATGGGTTGGACTGGCCCTGCTCGGGGAGGAAATCCCGCTCCAGCGCGCTTTCCTCGGCTTCGAGGAATGGCTGATACTCCGGATGTTGGCGCAGGATCTCGACGATCTGGCGTTCCAGCGGTTCCAGCGGTTGTTCGGTTCTGGCCTTTTCCCAAGCCTGAATGAAAACACCGCGATGGCTGTTGCGATCCGAGGAAAACATGGTGTGCGTGACGTCTCGCTAAAGATATGGTGGATTGACCTCGGTCAGGATCCGGCATCGTCGGATCGGGTCGCCAAGCAGCTCTAGCCTCAATCCGGCGTTTTGTCCGGGAACTCGCACAGATCGGCGATGCCGCAGTGCGGACAGCGCGGCGTGCGGGCGACACAGA
>NZ_CAIPNF010000366.1 GCF_903866365.1 uncultured Thiocystis sp.
ACGCCGCCGAGCTCGAGCGCCTGCGCGCGCAACGCCACGCCCCGCGTCACTGGGCACCTGTGCGACTCCTCGCCGGTGGCGAGGTGTCCGCCGACGCTGACTGAACACTGTACGGAGGCACCATGACTGGTAAATCTCGATCTGCCAGCGGCACCCGTACCAGTCGAGTTTTTCCAACGCCTGCTCGGGGGTCTCGATGAGGAGGTTGGTGAGCAACAACCAGTTGAGTGGCGCTTCGCCCTCCGGCGGATCGATCTCGGTGGCCAGCAGGGCGCTGACGGTGACCTCGGCCAGCGTCCGATCCGGACGCGCGGGAGCCTTCAAGGTGACCCGCACCACCTTGATCGGTTGCACGACCGGTCGCGCTCGACGCCCGCGCGCGGCCGGGCGTTCAAAGGCGGTCTCGGTCAACACCGGTGCCTCAGCCAGCGCCTCGCGCAACGTGCGCCCATCGCTCAGACGCCGGTCATGATGCTGGCCGCGCACCAGCCAGTCGGCACCGCGTTCGGGACAGGGTGCCTCGACGAACAGATCATAGAGATCCCCTTCGCGGTCGGCAATGTACGTCAGGCGGGTGTCCGTCAGTTGCTCGGCCAGCGCATTGACGCGGGCAAACCCATCGATCTAGCGCGCACTCTCCTTCTCTTCCAGGGGGCGCTGCGGATCCTTCGCCTGTCCCAGACTCCCCGGCTCGCGCGCCCAAGCGTGCAGGCCCAACAGCCCCAACGCCAGACGATCAGGTGTGACCGCCAGTGTCGGATGCAAAAACATCCCCCAGCGGGTCTCATGGTTCAGCGGGCCCAAGCCGGCGATCCCCTTCTTGGGGGTATAGTCCAGTTCGGTCGTGTCTTCCAGGCACAACACCCGGGGATAGGCGCGCAGACGCTCTTGGGTACAGGCGATGTGCGGCGCCAACACCCGCTCAGCGGTGACGTGGGCCTGATCCAACAATCGATAGACCGCGCGCGTCTCGCCCCAGCCGCCGCAGGCGGTCGGAATACTCACGGTTGGTTTCGCCCCCAGCGTCTCCAGCACCCGCCGTGCGCGCCGGTTCAGACGCTGATCGCCCAGATCAATCGTGTCCAACTCCGCCGCCAACGCACTCATATCGGCTGTCTCCACTCGGCCTTCAAGAAGGCTTCCATCTCAACTCAACGTGCCCGTGTTGTCCATTCCAAGGGGTCATATGGCTCATGCGTGTATGAATGGATGTCGAGATATGGGTAATGCTATGGGCGCAGGTGGCTGTTGCCAGACGCTTGCTAATTCGCGAAGACGCATCTCAGCAAGAATATGTAACGTGTTGCGCTCCTATCGAATAACTTGGCACTACATTGCGATTTTTGGCAGGCATGTACATACGGATCAGATGGTTAGATACCATCTGGGGGTGTTTATCAATGGGGTTATGTTAAAGATGGGTGTTAGCATCCCATTTCACTCACTCTCATCATATTGCTCAAATGCATTAACCGAGCAATATGGTTGTGGTTGTTCGTTGACAGTGAGATGTGTCAGCCTATATTGACGCATGACACATTATATTGTGTTTGACATCCTGTATGATCTCAATATCATGTGCAGTACACATGAAGGCCATGAGGTTATTCCGATGGCATCAAGCAACAGCCACACCGGCCACCATAGCTCGAAGACGGGGCGTTTTGTCAAAGAGAGTACGGCTCGTCGGTCTCCGGCGACGCACCAGAAAGAGTCAAACTCTAATCCCGGGAGAGGCGATACGGGTCGGTCGAAACGGAAGTGAGCGGTCACCGCACTGTTCATCAGGAGATCCTTGGTTTTTAAATGCATCCACGCCGACCTGGGTTATAGGCAGAAAGGTGAGATCGTAGATATCTCTTTAGCCAATGGCACGAATATGCGACTGATGGACAGTGCGAGATCTCCCCGATACAGAGGGGGAGGCAATCATCGCTATTACGGTGGACTCGCGAAGCGCTCTCCGACCAAGCTCGCCACCTCTAACGCTGCGATTTGGCATGTCACGGTCGATGCGCAGGGTTTGCGGAGCAGGACGCGGGCATCTGTCCTGATATTGCACTACCCCCTGCCGGCGCTGGAAGAAACGCGATTGTCGGCTGTTTGCAATGCGGGAAGCGAGGCTGGGAAATGAAGCAGTTAGACGGAGCTTTAGGCGCAGGGCAAGACGCGCACCGCACGGGCGCAGCGATCGTAGTTCCATTGCGCAAACGACGCCTCAGCGGCGAACTCTACGAGCGCGACTCGAAGATAGAAGTGCTGATAGCCGAATTGGCGGTCCTGCCGCATGACGAATTGATTGCCAGAGCGGGAATCACCGAACGCTCCGACCCCGGCTACATCCCCAGCGAATGTCTCGTCTACTTCATTCGTGCGAGCCGTCACGATGACAACGAAGCGTGGTTTGAACGCCTCTATCGGATACTGATGAGGCGAGTGCTGCGCAGCTTGCCCAAGGCGGAATCGCTGACGGACGGGGTCGTGCGTGACGAGGTTTTTGGCCGGTTCGTCGAACTCCTTTCAGCGGATCGCGCTAACCATGTCGACAAGCTCGATTATTTCGAGGTGCGCTTCGATGATGCGCTAAAAAAGATGCGACTCGTTGTACAGAAAAAGGCTTGGCTCAACAAGAAACGTTCCCAGCCCCTCGAATATGACGAGGAAAGTGGTGATCTGTCTCCAGAGGTTGAGGCAGCCGCTGGGTCACACGATCCTTTCGCCGCGTCGGATTTCGACGATCCAGCTTTCCGGTCGCGCCTAGATGCCGCGATTGAAGTTCTGCCAACAGAACAAAGCAGGATCATTCACATGCTTACACAAGGTTTCCCCATCGACTCCAAGGAACCGGACGTTATGACCATCACCAAGGCTCTGGGTCGCTCCGAAAAAACCATCCGAACCTACCGTGATAAGGCTTTTGCTGCTCTGCGAGCCGCAATGGCCGACGGAGAAGATCGGTGAGCCCCGCCGGCCACCGTCCATCCCGCGAGTCCGTGCTCGACGCGTTCGCGGTCGAGAGCGAGCCTGGCCGCTCGACTTTGGAACGTTATCTGCGGCTGTATCCGGAATATGCTGGAGACATCATTGACCTCTCGCGCGAACTCAGCCGTGAGATTCCCGAAGACGTCGCACCCCTCTCTGCCGCCGATCAGGCGCTGATCGATGCTGCTTGGTTGCAACACGCGAAGGCGATGCCGGCGGCGCCGGTCGACCCTTTCGCGGCGCTGACGGTCGATGACTGGCGCATAGTCGCCAAGCGTCTGGATGTGCCTCGGCAGGTCGTGACCGCGCTACGCGAACGGCGGGTCTCTCTCGTCAGTATCCCGCGAGGCTTCCTGGTGATGTTGGCTGAGGCGATGCGCAGCTCTGTCGCACAGTTGGAGTCCTCTTGGGGCTCGACCCAGTTGGCCGGGGTGCGTAGCTACAAGGCCGACAGTAAGCCGTTGGTCGGCGAGCAGGTCGCCTTCGAGCAAGTGCTGATCGAGGCCGGCGTCCCGCCCGAGAGGCGCGCTCGGCTGATGGAGGGAGCGAACTGACATGGACGGCGTGGAGCTCGCCAGGCAAGCCGCCGCCGAGTTTCACGCTCGTCTCGTCGCATCCGGCGTTGATCCCTGGTCGCCCTATGACTTCGCTGTGGCCGAGGCCAATCGGCGGGGCATTGATGTCGAGCCGACGTCGGCGGGGGCAGGTATGCTCAATGGCGGCCGCGCGACCTTTATCGCCGCTGACGATCTGATCCTCCACGAGGATATCGGATCTCAGTTCGAACAAGCCTTCCTCGTGGCGCACGAGATCGGCCATGTTGAGCTTGGCGACGATTCTGATGGCGAGCCGGCGGCGACGATTGATCCGACCCGAGCAGCTGAACGATCACCGGTCGGCATGGATCGGGTTGTCGACTATGGTCGCAGGCAACGCCGCGAGGTCCAGATGGATCTGTTCGCACGCGAGTTCCTGTTTCCCCGCACCGTCGCGTGGACACTCCACGTCGACCAAGGGCTCTCCGCCTCCTCCATCGCGGCAAGGCTCGACGCGCCGTTCGAGGTGGTTGCGCAGCAGTTGTTCGATGCTCTGCTGCTGCCCACAGTGCCTCCTGCCGCGACCGCGACGCACATAGAACGGCCGCTCAATCCGCTGCAAGCAGTGGCGGCGGAGCATCGTGGCGAAGCCTATCTGCTCGAAGCGGGTCCTGGCACCGGCAAAACACAGACGCTAATCGCGCGTGTCGAAGCCCTTCTGGAAGAGGGCGTCGATCCGAGGCGTATCTTGCTGCTCACCTTCTCGAATAAGGCCGCAGGCGAGATGGCTGAGCGGATCGCGCGCAAGGAGCCCGAGGCTGCGGTCGCGATGTGGATCGGCACGTTTCATGCATTCGGCCTTGATATCATCCGTCGCTTTCATGAGAATCTTGGCCTTCCAAAAGATCCGCGGATGATGGATCGGACCGAGGCGCTCGAACTCCTTGAGGAAGAGTTCCCGCGTCTGAGGCTTGCGCATTATCGCAATCTTTACGATCCAACCCAGATCATCGCCGACATGCTGGCCGCCTTCTCGCGAGCAAAGGACGAAGTGGTCGACGCCGAAACTTACGCCGCGCTCGCTGAGGCAATGCTCGCCAAGGCGGCGGGCTCCGAGGCGCGTAAGGCTGCTGAGCGCGCTAACGAGGTTGCTCGCGTCTACGCCGCCTATGAACAGCTAAAGCGCAAAGCGCACTGCGTTGACTTCGGAGATCTTGTTGCCCTACCGGTTAATCTGCTCGAGACCAATGCAGCCATCCGTGAAACGCTGCAGGCGCAATATGACCACGTCCTCGTCGACGAATATCAGGACGTGAACCGCAGCAGCGTGCGCTTGCTGAGCGCGCTGCGGCCAAGCGGTCGCAATCTCTGGATGGTTGGTGATGCCAAGCAGTCGATTTACCGTTTTCGCGGCGCCTCATCTTTCAACATGAGCCGGTTCGGGAAGGAAGACTTTCCGGGTGGCAACCGCGGTCGATTGAAGCACAACTATCGTTCGGTGCCCGAGATTGTCTCCAGCTTCTCCAGCTTCTCTATCACGATGCGAGCCGGTGATGCGGACAGTGGCCTCGAAGCGGATCGGGACGCCACAGGGCATAGGCCCGAGTTGCGCACGGTGCAGCGCGCCGAACACCAGCAGGTCGCTTTGGTCGATGCAATCGAGGAACTCAGACGCGAGGGCTATGCCTATCGCGACCAAGCGGTCCTATGCACCGGCAACGAAAAGTTGTCGATGATCGGGCAGGATCTCGAACGGCTTGGCGTGCCGGTCCTATTCCTGGGCAGTCTGTTCGAGCGGGGTGAGGTCAAAGATCTCTTGGCTCTCCTCTCGATCCTTGTTGACCGGCGCGCTATGGGTCTGGTGCGCATTGCCTGCTGGCCTGAATTCGCCATCTCTTTCGCGGATGTGGCTGCGGTCTTCGACCATCTGCGGGCAGCCGAGCATGTACCGGCCAGCTGGCTGCGGCATGGCGAGACGATCCGCGGTTTGAGCGAAGCCGGGCGGCAGGCCCTTGCCAAGCTCGCGGCGGCGCTTGATGGATACGATCAGACGGCCACGCCTTGGACCGTGCTCGCGACGCTGCTGCTCGATCATACGCGCATTGCCGCACGCCTCGGGAAGTCGGCGGACCTCGCCGATCGCACGCGCGGCATCGCGATTTGGCAATTCCTCAACTTTGTGAGGGTGCAGCCGGCCGGG
The DNA here is from genome assembly GCF_903866365.1 of uncultured Thiocystis sp. Taxonomy (GTDB): domain Bacteria; phylum Pseudomonadota; class Gammaproteobacteria; order Chromatiales; family Chromatiaceae; genus Chromatium. The sequence continues at coordinate 5,719 of NZ_CAIPNF010000366.1, forward strand.
TCCGGATTGTCCATTACGCGTCTGCTCGATCGCGTGCGCAGGTTTGTTCGGCTGGGTGACGATCGCGACCTGCGTCAGTTGCCGGTGGCCGCGCAACATCTGGACGCCGTGCGGCTGATGACCATCCACGGTGCCAAAGGCCTGGAGTTCGGTGGCGTCCATATTCCGGGGCTCAATAGCGACACCATCCCGCGCACGCCGCCGGCACCGCCTTGTCCGGCGCCCGACGGAATGATCACGGGGGCGGGAGGCAGCGTGCTGGAGGCTTTCCGCGCCGGCCAAGTCGAGGAGCAGGAGTGCCTCTTCTACGTGGCTCAGTCGCGTGCCCGCGATCGCCTGATCTTTTATGCGCCGACAGAGAAGAGTAACGGCCGCAATCGACCGCTTTCGCCATTCCTAGACCGCCTCGGAGCCGCCTTGACACGCCGTTCCCTCGTGCCTGCGCGGCCGCTTCCCGTGGCGGCGGAGGCGCGGGATGTCAACCTGGTCGTCGACGGCCGGCTTAGTTTCGGGGCTTCGCAGATCGCTCTTTATGAATCCTGCCCGCGGCGTTTCTTCTACACGCATATCTTGCAGGTGGGCGGACGGCGGACCGCGACCGCCTTCATGTCTCTGCACGAGGCGGTTCGCACGGTAATCGCGTCGGATGTCCCTGTGACCGAGCGGGACCTGGAAGAGCGTACCGATGCGGCGCTCGCCGGCCAGGGGCTCGCCGACCACGGCTACCGCGCTGAATTCCGCTATCTAGCCCTATTGATGCTGCGCTTCTTCCTCGCGAACCGCGCCGATGCGGTCGCCGAAGCGCCGGTCGCATTGAGCCTTAATTTCGGTGGGGAAGAGATCATCGTTCGGCCGGACGAGGTGCTGGTGCGGCCGGATGGTACCCGGTTCGTGCGCCGTATCCGCACGGGTCACATGCGGTCAGCCGAGAGCAAGGATGTCGGCGCGGCGGCGCTGATGCTGGCGGTCAAACAGGCATTCCCCGGCGCAGTCGCGGAACTCGTCCATCTTGCCGATGGCGAGGCGCACGCGCTTGTCTTGTCGGACCGCGAGTTGAAGGGGCGTAAGGAGAAGCTCGCCAAGTTTCTCGGTGACATCCGCGCCGGACGGTTTCCGGCCGAGTTCTCGTCGCGCACCTGCCCGAACTGCCCGGTCTTCTTCATCTGCGGGCAGACCCCAGAAGGTCCCCTGCAAAAAAAGTTCGCCTGACCTTACCGGTCGGCGGATCTCGCTTCGATTGGATTCTTAGAACCGCGGTGTCGCCTCGGCTGAACCTAAGGACCCAAACTTATGAACACAGAAGAACTTCTTGATTACGACGATCTCGGCGATGCCCTGCGCGAAGGCCGGGCGCTGCGTCCGGCGCGTGGGTATCGCTTTCTCCTCGCGCAGGGTGATCTTAACTTCCAATCCCGACAGGTGAGCGATCCCATGCCGCTGGGCCGACAGTTGCTCGAAGCTGGCGCCCTGGACCCGCGGGACGGCTACAGCCTGTTCGCGATCCTGCCATCAGGGGACTTCGAGGACGTGCGGCTGAACGAGCCCTTCGATCTGTGCGAGCGGGGCGCCGAGCGGTTCGTCGCCTTCCTGACAGATCGCGACTTCAAGCTCACCCTCAAGGACGACGAGCTGCGCTGGGGCAAGCCGGTCATCAGCGGCACGGTGCTCTACGGCCTAGCCAACCCCAGCGAGGGGGAGGCCGTCTTCCTCGAGGTTCCAGGCGGTGAAGATCGCCTGATCGAGCATGGTGAGTTGATCGATCTGACCCAACCCGGCATCGAGCGGTTCATCACCGCGCGGCTAACGTTCGAGATCATCATTAATTCCCGGCCGCGCACGGCGAACGCCCGCACGGTCACGTTCGAGCAGATTGTGCAGCTCGCCTTCCCAGGGCAGCACGATCCCAACGTCGTCTTCTCGATGACCTACCGTCACGCGGCGTCGACGCCGCATGCTGGTGAGCTTGGGTCTGGCGGTTCTGTCGATGTCAAGAAAAAGGGGACGGTGTTCAATGTCACGCGAACTGTTCAGTCGTAATCCCGACCTCAAGCGGCTGCGGGACGAGGGCTACTTCGTCCAGCAGCAGGGCGGGTATCTTGTTATGCGGCAGGTGCCCTATGTCGATGAGCATCGGGAGGTGCGGATCGGCACCCTCCTTTCCAGTCTGACGCTGGCCGGAGACCAGACGCGAACGCCAGACACTCATGTCGTCCACTGGGATGGCGATTTTCCCTGCCATGCCGATGGCGCGCGCATTCAAGGGATCTCGCATCAGGCTGGCGCTTTCGACCTCGGTCAAGGCCTCAAAGCGACGCACACATTCTCCAGTAAGCCGGATGGCGGCTACACGGACTACCACCACAAGATGACGAGCTACGCGAATATCATCGCGGGTCCGGCAGCGGTGCTGAAGCCCGGCATGACCCCTCGCACCTTCCGCGAACTGGAGGAAGAGGAAGACAGCGTGTTCAACTATATCGAGACCGCCTCAGACCGCGTCGGGATCGGCGTTCTAACCGAACGCCTCGTCAACGAGCGAGTCGCCATCATCGGAGCCGGCGGAACCGGCAGCTACATCCTGGACTTCGTCTGCAAGACGCCAGTTCGCGAGATTCGGCTCTTCGACAGCGACGAGTTCCTGACCCACAACGCGTTTCGTGCGCCAGGCGCCCCGAGCCTGGAGGAACTGCGAGAGGCGCCAAAGAAGGTCGAGTATCTGAAGCGTATCTACAGCCGGATGCACCGGAATATTGTGGCGCATGATGTCAAGCTCGGCGCCGACAACCTCCACCTTCTCGACGGTGTCACCTTTGCGTTCCTGTCCCTTGATGCCGGCGATGCGAAGCGGTTGATTGTAGAAAAGCTCGAGGCGAGCGGCGCCGCGTTCATCGATGTTGGGATGGGCCTTGAACTCGCCGAGGGATCGCTCGGAGGTATCCTACGTGTAACCGCCAGCACACCGGAGGAGCGAGATCATGTGCGGCAGCGCATCTCCTTCGTCGGTGGCGGCGCCAAGGACATCTACGCCTCCAACATTCAGGTTGCGGACTTCAACGCCCTGAATGCCGTCCTTGCGGTCGTGAAGTGGAAAAAAATTCGCGGCTTCTATCGTGACCTCGAGCAGGAGCATCACTGCACCTACACCACTGACGGCAACATGCTCATCAACGGGGACCTGGCGTGATGCGGCACAAGCGACTCGAACATCGTTTCGTTGAACACATCCCAGAGCATCTAGAGCCAGGCGTTCTTTATGTATCGATAAATTATGCGACAGCGGCCCACAGCTGCTGTTGTGGCTGTGGGGAAGAGGTGGTCACGCCCTTTACACCTACCGACTGGAAGATGACGTTTGATGGCGAGACCGTCTCGCTTCGTCCGTCGATCGGCAATTGGACGCTGAAGTGCCGATCGCATTATGTAATCGACTGCGGAAAAGTGCTTGAAGCCGGCCCTTGGAGCGACGAGCAAGTCGAAACCGAGCGCCGTCGAGATCGTGCCGCCAAAGCGCGTTTCTACGGGCAACCAACCAAAGTCGAACTGCATGTCCAATCCACTTTTCCGAAGAAAACACCAGGGTTCTGGCGACGTATCTGGGGCCGTATATCAGGTAAATGATAATGATCGGGCTTAATCCATCCAGTTCGCTGCCGGCCATGGAAACGCGAAGCGAGAGGTAGGTAGTCCCCGTAAATCGCGGGTGGTTGCGTATTGCCGCAATGGCGAGGGGCGTCAGCCCTTCGCCGCGGAGTCAGTATGCAGAGCGCAACCCCACGCGCCGTCGAGTCGTGATAGGGTCGTGCGCAGCCCGAACACGCCAACAGCGCCGCTCATGGCAAAGCAGTAACACAGAGCGGTATGGGCTGTCGCCAGCGTCTCGGCGAGGCCGTTCCAGCCGGTGTCCGGTGTGCATCCAACGACAGCGTTTCGAGACCGTTCCGACGCATGATTTCTGCCCATGACGGCAACAAAACTTGAGGTAGCTACCGACCGGGACATGAGGGAGAGACTGCTTTACGCTTGAAACCGGCCTGTGCCTCAGAAGAGCGAATCTGAACGCATCGGCTTGGTCGATTCTGTTCAAACGCGGTTCGGGAGTGTCCGCTCCCCGCGTCACGCGGAAGCTCTCCATCAACGCGAAACGATTCCCAACAGGTTATGAACCCGTTTCCAGGGCGTCAGCGTCACGGGCGCTTGGTCCTCGCCCCGCTCAAAGAAGAAACCGCTCGACGAACCGCCGTCGAGGTTGATGGCGCGGTCGACCCGCCAGGGCGTCAAACTTTCCGGCGACGCGAGAGACTCCGCCAGGTCGGCGAGGGTCACCCGGTTCAGGGTCGCCCCCAGCACCCAATGCCCACGCCAATCGGTGGCGATGAAGGTACGGCGGTCGGTCGCGGACGTGGACAGACCCCGCACCGTCCGGCCGTCCTCGACCAGATAGGGTCCGGTTTGCAACAGGGCGGTGATGCCCGGATGGTCCTGGAAGCGTGACCGCCGGACGAGATGAAGACCCCGGTCGTCGCTGTAGACCACCCCGCTGAGAAGTTTTGCGGTCTCGAACCGGTTGATCCGTCGTCCCTGGGCGATGACCAGCCCTAACGGCTGCCCGTTCGCATGGAAGTAACCGCCGTTGACGCCGGCCAGGCAGGCTGCGGACCGGAACGCTTCCGCCAGTGTCGGGGTCGCGGCGTTGGTTCCGGCCCCGAGATCGATCACCGTCAGGCGGTACGCCCGCGAGGTGAAAAAGGCGAGGTGCGCGGTGACCTCCTGGCCGTCGGCGGGACGCACCGCCACGCGCTTGGCATACAGCAGCTCAGGGCCGATCGCGGACCGCTCCGCTTCTCTTACGAGCTGCCAGTCGGCGGCAGCGGCGTTCGCAACCACCGTCAGCAAGACCAGGAGCAGGCCCCATGGTGACCCTGGGATGCGCGTCGGGCGCCGGGGACGCGGACTCATGGCAAACCCGGCTCCGCAACTTCCACCATCACCTCGTTGCGGCGCAGGAAGGGGAGCGAGAAGGGCGAATTGTAGCGGGCATAGAGGGGGTCGCCGAGCGGCGTCAGTCCCGCGGCCCGGACGGCGGCGAGTAGCCGTTCCTCATGCTCGCGATAGCGAGACTCGGCCCAGCTCCCCGAGTAACGCAGCACCGCCATGAGACGGGCCGGCTCCTCGCGGAGCATCACCCGCGAGTCCTTCGGGCGGGGGAGTGTCGCCAGGGTGAAGCGCGCGGGCATCAGGAAGCTGATCACATAGGCGTTGCGCGCCGGATCCGTGCTTCGCTGGGTCACGGGGGCGGTCATCTCGATGCGGGTGCCGGTGCCCGGTTCCGCACCGCTGGCCGGGCGCTGGTTGACGGGCGCGGTCATGGCGATCCTCTCGCGACCCTGGTTGTTGCCGAAGATATAGTCGGCCAGGATCCGGAAGGCCGTGCCGCCAACGGCGTCGAAGTCGCCGCTGACCTGGGTCTCGGCCAGCAGGATGGGCCGATACCGTCGCAATTCAATGTCCGGTCCCTGACGGATCGTCTCATAGGTCGGTTCCTCGATCGCCATCGTCTCGCCTCCGGGTAGGGTCAGGAGCAGCGCGACCAGGGCTGCGGGGACAGGCCATTCTGACAGTGTCGACATGAATCACCTCCATTTGGAATGCGGTTGAAGCACGACCCGCGCGCGGGCAGATGCTGAGCGATCCACCTGGATCGCCCTGGAGCGAAAGAGATGGGGCCGTTTATCCCCGCCGACAGCCATTGTCACGAGAATCGTCTCCGTCATCCTTGTGCCTTTTTCAACGAGGGTCATCGGCTCGACGATCAGGATCTGACCGCGCGACGCAACGACCTGAAAGCCGATCCGCAAACCGCCTGGCTCTCGGAGGTCTCGAACCGTCCTGCGGCGCTGGAATCATGAGGTCGCCTGGTGGTGTACGCCGACATGAGCCCCTGGTCTTCGGGGTGGCGGTCGAGCAAGGCAGCCTGGTGGCGGGTCTGGTCGGGCGATTCGGACGGGTCGGCGGGTTGACTGTCGTCCGGTTTCGCGCGCGGGCTGATCGTGGCGCGGAGCAGCCGCACCGCTGAACGGCGCCGGTATCCCACACCCACGCGGCCCCGCTCCGTTCGGTCGCGCGGGAGGCCAGGAAGCGAGCCTTGCACGTTGCCTGACGGGGCGTTTTTGATTATTGTGCGGCTTTCAATTGCTCTTCGGTCCGCGCCATGTCCACTCCCATCCCTCAGTCACGCGGCGGCGCCCGCCCCGGCGCCGGCCGCAAACCG
>NZ_CAIPNF010000367.1 GCF_903866365.1 uncultured Thiocystis sp.
CCCGAACGCTGGAGCGGCACGACGCGCAACTGGAAGCCCGAGACCACGGTCTTCCTCAACCCTGGAAAACCGACCACGACGGAGCATCAAAACCAACTGACAGCGACATGACCAATGCGACAACTACCTTGACACTTACCGATGCTGACCGAGGGTTGGGACGCGAACACCGTCACGCACATCCTGGGCGTTCGCGCCTTCGGCACCCAACTCCTGTGCGAGCAGGTCATCGGGCGCGGCTTGCGGCGCATGAGCTACGAGACCATCCCGCAGACCGTGACGATGGACGGCGAGACGATCGCCTTCGACGCCTTTCCGGTCGAATACGCCGAGGTCTATGGGGTGCCATTCGAGTTTCTGCCGACCGCTGGCGGGCGACCCGATCCCCAGCCGCCGAAGGACACCGTGCATGTTCACACGGTCGCGGAACGCGCCGCATCCCGCATCGCATTCCCCCGATTGACGGGCTATCGCGACGAGATTGCGGGCGAGCGGCTGACCGCCACCTTCACCGACAGCAGCCGTCTGATCCTCAACACTGGGCAGGTGCCGACCATCGTCGAGAACGCGCCCATCGTCGGCGCGTCCAGCATTCATCATCTGGACGATCTGAAGGCGAAGCGGCCCAACGAAATCGCGTTTCTGCTGGCGAAGCTGGTGCTGGAGACCTACTTTCGGCAGGGCGACGCCACCGAGTACGCCATCGGCGGCCCGGTCGAGAATGGCGTCAAAAGCTGGTTGTTCCCGCCGTTGCTCACCATCGCCCGGCGCTGGCTTCAGGAGTACGTGATCTGCCAGGACAACGCCTTTCCGCAACTACTGCTGCTGGTCGAACTCGCGCACACCGCCGCCGACCGCATCTATCAAGGCATCGTCAACGGCGACGGCCAGCCTGACCGACCGCCACGGCTGATGCCGATCCTTCAGCCCTACAACACCCTAGGCGACACCGACGGCGTGAGCTATCACAGCACCAAGTCGACCTACCGCACCAGCGCCAAGAGTCCGATGTCGCATGTCGTGCTGGACAGCGGTTGGGAGGGTACGGTGGCAAAGGCGTTGGAGCAGATGGATGAAGTGAAGGCGTATGTGAAGAACATCCCCCGGCTGGATTTCCTGATCCCCTACACCATCGGCGGCCAGCAACATGCGTATCTGACCGATTTCATCGCCCGGATCGACGACGGCCACGGCGAGGATGACTTGCTGAACCTCATCATCGAGGTCTCCGGCGAGAAGCGCGACGCCAAGGACGCCAAGGTTGCCACGGTCGAAAGCCTGTGGGTGCCCGCCGTCAACCACGCCAAGCGGTTTGGGCGCTGGGGGTTTGTGCAGGTGATCGATCCGCACGCGGCGATGATGACGATTCGGGCGAGTCTGAACGTACACGATCATAATGAAGCACTCGCCTTGGTTTAACGCGGAGCACGGCATGTCGGAAACAACCCCATCGGTCGACGTTGAAACCACTCGCGCCACCCACGCCTTCATGGCCCGTCTTGCCGGTCGCTATCCAATCAGCCAAGCCATTCTGTTCGGGAGTCGTGCGCGTCGTCACCATCGCCCCGATAGCGATGCCGATCTTGCCGTGGTCATGCGTGGCGCACCGGGGCACCGCACGGCGATTGCCTTGGACATGGCGGCGCTGGCCTTCGATGTGCTGTTGGAAACCGGCGTTTTGGTCGAGGCATTGCCGCTCTGGGAGGACGAGTTGGAGCATCCCGAGCATTTCAGCAATCCGGCGCTGATTGCGCGGATTCTTCAGGATGGCATCCGCTTGTGAGCATGACCGCCAACGATTACCTGGAGAAAGCCGAACGCGCCTTGACCTCGGCCCGACTGCTATTGGACAGCGGCGATGTCGAAGGTGCCTGTAATCGCGCCTACTACGCGATGTTCGACGCCGCGCATGCGGCGCTGTTGGCATCCGGGGCCATTGCAGGCGGTACGCCACCGAAGAAGCACAGCAGTGTCATCGCCGCCTTTGGGCTGCAACTGGTGAAGACCGGCCAGATGGCGGCGGAGTTAGGCAGCGCCTTGAACCAGGTCGAGCGGTTGCGGCGTCTCGCGGATTACACCGGCGAACCGATCACGCCAGAACAGGCGCAATGGGCGGTGGAACAGGCAGGGGTGTTTGTCGCCAAGGTGCGGCAAGGCCCTCTGTGCTCCACCCATCATCCACCATCGGAGGAGCCATGATGGACGATGGCGGGCACTGGTTCAGTTCAATTTGGAAAGAAAAACCAAGAAATCAGGTAGTTGAGGGGATCTTCCGCAAAGAGGTGAAACCAATAGTCGCACTCCAAGCGCAGTCAATACAGGGTTTCCCTGTAAGGAAGTCAGATTTTCCAATGTGCGGGTATATATATCAAGTTATTGATATATATAATTTATATTGCACAACTGAACTGAA
>NZ_CAIPNF010000368.1 GCF_903866365.1 uncultured Thiocystis sp.
CCTCAGGGCGGTATCGAGTTCATCGACATAACGATCAATAAAGGGCAGCGGGTCGGAAAAAATGGCGGCGGATCCTCTTCATGCGAAGAGCCGCTATTCTCGCCCTTTTTGTCAAGCGGGAAAAACTCGAAGATCGAGTATTACGTACCACGGCACTCGGCAGGGACAATCCGGTAGCATTCAGCATCGTTTGTCGTGCAGGCCCACACAACCGTATCGTCGGCGTTCAGGGTAGGCGTCAGGATAATGTTACACGCAGCTACTGTGCCTGACCCTTGCGTTGACGTCACCGTAATTACACCTGTCGCGTCTGTACATGCGGATGACGTAACGTTTTTTGTAGCGGCTGCCAGATCGGTATAGCCAGCACAAGATCCGGCACCATCCTGTCCATTGATGGCCTTTCGGTGGCGATGAGGCTCTCAGGAAATCACTCTAAGCCACTACTGGCCGAATCGACCGCTCCGCCATGGATCCTCTCGCGCAACCGCTGAAACACCACATACAGCATCGGAATCAGGAAAATCCCGATCATCGACGCCGCGAGCATGCCGCCGAAGACGGCGGTGCCAACCCCGCGCTGACTGGCCTCCCCTGCCCCGCTGGCGATGATGAGCGGTACTAATCCAAGGATAAAGGCGAAGCTGGTCATGAGCACGGCGCGAATCCGCATCCGCGCGGCATGGGTGGCGGCGTCGAGAAGCGGCTTGCCGGCGGCGCGTTCTTCCATCGCAAACTCGACGATCAGGATGGCGTTCTTGCTCGCCAGTCCGATCAGCACCACGATACCGACCTGGGCGTAGAGATCGTTGGGTAGCCCGGCGATCCAGAGCGCGGACATCGCCCCCAGCACGCCGACGGTGACCGAGAGCAGCACCGCCGCCGGCATCGACCAGCTTTCATAGAGCCCGACCAGGAACAGATAGGCGAAGAGCACCGCCAGACCGAGCACGATCGGCGTCTTGCCGCCGGCCTCTTTTTCCTGGAAGGCGGTACCGGTCCACTCGAACCCAAAGCCGCTTGGCAGGGTGGTGGCGGAGAGCCGTTCCATGGCGGCCAGCGCGTCGCCGGAGCTGCGCCCCGGCGCCGGTCCGCCCTGGATGGTGACGCTGCGGTAGTTGTTGTAACGCTGCAAGAGTTGCGGACCCAGGATGAGTTCCGGGGTCATCACCGCCCGGATGGGGACCATCTCGCCCTGACTGTTGCGAACATGGATACGATAGACATCGTCGAACTGCTGCCGATCGCTCTCCTCGCCCTGGATCTGGACCTGCCAAACCCGCCCGAATTTATTGAAGTCATTGACATAATAGCCACCAAGCGTGGCCTGGAGCGCGGTGAAGATGTCGCTGACCTGAACCCCCAGCGTCTGTGTCTTCTCGCGGTCGATGTCGAGAAAGATCTGCGGGTTGTCGGTCGCCCAGGTAGAGAAGACGCGCGCGAGCGCCGGATCCTGATTGGCGGCCAGCACCAGACCGCGCATGGCGGCGGCCAGTTCCACCGGGGTGCGACCCTGGAGATCCTGAAGCTGGTACTCGAATCCGCCCCCGGTGCCGAGTCCGATGATCGGCGGCAGGTTAAAGGGCATGACGCGGGCGCTCGGGAGACCGGCGGTCTGGGCGGCGACCCGGTCGATCACGGCGGTTGCCTTGAGATCGGGCGTAGTCCGCTCCTCGAAGGGCTTGAGCCGGATCACCGCCAGGGCGCTGTTGGACTGCACCACGCCATCGAGGATGCTGTAACCCGGCACCGTCAGCACATGGGCGACCGCCGGATCCTGACCGACCAGCGTTTCGACCTGCTTGACGACCTCCAGGGTACGGTTGACCGAGGCACCCTCGGGCAATTGGATCTGCGCCATGAAAGCGCCCTGATCTTCCTCCGGCAGAAAGCCGGTCGGGGTGATCTTGAACAGCCAGCCGGTGGCCAGTCCGACGCCCGCCACCAGCACCAGAACCAGCAGCGAGAAGCGCACCAGGCGGGCGACGATCGCGGCATAACCGTCGCGAACCTGGTCGATTCCGCGCATGAGATACCGCATGGGGCCGCGTTTATGATGGGTCGGCTTGAGCAGGATGGCGCAGAGCGCCGGCGACAGGGTGAGCGCGTTGATCGCCGAGATCAGCATCGAGAAGGCGACCACGGCGGCGAACTGCTGGAACAACTGCCCGGTGATGCCGGGGATGAAGGCGACCGGCAGGAAGACCGACAGCAGCACCAGGGTGATGGCGATGATGGGGCCGGTGATCTGGCCCATCGCCTTCTTGGCCGCCTCGCGCGGCGCCAGGCCGTCCTCCTCCATGATGCGCTCGACGTTCTCCACCACCACGATGGCGTCGTCGACCACGATCCCGATGGCGAGCACCACGGCGAGCAACGAGATGGTATTGGCCGAAAAGCCGATCATCAGCAGAAAGGCGAAGGTGCCGATCAGGGCGGCCGGCACGGCGATCAGCGGGATCAGGGTCGCGCGCCAACTGCCGAGAAAGACGAACACCACCAGGATGACCAGCGCGAACGCCTCGAATAGGGTGTGGATCACCTTTTCCAGACTGGCCTTGACGAAATCGGTGGTGTCGTAGACGACCGCGTAATCCAGATCGTCGGGGAAGCGCTCGGCGAGCTTGTCCATCGCCGCCTGGATGCCATCCGCCACCGCCACCGCATTGGCGCCGGGGGCCAGATAGATCGCCATCGCCGCCGTGTCGCTGCCATCGAGCCGGCTCGACGAGTCGGATTGCTTGGCGCCCAGTTCCACCCGCCCGAGATCCTTGACCAGGACGTTGGAACCGTCCGGATTGGCGCGCACCACGATGTTCTCGAACTCGCCTGCGTCGCTCAGTCGACCCTGGGTCTGGAGGGTGATCTGAAACTGCTGGTCCGGCGTCATGGGCTGGGCGCCGATGCGACCCACCGCCGCCTGGACGTTCTGACTCTGGATCGCCGAGATCACGTCGGACGGCGTGAGACTGAGCGCGGTCAGACGGTCCGAGTCCAGCCAGATGCGCATGCTGTAGTCGAGCGGCCCGAACTGCGAGACCTCGCCCACGCCCGGCACCCGCGCCAGCGTGTCGATCACGTTGATGGTCGCGTAATTGCTCAGGAACAGCGCGTCATAGGCGTGTTTGGGCGAGTAGATCGCCACCACCTGGAGCATGGCGGTGGATTTTTTCTTGACCGTCAGCCCCTGGCGCTTGACCTCGTCCGGAAGCTGGGCGGTGGCGAGATTCGCCCGATTCTGCACATTGACCGTGTTGATGTCCGGGTCGGTGCCGAGCGCGAAGGTCACGTTCAGCGAATAGCTGCCGTCGTTGCCGCTGGTCGACTTCATATAGAGCATGTTGTCGACGCCATTGACCTGGGACTCGATCGGCTGGGCGACAGTGGATTCCACCACCGACGCGCTGGCGCCGGGATAGGACGCGGTGACCGAGACCTGCGGCGGGACGATGTCCGGGAACTGCGCCATCGGAATCTGCGTGATCGCGATCAGCCCGGCGAGCGTGATGACGACCGAGATGACGATCGACAGTCGCGGGCGGTCGATAAAGGTATCGGAGATCATGGCGCCGCGCCCCCGTTCAGCGCCGTCGCGGGCGCGGCCTTGACCGCCTGGCCGGGACGCACCTTCTGGATACCCTCGGCGATGACCAGCTCGCCCTCTTGAAGTCCCTTCGTCACGGCAATATCCGCACCCTTGATCGGACCGGTCTCGACGCGGCGCACCTGCGCCTTGCTGTCGGCATCGACGATCAGGACATAGACGCCCTGCTGGTCGATCTGCATCGCCGACTGAGGGATCAGAATCGCCGACTTCGGCTCGCCGCTTTCGACCACCAGACCCACATACTGACCATCCACCAGCAGACCGTCGGGGTTGGGCAGCTCGGCGCGCAGGGTCACCGAATCGGTCCCCGCATCGGTGGTGACATCGACGAAATCCAGGTGTCCCGCCTGTTCGTACAGCGTCTTGTCGGGCAGGCGGACCCGCACCACCACGTTTTTAGGATCCATGCCACGCGTCTTGATGTCGCGCCGGGCCTGAAGTAACTCGCGCTGCGTCAGGGGAAATTGGACATAGATGGGATCGCGGCTGACGATCGTCGCCAGCGTCCCGGATGCGGGACTGACCAGATTGCCGATGGTGTATTGCGCCAGCCCGATCCAACCCGCAACCGGGGCCGTGATCTTGGTGTAGCTCAGATCCAGTTGGGCCGCGGTCAGCGCGGCCTTGGCCTGGGCGATGCTCGCCTTGGCGACGGAGGCCGCGGCTTGCAATTCGTCGACCTTGGCCTGGGCGATATTCTTCTGCGTCAACAGCTCCAGACCGCGCTTGAGCTGGGCATCGGCGTTCTGCGCGTCGGCCTGGGCCTTCGCCACATCCGCCTGACGCTGCTGCACGATCGCCTCGTATTGTTCCGGCTCGATCAGGAACAGGACATCGCCCGCCGCGACCGGCCGACCCTCGGTAAACCGGCGCTCCTTCAGAAACCCCTCGACCCGCGCGCGCAGCTCGACCCGGTTCACCGCGGCCACCCGACCGACGAAGCGCGCCTCGTCCTCGATGGGCTGCGACTTGGCCGCGACCGCGACCACCGCCGGCGGCGGCATCTCCGGGGCGGCAGCCGGCTCGGGCTTGCCGCAACCGATGAACGCCAGTGCGATCCCGGCCACCAGGGCGCGCGTGGACCAGCGGCTCCGCGCGCCGCTTGAACCGGCGTTCGGACCGAGCCGCCGCGCCTGGAAAGTCGAGTCGGGGGAATGAGTTGGCATCGTGACACCGCTCCAAGACGAGAGAAACCCAGATACGCCAGGCCGGCGCGTGAAATGAGGTGCGAAACTAACGCGAGACCCTGACGAACGCAAGGGCGACGCCATGACCGAAGCCGGTCTACACTGCGTCTGTCGGCGCGAATTCGCCCGGCAAACAACCGCACCCCGCCATCGCCCCGGAGCACACCATGACCGACATCTCACAGCAAGACGGCGTGATCGTCGCCATTCTCGACCGCTTCGAGAAGTTCCGACTGCCGCGCGCGCTCGCCATTCAGGCCAAGGTCGAGCGCGGCGAGCGGCTCGACGACAGCGATCTCGATCATCTCAAGGAGGTGATGCGGGATGCCGAAGACATCAAGCGATTCGTGGACCAGCGACCCGATTTTCAGCAAATCTATCTGCGCGCCATCAGTCTGTATCAGGAGATCACGCGCAAGGCGCTGGAGAACGAGCAAAACGCCTGATCGCCCACCCCACGGCACCTTCGCTCGGGAATGATTTCCATGGTTCACGGCATGCACATGCCGTTTTCACGTCCTGCCCGCCTCGATCACGCTTCGCAATTGTTCCGCGACCGGGCGCCCGACGGTCTTGCGGTCAGTGATCATCGCGAACAGACAGCGCCCCGCGCTGGCGGCGGCCCAGACGGTGCCGATGTCGCGCTTCTCCCTGGAATCGTCGTTGCTGAAGCGGTCGCCGCCCTTGTACTCGACGCTCAGCAGACGCTCGTCGTTCAGGCGCAGCACGAAATCGGGATAGAAACGGTCGGTCGAGGTTGGCAGCCAGAAGGAGGTCAGCGGCTGGCGCTCCAGGTTGCGGACCCAGAAGCGCACGGCGTCGAGCCGGTCGATTTCGATCGCGCAGGCGGTTTCCTCGGCGGTCAGATCGGGGTCCAGTTCGCCGGGGCGCGGATAGAAATGCTTGCCGAACTGGTAGCGGCCCTGGAACAGCCAGCGCGCGGGATAACGCTCGGGCTCGAAGCGGAAGGCGTGCCGATCCGACAGGCGCGCGCCGCTCGGTCCCTCCAATAAGGCAAGCTGGAACGCCTGTTTACGCTCTATGTTTGCCAAACCAGCGAGCCGCCGCGCCAGTTGCTCGGCCAGGCGATTGAGGTGCCGGGCGCAATGATTGAGGTCGATTCCGCGCGCGGCCAGCCCGTCGAGCACGCGCCCGATCCAGGCGATGGTCTCGGGTTGCAGCAAGGTATCGCGCCGGATCGCCCGATCGAGCAGACGGATCAGTTCGGCGCGCGGCATGGCATCCTCGCCGCGATCCAGGTCGATCCGGTCTTGCGGATGCTCGACCGCGATCCGCAATTGGCCCCGGTCCAGGTCGATCAGGAAGGGCTTGTCGTCGTCTTCCCGCGCGAAACCCGGCAGATCCGCCGGCGCGCCCGCCAGGGACAGCGGCGCCAGTTCGGTCAGGAGGTCCGGTTCCAACAGTTGCCACTCGCCCTGAACGGGCACCGCGAGTCGCGGCAGGGGGCCAAACTCAAGCCGTCGCTGGGCGGGAGCCTGCGCCACCTCGGCGCGGGCCTGATGGCGTTCGAGTTGCCGCGTCAGGTCGGGGCGCTCGCGCTTGGGGGCAGCCTGGATGACGGCATCGACGGTTGCGATGGACAAGATGCCGGTGATCTGGACCTGCGGAACCGCGTCCGGGTCGGATATCTCCAGCGTCACGCCCTCGGGCAAGAGCCCGCCGAAGGTCTGGCGCAGACTCTCGGCCACCGCCGCCGGGATCTCGAATGCGGTCTGCACGGGCGCCGGTTCGGACATCGCACCGCCGCCATCGCCCCCGCCGAACAGATCGTCCTCGCCCGGCTGCACCAAGGCGGCGGCTTCCAGCTCCTCGAAGCCCATCCCGACCAGCCGATCCACCAGCTCCCCCGCGACCTGCACCGTGCCCGTGCCGCAAACATGGGCATAGGCGCGGTTCAACTCCGGCGCGCGGCGCGACCGCGCATAGGGCAGGCGCAGCACCCGCCCCAGCAACTGTTCCATGTCGCGGCTGGAGCGGATGTTTTGCGTGGTGCAGAAGACATAGGCGAAGGAACAGTCCCAGCCCTCGCGCAGGGCCTCGACGGTGACGATGAAATCGATGGGGCAGTCGGGCGCGAAGAGGTCGACGCCTTCCAGCTCGCGCTGAGTGCCGGTCGCGACCGCGATGCGCCGCTCGGGGATGCCCCGCTCTTCGACCAAGTGCGCGCGCAGCACCTCGACCGTCACCGCGCCG
>NZ_CAIPNF010000369.1 GCF_903866365.1 uncultured Thiocystis sp.
CCGCAGATCGTGCCACACAGCTTGGCAGCGCGCCCTTGGACGCTTTCTGGATCCGCCCCAGCAACGCATGCGTCACCGACTTCAGCGCAAAGCGACGCATCAACTCACGCTCCAGATACAGCGTCAGATGCGCGGCCATCTCGGCATCGGCCAGCGCGCGGTGAGCGCGCGCCGCGCTGGGCAATCCAGCCATGGCGACCAAACTTCCCAGCTTGTAGCTCGGCGCCTGTGGCAAGACCCGCCGGGCGACCAGCATCGAACAGACGAATGCCTGAGCGCGTGTGCGTCCAAGTCTCGCCAGTTCCGCATCCCAGAACTTGCTGTCAAAAGCCGCATTGTGAGCGACCAAGGGCACCGTGCCGACAAAGTCCGCCACCTCGGCCATGACCTGTTGGGCCGGGGGCGCCTGGCGCAGCATGGCGGTGCTGATGCCGGTCAGTTGGGTGATGAAGGCGGGCACGCGCACCCCGGCGTTCATCAGGCTCTGGTAGCGATCAACGATCTGGCCGTCGCGCACCAGGACGGCGGCAATCTCGGTGGCGCGATCCCCGCGATTGGGCGAGAGGCCGGTCGTCTCGAAGTCGATCACGGCGATGGTGTCTATCTCGGGTCTCCTGGAGGGCGTGCGTCAGTCGCGCCAGTTCAACGTGTGCGGTATATTGCAATCACACGCGCAGGATTGCCAACCGGGAGACAGTCACGAATGGCTGCGGTCAAGACTGAAACCATTACCTTCCGCATCCTGCCCGAGATCAAAGCCGCGCTGCGCGAGACGGCCGAGCAGGAACATCGCCGCCTCGCCAACATGCTGGAGGTGATGATCCGCGACGATTCCCGTCGTTGTCATTCTCCCGCTAACGGTCAGCCCGACGCGGCGATGCTCGCCGACCCCACCGAACACCCGAGCAGGTCTTGCGCCAGTTAGCCACGCGCCCGCTTACCTTCCAGACCTCCCAGGATGACGCATCGACCATGGCCGAGAAGAAGACCAACGGCAAGCCCGCGACCAACGGCGGCGATCTCGGCTTCGAGGCCGATTTGTTCAAGACCGCCGACAAGCTGCGCGGCAACATGGAGCCTTCCGACTACAAGCATGTCGCGCTGGGCCTGATCTTCCTCAAGCACATCTCCGACAGCTTCGAGGCGAAACACGACGCGCTGTTGGCCGAGTATCCCGAGGGTGCCGAGGATCCGGACGAGTACTCCGCCGAGAATGTCTTTTGGGTGCCGAAGGAGGCGCGCTGGTCCTTTCTGCAGGACACCGCCAAGCAGCCCGGCATCGGCAAGCGCATCGACGAGGCCATGCTTGCCATCGAGAAGGTCAACACCAGCCTCAAGGGTGTGCTGCCCAAGGAGTACGCGCGCCCGGCGCTCGACGCCGTGATGCTGGGCGAGTTGATCGACCTGATCTCGGGGATTGCGCTGGGCGAGGGCCAGGACCGCGCGCGTGATGTGCTGGGCCGGGTCTACGAATACTTCCTCGGCCAGTTCGCCGGCTCCGAGGGCAAGCGCGGCGGCGAGTTCTACACCCCGCGCTCGGTGGTGCGGGTGCTGGTCGAACTGCTGGAGCCCTTCCCCGATCCCAAGCGTCAGGTCAAGGGTCGCGTCTATGACCCCTGCTGCGGCTCGGGCGGGATGTTCGTGCAGGCCGAACGGTTCCTGGAGACTCACGGCGGACGCATCGGCGAGCTGGCCATCTACGGGCAGGAGTCCAACTACACCACCTGGCGGCTCGCCAAGATGAACCTGGCGGTGCGCGGCATCGACGCCGACATCCGCTGGAACTCCGAGGGCAGTTTCCGCAAGGACGAGCTGCCCGACCTGCGCGCCGATTTCATCCTCGCCAATCCGCCCTTCAACGTCTCCGACTGGGGCGGCGACAAGCTGCGCGAGGACGCCCGCTGGGTCTACGGCACCCCGCCGGCCGGCAACGCCAACTTCGCCTGGCTGCAACACATCCTGCACCACCTGAGCCCCAACGGCACTGCCGGCGTGGTGCTCGCCAACGGCTCCATGTCATCGAGCCAATCCGGCGAGGGTGACATCCGCAAGGCGATGGTCGAGGCCGACGTGGTGGACTGCATGATCGCTCTGCCGGGGCAGTTGTTCTATTCCACCCAGATCCCCGCCTGTCTCTGGTTTCTGGCCAAGAGCAAGGCTAACGGCGGACTGCGCGACCGGCGCGGCGAAGTGCTCTTCATCGACGCCCGCAAGCTCGGGCACCTGGTCGACCGCACGCGCAAGGAGTTGTCCAATGAGGACGTCGCGCGCATCGCGGATACCTACCACGCCTGGCGCGGCGAGACGGACGCGGGCCAGTACGCCGACATCCCCGGCTTCTGCAAGTCGGCGACGCGGGAAGAGATCCGCGGTCACGGCCACGTTCTCACGCCGGGGCGCTATGTCGGCGCGGCGGCGGTGGAAGAAGACGACGTGCCGTTCGAGGAGCGGTTCGCGGCGTTGCGGACTAAGCTGGAGGGGCAGTTGGATGCGGGGGAGAAGTTGGGGGCGGTAATTCGGGAGAAGCTAGAAGGAGTCGGGATCGATGAAGGTTGAGACACTAATCGGGAACCTGCCCGATGGCTGGGTGTATTCAACTCTCGGAGAAGTCTGTCGTGCGGGTGGCGGCGATATTCAAACCGGACCATTTGGAAGCCAGCTTCACAAATCTGACTATGTACCTGTCGGCATTCCTTCAGTCATGCCGCAGAATATAGGGGATAACCGCATATGTGAAGATGGCATAGCGCGTATCAAGCCTCTGGATGCGAATAGATTGACGCGATACTGCGTACAGCCAGGAGATATCGTTTACAGTCGCAGAGGAGATGTCGAAAAGCGCGCACTTGTGCGCGAACCTGAATCTGGTTGGCTTTGTGGCACTGGTTGTCTTCGTGTTCGCTTAGGCAAAAGAGGCCCTGATCCTCGTTACACGTCTTTTTATCTTGGCCACCCTTCAGTTCGGGAGTGGATTGTTCGCCATGCACATGGCGCAACCATGCCCAATCTGAATACGTCTATTCTGTCTGCTTGTCCTTTCGTAGTGCCGCCTCCTGCTGATCAAGAGGCCATAGCTTCGATACTTAGCGCCCTCGACGACAAAATCGAGCTGAACCGCCAGACGAACGCGACCTTGGAGGCGATGGCGCGGGCGCTGTTCAAGGACTGGTTCGTGGATTTCGGCCCCACGCGCGCCAAGGCCGAGGGCCGCGCGCCCTATCTCGCCCCGCACCTCTGGGAACTCTTCCCCGATGCCCTCGATGATGAGGATAAGCCGTTGGGGTGGGAAATTTCGACGATTGGACAAGAGGTGCAAGTCATCGGGGGCTCGACCCCAAGTACGAAGGAACCGGCTTTCTGGGGCGGTTGCATCAACTGGGCGACGCCCAAGGACTTATCTTCTCTGCAAACCCCTGTGTTGCTGGAAACAGCCCGAACCATTACTGAATCAGGTATGGAGAAGATCAGCTCCGGCCTGCTGCCGATTGGAAGCGTACTTCTTTCGTCTCGCGCACCGATCGGTTATCTCGCGGTATCCGAGATCCCTGTTGCGATCAATCAGGGATTTATTGCGATGGTTTGTCAAAAGCGACTATCCAACCTTTTCGTTTGGCTCTGGACTGGCGAAAACATGGAGGCGATTCTTCAAAAGGCGAACGGTTCGACCTTCCAGGAAATCAGCAAAAGCAACTTTCGCCCGCTTCCGGTCGTTATCGCCAGTAACACGTTACATAAAGCGTTCGATTCAATCGCCAGCCCGCTTTACATCAAGCTGGCTCAAAATGAACAGGAATCCCGCACCCTCGCCCAAACCCGCGATCTGCTCCTCCCCAAGCTGATGTCCGGCGAGATCCGCTTGCGCGAGGCCGAGCGGGTCGTGGAGGCGGTTCTTTGAAGGAGTCGGACGGTGCAATCCATTTTGCGCGAAAGGAAGACGAATGATTGAGCCGTTGCATTCTCTGGCCTTCTCGATACAGGCGAATCCCGGCGTCTATGCGGTTCTTCTCGGATCTGGGGTCTCGCGTTCCGCCAGGATCCCGACCGGCTGGGAAATCACGATTGATTTCGTGCGCAAGCTGGCCGAGGTATGCGGTGAGCCTTGCCAGCCCGATCCGGCAACTTGGTATCGCGAGAAGTATGGTCAGGAACCCGACTACTCCGATCTCCTGGATGCGCTCGCCAAAACGCCGGCTGAACGCCAACAACTGCTGCGGGGCTACATTGAACCGACTGAAGAGGAACGCGCAGAAGGCATCAAGGCACCGACCGCCGCACATCAGGCGATAGCAGGTCTCGCGGCGACAGGCCATATCCGCGTCATCGTCACCACGAATTTCGACCGGCTCATGGAAACGGCGCTGGCTGACGTGGGGATTGTGCCCACGGTGTTCAGCTCTCCAGATCAGGTGCACGGGGCAATGCCGCTGATACATACCCGATGTTGCGTCTTCAAAGTTCACGGCGATTACCTGGATACTCGGATACGCAACACGCCTAGCGAACTGGAGTCGTACCCACTCGAATTCGATAGTTTGCTTGATCGAATCTTCGATGAGTTCGGACTGATCGTCTGCGGCTGGTCGGCAGAGTGGGATCCGGCCTTACGTCAAGTCATCGAACGCTCGGTGTCCCGCCGCTTCAGCCACTTTTGGGCGCTTGTTGGAGAGCCCGGCAACGCGGCCAAACGCCTGATTGAGCACCGGCAGGCGCAGGCCATACGGATAGGCGGTGCCGACAGCTTTTTTTCCGAACTCACCCGCCTTGTCGAAGCCTTAAATCAATTCTCGCGTCCGCATCCACTGTCAACCGAAGCTGCCGTAGCTAGTCTCAAGGGCTATCTTGCCGAGACCAAGCATCGCATTCGTCTTGCCGACTTGATCAACGGCGAGGTCGAGCGAGTGCTCGAAGCCACCTCGGGACCAGCTTTCGCCGTCCAAAATGGCCCTGCACCGGACACAACTACGTTTACCGCGCGGGTGCGCGCTTACGAAGCCGCGTGCGAAACGCTGCTTGCGATGGCGGCTGTGGGCGGTTACTGGGTTGAGGACTGGCACGACACGATCTGGCAGAACGCCCTTGTACGGCTGGCGACTCAGCGTATCGAGGGCGGTTATGACGTGTGGGTCGAGTTGCAACGCTACCCTGCCACGCTGCTTTTTTATGCCTTGGGGCTTGGCGCGATCGAGGCGGGGGAGCGAGGACTTCTGTTTCTTAACCAACTATTTAGAACGCTCATCCATCGTGAACATAGGGAGGACAAAGCCGCAGTAGAGTTACTGCCGGCACTCTGCCTCTTTCAGCGCGGAACTGAGCCAGCGAAATTACTTGATGGCATGGATCGTCGTCATTTTCCACTCAATGATTGGTTATACAACTTTTTTCAGCATCGATATCGACATGCCATTCCCTCTATCGCGAGGCTCAGTACAGTACAAAACTAATCAAGCGCCACCATTAGGGCCAGGCGCGCCTCACGTCACACGCCACCGAGAAGGGTCGCCCGTCGAGCATGA
The DNA here is from genome assembly GCF_903866365.1 of uncultured Thiocystis sp. Classification (GTDB taxonomy): domain Bacteria; phylum Pseudomonadota; class Gammaproteobacteria; order Chromatiales; family Chromatiaceae; genus Chromatium. Next base: position 5,514 of record NZ_CAIPNF010000369.1, read on the forward strand.
ATCCCAGCACACAGAGGAATTCGGCACTGCATTCGGCCAGTTTGGC
>NZ_CAIPNF010000370.1 GCF_903866365.1 uncultured Thiocystis sp.
GCAGGCTGGGTCAGCCAGGCGAAGAGGGCGCGGTCGAGGGCTTGGCGCAGGCGATCCCGCGCGGTTTGACGCTCCGTGCCCGGCGATAGACGCAGCAGGTCATCCCATTCATTCAGTGCCCGCCAGAGGTCGCGTTGGATGTCGCGCTTAAGCGGGCGCGGCTGGGCCAGGTCGAAGCAGGCTGGGTAGCGCGCGGGCAGATCGAGCGGTGGCGTTGGAGGGTCGGGGTTCGGGTCGGTCATGGCGTCAGAATATGCGTTGCGTAGAGGGGATGTGGGCGATACGGGCGGCTCAGGTGTGCATGCCCACCCCGAACAGCGCCGTCATGATCGCAAAGAAAATCGTCCCGAGGATGCTCAGGATGATGACGGCCGGAATCGAGGCGATGGCGACCTTGACCAGGAAGACCACCATGGACCAGAACGGCATCTGGATGTCGACGACGGTGACTTGCGTGTTCGGTTCGGTGGGCATCGTGTGGAATCCTGGGGGAGAGGTCGGAAACGGTTTCGGTGTGCTCCATCCTGAACACACGGGCGGCGCGTTTCAAGTCCAAGCGAGCGGGCTGGAAGTGGGCGGTCAGCCGATGCCTGCTGCCGCAGTCTCCGTCAAGGGCGCACGTCGAGTCAGCGCCACACATCCACGTCCTGCACCTGGAGATGCACGGAGAAACTCCGCTGTCCTTCGAGACAGTGCGGAAAACGCAGATCGCCTTGGTCGCCGAGGTCGACTCTGCAACCGGGCGTCCCTTCGGCTCGGACCAGCAGCGAAAAATCCAATTGCCATGGACACAGCCAGAGCGTAGGATTTCGCACACGTATCAGCATCGAATGCAAACGGACTGACGACGTTCCATCCGATTCGGAATCCGCCATGGGCCAATCGATCCTCACCGCCACGTCGCCACCGAACGCCTCCCGCGCTCGGCCGGTCGTGTGCGCGTGCGTGATCGGTCGCCGCGCTCGATGCCTCTCGGCCCCGAAACGCCACCCCAATCCAGGGTGCGCGCCATCCATCCGCGCCGAGCTTGGCAATCGCCACGTCGGCACAGCGACGGTTCGTACCACCTGATCGCCTGACCGGTTTGTCCCCGTCAGTCGATCTGGCGGGGAACGTCAAGACCGGACATCCACAGCGATCTTCCCGGTTCACCTCCCCGCTCTTTGTTGGCTCGGCCGCTGTTGGTCGCGCCGAAACGCGCCACTGTGCGCCGGGAGGAATTATGCCGATCAAGCAAGTGATCACCGAGGGCGAGCGGCCGGTCAAGGTCTGGACCGACGACCTCGATCCGCGCTCGCGCGAACAATTGACCAATCTCTCCAAGCTGCCCTTCATCCATCATCATGTCGCCGCCATGCCCGATGTGCATGCCGGGATTGGCGCCACGATTGGCAGCGTCATTGCCACGCATCAGGCGATCATCCCCGCCGCCGTCGGGGTCGACATCGGCTGCGGCATGGCCGCCGCGCGCACTTCGCTGACCGCCGAGCAGATCGATGAGCGCGTGCTTAAACAGGTCTTCGACCAGATCAGCCGCGATGTCCCGGTGGGGCGCGCCCAGCACAAAGACGAGCGCGCCTTGAGCGAGGCCGCCGTGCCGTTCGCCGCGCCGCTCACGGCGATGACCGACCGACACCCGCAATTGCTCAAGGCGTTCGGGCGTTTCTCCAACTGGGTGAATCAGATGGGTACCCTGGGCGGGGGCAACCACTTCATCGAGGTCTGTCTGGATGAAGCCGGCCAGGTGTGGGTGATGCTGCACTCGGGCAGCCGGGGCATCGGCAACGCCATCGGCACCTATTTCATCGAGCTGGCCCGGCGCGACATGGAACGCTGGTTTATCCAGCTCCCCGACCGCGATCTGGCCTATTTCCCGGAGGGCAGCGAACACTTTGACGATTACGTCACCGCCGTCTCCTGGGCGCAAGCCTATGCCCGCGAGAACCGCGACCAGATGATGACGTTGGTGCTCGCCGCGCTGGCCCGCCATCTCCCGGCCTTTGAAGTGACGACGGAAGTGGTCAACTGCCATCACAACTATGTCGAGCGCGAACACCACTTCAGCGCCAATGTCTGGGTGACCCGCAAGGGCGCGATCCGGGCACGCGCCGGCGATCTGGGCATCATCCCCGGCAGTATGGGCGCGCGCAGCTACATCGTGCGCGGTCTGGGCAACCCGGACAGCTTCTGTTCCTGTGCCCACGGTGCCGGGCGGCGCATGAGCCGCACCGCCGCCGAGAAGCAGTTCACCGAGGCGGACCTCGCGGCGCAAACCGAGGGGGTGATCTGTCGTAAGGACAAGGGTGTGCTCGACGAGATCCCAGGCGCCTACAAGGACATCGATCAGGTCATGGCCAATCAGGCCGATCTGGTCGAGGTGGTGCATACCCTCAAGCAGGTGGTGTGCGTGAAGGGCTGACGGTGGGCCATGCGCAGGTCGCGCAAGTCTGGGAGGCGAGATGGAGATGGTGGTGTTTTCGGGCATTCAGGCCAGCGGGAAATCGACCCTGTTCAGGCAGCGGTTCGTCGAGACGCATCTGCGCATCAATTTGGACATGCTCCGCACCCGACATCGTGAACGGCTGCTCGTCGATGCCTGTTTACGGGCCAAGCAGCCGTTCGTGGTGGAGAACACCAATCTGACCCCGGTCGAGCGCGCTCGCTATCTGGAGCCCGCGCGCGCCGCGCGCTTTCGGATGGTTGGCTATCGTTTTCAAATCGATCTGGAGACCGCATTGCAGCGCAATGCCCGGCGCGGGGGCCACCCTCCGGTTCCCGACCAAGCCGTTCGGGCCGCGCAGCGGCAACGGGTGCCGCCGACCTGGGCCGAGGGCTTCGACGCCCTGTTCGATGTCTGGAGCGAAGCGGGGAACTTCCGCATCGTGGAGGTAGCGCATGCGGAGTGATGACTTGGAGGCGCGGATGCGTCGTTACGAGACCGCCTTGGATCACCCGATTCCGCCGGGCTTTCAGATCGTTGCGCGTCTCGATGGACGCAGCTTCACCCATTTGACCAAGGAAGTCTGCCGCTTCGATTCGCCCTTCGATGTCCGTTTTCACCATCTGATGGCCGAAACCTGCCGGCATCTGATGACGTGCGGCTTCAATGTGCGACTGGCTTACAGCGAAAGCGATGAAATCTCCCTGCTGATCCATCCACTGGAAGCGGTGTTTGGACGCAAGCCGCGCAAATGGATGTCGATCCTGGCCGCTGAAGCGAGCGCGGCCTTCTCGCTGGCCTTGGGACAGACCGCCGCATTCGATGGCCGACTCTCGGTGTTGCCGGGCGAAGAGCAGGTCGTCGACTACTTCCGTTGGCGGATGAACGACGCCGCCCGCTGCTGCCTCAACGGGCATGCCTATTGGCTGCTGCGACGCCAAGGCTTGGGCACCCGGGCCGCGTCCGAGCGCTTGCGCGGCATGGAGCGGTCCGACAAGCACGAGTGGCTGTTTCAGCAGGGACTCAATTTCGACGCCCTGCCGACGTGGCAGAAGCGCGGGTTCGGGGTCTATTGGTCGACCCGCGAGATCGCGGGCGTCAACCCGCTCACCGGCGAAGTCAGTCAGACCCAGCGGCGCGTCTTGCACCTCGATCAGGATCTGCCCTGGAAAGAGGAGTATGCCGCGGGCATTCGCCGACTTCTCGCCGGCGCGTCTTTTACGCAGGGCGAGCGCGTTTAAACATTCCGTTTTTCGGGTAGTTGACGGATGCTAGCGAGAAACGACGATTGGAGTTTCTCATGTCAGCAAGCATTCTTGAGCATTTCACCTCCTTGGAAGATCCTCGGATCGAGCGTCGA
>NZ_CAIPNF010000371.1 GCF_903866365.1 uncultured Thiocystis sp.
AAGGAGGACTTGCGTGCCAAGTTGCTGGCCTTCATCGCCTACTTCAATGCCACCATGGCCAAACCGTTCCGTTGGACGTATCAAGGGAAACCATTGATGGTCTAAGTGCCATTACAAACATTTGAGCGCCACTGTACTAGCGCGATGGCCGGATTCGGCCAATGCCAGGTTTGAAGGGTTGGTCTGAGCGGGCGCATCTCGATGCACATCGTCGGGCACACCTCGTAGCACAGCTCGCAGCCGATGCAGGCGTCGGCGAAGACGCTGTGGATCATGTTGTTCGCACCCATGATGGCGTCGGTCGGGCAGCGCTTGAAACACTTGGTGCAGCCGATGCACAGCTTTTCGAAGACATGGGCGATCATCGGCGGCTTGTCCGCGACACCGGACTGGCTGACCGAGACGCCGAGCGCGGTCGCCAGTTCTTCGGCCAGACCACGCCCGCCTGGGCGGCAGATGGTCACGGGTGCCGCCTTGGTCGCGATGGCCTCAGCCGCCGGCCCGCAGCCCGGATAGCCGCACTGGCCGCACTGGGACCCCGGAAGCATCGCGGCGATTTGCTCGACCAGCGGATTACCCTCGACCTTGAGATAGCGCGAGGCGACGCCAAGCAACCATCCCATGGTGATGCCAAGTAGGGTGAGGCTGACGATTGCGATGAACATCTGTTGAACACCATCGAATGAGGAAAGGCCGGTGGCCGCCGCAGTGCCGGACGCCCTGACCGAGCCACCGCGCGACGATTCGACAAAGATAAAGCAATGGGCGGGCCACTTTTTCATGAGCGATGGTCGCTTGCCGGCGGCAGTCTCCGGCGCACTCGCTGCCCGTACCGGGGCCATTCGCGTAACCAGAGCGTAAAAGCTTGATAAACGATAATAATATTTTCCAGGCTCCCTCTTTGCGTCGGTCAGTCGTTACCCGGCATCGGTCGATTCGCGGACTTGCGCGGATGCGTCCGGCATCGGTTCGACACCTGAGCGCCCCGGAATCCTGTGTCAGTCATCGACCGATCGCGGGAATGATCGGGGCGTATTTCCGACAGGATGAACGTCTTGTGGGAAAGGCGACAACGAACCGCGCCGCCCTACCCCGATGGAACCGAGCTAGAGGTTGACCTGTGCCCCGAGTTCAACCACCCGGCCCGGCGGCAAGCCGAAATAGGCGGTCGGACTACTCGCATTGCGGAAAAGCCCGATGAACAACTTCTGTCGCCAGATGGCCATGGGGGCGCCCTTGGTCGGCACCAGGGTCTCGCGTCCGAGGAAAAACGTCGTGCTTGCCGGATCGCATGGGACGCCCTTGTCCTGACAGAGATGAATGGCGTCGGCGACATTGAGCCTGTCCATGAACCCAAAATCCATGCGTGCCTGATAGAAGCGGCTACTGAGCGGTTCGATCCGGATTCGTTTACTCATCGCCACGTAGGGCTTGCTCAAGACCGACAGATGCAGGATGACCACTCGCTCGTGCAGGCACCTGAAGTGTTTGAGGCTGTGCAGCAGCGAGTGGGGCACTTCACCGGGACGGGCCGACAGATAGACCGCCGTCCCTGACACCGTGGGAATGTCGTCCGCCTCGATCTGGGTGACGAAATCGGCCAGCGGCAGACTATCGCGGGTCAATCGCTCAAGGATCAGCGCGCGCCCGCGTTTCCAGGTGCTCATGAGGACGAAGACCAGCGCGGCGAAGGCCAGCGGGAACCAGCCGCCCTCGTTGAGCTTGGGCAGATTCGCCATGAAAAACGCCAGGTCGATCGCCAGAAAGAAACCCAGCACCAGGAACGTCCGGAGACGGCCCCAGCGCCAGCGACGGCGGGCAATGACGAACACCAGAAGGGTGGTGATGCTCATGGTCCCGGTCACGGCGATCCCGTAGGCGGCGGCCAGTGCCTCCGAACTGCCGAAGCCCAGCACCAGCGCCGCCACGGCGACGAAGAGCGCCCAGTTGATCGCCGGGGCATAGATCTGGCCACGCTCATGTCTGGACGTGTGCTGGATCATCATGCGCGGGAGATAGCCGAGTTGGACCGCCTGGCGGGTGAGCGAGAAGGCCCCGGAGATCACCGCTTGCGAGGCAATGACGGTCGCGATGGTGGCCAGCGCCACCAAGGGCGCCAGCGCCCAAGGCGGGGCGAGACGGAAGAAGGAGTCGGCAACGGTCTGCGGTTGAACCAGCAGGAGCGCCCCTTGACCGAAATAATTCAGGGTCAGGGCCGGCAACACCAGGACGCCCCAGGCCAGGCGCACCGGCCCGCGACCGAAATGCCCCATGTCCGCGTAGAGCGCCTCGGTCCCCGTGACCGCCAGCACCACCGATCCGAGGGAAAAGAAGGCGAGTGGCGGATGCGCCGCGAAGAGGCCAGGGCATAGGTCGGCGACAGGGCGGCAAGGACGCCGGGCTCATTGGCGATGCCGCGAATTCCCAAGGCGGCCAGCGTCAGGAACCAGACCGCCATGATCGGCCCAAACCAACCGCCGACCCGAGCCGTCCCATGCCGCTGAATGGCGAACAGCCCGAACAGGATTGCCAGGGTCGAGGGGACGATCCAATCGTCCAACGTCGGGGTGATGGTTTTCAACCCTTCCACGGCGGACAGGACGGAGATTGCTGGCGTAATGATCCCGTCGCCGTAAAACAGCGCCGCGCCGAACAATCCAAGCAGGATCAAGCGTTGACCCAGCGGTTGATTGCCAATCCGACGCTTGACCAGGGCGATCAAGGCCATGATGCCGCCCTCGCCGCGGTTGTCCGCGCGCAGGATGAGGATCACGTACTTCAGCGTGACCACAATCAGCAATGACCAGAACACCAGCGACAGCACACCCAGTATGTTGGCCTGATCGACCGGCACCGGATGGCGGTCGTTGGCGAAGACCGCATGGATGGCTTACAGGGGGCTGGTGCCGATGTCGCCATAGACGATGCCCAGGGCGGCCATCGACAGCACGCCCAGGCGTGCGCGCGAAACCGGCTGGCCGGGGGATGAGAAATTCATGGACAGGCAAGGCCCCTCTCAAATCCTGAAACGGTTAGACAGGTCCGGTCGGTTTACCCGACCGGAACCATCGGTTCATCCCGCAACTCCCGATCGACAATGGCCGCGACCACCAGGTCGCCCCAGACGTTGAGGGCGGTGATGGGGTTGTCGAAGAAGCGGTCCACGACCAGATAGAGCGCCAGATAGGTCTGGGGCAACCCGAGCAGATCCAGCATGAAGGCCATCATGGCGATCCCGCCGCTGGGGATGCCGGCGGTGCCGGAGGACGAGGCCATGGTGAGCAGCACGATGAAGAGTGCCTGGAGCGGGCTCAGGTCGGCGCCCGCCAACTGAGACATGAAGATCAGCAGAATGGACTGATAGAGCGCCGAACCGTCCATGTTGAGGGTCGCCCCCAGCGGCAGGGTGAGGCTGGTCACCCGCTCGCTGACCCCCGCGTCCTCCAGCGCCTGCTTGGAGACCGGATAGGTGGCGGAGCTGGAGGCGGTGGAGAGCGCGGTGAGGAGCGGCTCCCGGCACGCGGCCACGAAGGGCCAGGGCGAACGCCCCGTGCGCAGGCGATAGAGGGTGGGCAGGAAGACCCCGGAATGCAGCACCGCCGCCAGCCCCACCGCCCACACAAAGGAGCGGAGCTGAAAGACCCCCGCCCAATCCATCCGCGCGAGGCTGGCGTAGACCAGGGCGGCGACACCGATCGGCGCGAGCTTGATAACCCCGCGCAGGAGATTCATCAGCAACTCGTCCAAGGCGCGGGCACCGCCGAGCAGGGTCGCCCGATGATCCGCGCCAATGCGGCGGGAGGCCAGGGCCGCGATGACCGCGACGAAGACGATATGCAGGATGTTGCCCGCCGCCAGGGAGGCGAAGAGGTTGCTCGGGATCAGATTGCCGATCAGCCGCTCAATGCTGAATCCATCCCCGGTCGTTTGCACCGGCGGCAGATCCAGCAGACCGACCGGCACCCCCTGGGAGAAGGTCAGACCGATCAGGGTGCCCAGAGTGGCCGCCACGGTCGTGGTCAGCAGGTAATAGAGGAGCGCCCGTCCGCCGATGCGCCGCAGATCCTTGCCCCCGGCCAGGGACGCGAAGATGGAGACCAGGATCAGGGGCAGGATCAGGAGCTTGAGGACGGAGAGAAAAATCTGCCCCAGCCAGGCCAGATAGGGCGCGCCGGCCGGAAACAGCAGGGCGAGCGCGATGCCGAGCAACAGGCCGGCGGGCACGGAGTAGATCTGGCGTAAGAATGTCATCTGTGCGCATGATTCGAGAATGAAGGACTGCCCGCTCTGGCAGCGCTGGCGCATGCCATGTGACGGGCGCGGTTTTGGCGCCGTTGAGCACCGGAAACGGACCGCTGTTCCCGCCGAACGGAATTGAGAGATTCGGCGACTTCTTCGCTCAAATCTCCACCTGGGTGCCAAGCTCGACCACGCGATCGGTCGGGATGCGGAAGAACTCGGTGGCGCTGTTGGCATTCCTGGACATCTGCTTGAAAAGATGCTCACGCCACAGCGCCATCCCCGGCTGCAGGCTCGGGACGATGATCTCGCGACTCAGAAAATAGGAGGTGTGCAGCGGATCGATCTCCAACCCCAATGGGGCGCACTGTTTCAGCGCCAGCGGGATGTCTGGCTGTTCCATGAAACCGTATTTGACGATCAGGCGGTAAAAACCCTTGCCAAGCTCGGACAGTTCGAGCCGGTCGGCGACCGCGACCATCGGCTGTTCCTCGGTGATCACGGTCACCAGCAGGATGCGCGCATGGAGCACCTGATTGTGGGCCAGGTTGTGCAACAACGCCGCCGGGACACCGTCGCGGTTACCGGTCATGAAGATGGCCGTCCCCTGCGCGCGGTGGATGTCGTCGCCAAGCGAGGCGAGGAAATCCCGTAAGGGTACGCCGAGCTCGGACATCTTGCGCATCAGTAGCTGGCGCCCCCGCTTCCAGGTGGTCAGCAGGGTAAAGGATACCGCCCCAATGGCCAGCGGAACCCAACCGCCCTGGAGAATTTTGACCGCGTTGGCGCTGAAAAAGGCCAGGTCGACGATCAGGAAGACGCCCGCGACCACCGCCACGGCCAGCCAGTGCCAACGCCATAGCAACAACATCACGAATGCTACCAGGATGGTATCGATCATCATGGTGCCGGTGACCGCGATCCCGTAAGCCGCGGCCAGGCTGCTCGATGACTGGAAGCCGACGACCAGGGCCATCACCGCCAGATAAAGGGTCCAATTGGTAAAGGGCACATAGATCTGGCCTTGCTCGGAACCGGATGTATGGACGATGGCCATGCGTGGCAGATAGCCGAGCTGCACCGCCTGCCGGGCCACCGAGAAGGCCCCCGAGATGACCGCCTGGGAGGCGATGACGGTGGCGAGCGTGGCGAGGATCACCAGGGGAATCAGCGCCCAGTCGGGCGCGAGCAGATAGAAGGGATTTCGCACAAGCGTCGGATCGGCGAGCAGGAGCGCACCCTGGCCGAAATAATTGATGACCAGCGCCGGCAGGATCAGGCCGAACCAGGCGAGCCGGATGGGAAAACGGCCGAAGTGTCCCATATCGGTGTAGAGCGCCTCGCCGCCGGTGACTGCCAGCACGACGGTGCCCAGCGCGAGGAAACTCATCCACGGATAAGCGGCGATAAAGTGCAGCGCATACACGGGGTTCAGGGCCACGATGACCTCCGGCCGCTGGGCGATGGCGAGGATCCCCAAGATGGCCAGCACCGCGAACCAGGTGCACATCACCGGCCCGAACAGCATGCCGACCACCCCGGTCCCGCGTTTCTGGATGACGAACAAGGCGGTCAGCACCAGAATCGTAATCGGCAAGACAAAGGTCTTAAACTGAGGCGTCACCACCTCAAGCCCTTCGACGGCGCTCAGCACGGAAATCGCGGGCGTGATCATACTGTCGCCAAAAAAGAGTGCCGCGGCGAAGATGCCCAGGAGCGCGATGTAGTAGGAAACCCCCGATTCGCGCGTGATCCCCGTGACCAAAGCCAGCAGCGACAGGCTTCCGCCTTCGCCACGGTTGTCGGCGCGCATGATGATCGCGACGTATTTCAACGAGACCAGGATCATCATGGTCCAGAACACCAGCGAGAGGACGCCCAGTACGGTGGCCTCGGTGACCGGGATCGGATGATGGCCGGCAAAGGTTTCCTTGAGAGCGTACAGCGGGCTGGTGCCGATGTCGCCGAAAACGACACCGATCGCGCCAAGCACCAGGCCGCCGAGCTTCTTCGATGAGTGAGTCGGGGACACGTCTCTTTTCTCCTGTCAGGGATACAGTGGATGGGGTCGCTTGCGATCGACGCTGAAGACTGCTCGTTCGATCATCTCTGTCAGGCCCCCAGATAGGCCTCGCGCACCTTGGGACTGGCGAGCAGGGCGGCGGCGGTGTCCCGGTGGACGATGCGCCCGCCCTCCAGGACGTAGCCGCGATGGCTGGTCTCCAGGGCCAGGCGGGCATTCTGCTCCACCAGGAGCAGGGTCATGCCCTGTTCGGCGATGAGCCGGATGGTGTCGAAGATCTTGCGCACCGCGAGCGGGGCCAGTCCCATGCTGGGCTCGTCGAGCAACAGCAGGCGCGGGCGGCTCATGAGCGCGCGGGCCAGGCTAAGCATCTGCTGTTCGCCCCCCGAAAGGGTGCCGCCTCTCTGGGCGTGGCGTTCCCGCAGACGCGGAAAGAGTTCATAGACCCGCTCCAGGTCGGTGGCGATGCCGGGGCGGTCGTTGCGCCAATAGGCCCCCATGCGCAAGTTCTCTTCGACCGTCAGGCGCGGGAAGACCCCGCGCCCCTCCGGGACCAGGGCGAGCCCCAGGCGCGCCCGCTGGTGGACCGGGAGCGCGGTGATGTCGGTCCCCGCATAGTGGATGGACCCGGCGGCCGACGGCAGCAGCCCCGCCAGGGCGCGCAGGCTGGTGGTCTTGCCAGCCCCGTTGGCGCCGATCAGACAGACCACTTCGCCTTCCTGGACGCTGAGGTCGATGCCCTTGACCGCGCGGATACCGCCGTAATGGACGGCGAGCCCCTGGACCTGAAGCAGGCTCATGCGGTTTCCGCCTTGGCCGTCGTGTCCTGGTGCGCGCCCATGCCGGCGCCCAGATAGGCTTCGATCACGGCGGGATCGCGCTGCACCTCGGCGGGCGCGCCGTCGGCGATCTTGCGTCCGTAGTCCAGCACCGCCACGCGGTCGCACAGGTTCATCATGAGACGCACGTCGTGCTCGATCAGGAGCAGGGTCACGCCGCGCTCGCGGATCGCCTCCAGCAGAACCTGGAGCGCGGCGGTCTCGGTAAGGTTCATCCCGGCGGCGGGTTCGTCGAGCGCCAGGAGGCGGGGCCCGGTCGCCAGCGCGCGGGCGATCTCCAGACGTCGCTGATCGCCGTAGGGCAGGTGGTGCGCGAGCTGATCGGCGCGGGCGGTCAGGCCCACGAAGTCGAGCAGCTCCAAAGCGCGCTCGCGGATGGATCGCTCCTCGGCGCGGGTGCGCGGGCCGCGCAGCACCGCTCCCAGCACCCCGGCACGCGAGCGCACATGGCGGCCGACCATCACGTTCTCCAGCACGCTCATGTTGGCGAACAGCCGGATGTTCTGGAAGGTGCGCGCCACGCCTCGCGCCGCGACCGCGTGCGGCTTGAGTCCGGTCAGCGAGCGTCCGTCCAGGGAGACGGTGCCGGAGGTCGGCTGGTAGAGCCCGGTGATGCAGTTGAAGAAGGTCGTCTTGCCCGCTCCGTTGGGGCCGATGAGTCCGACGATGTCTCCGGTCTGGATCGACAGCGAGACGTCGCTCAGTGCGCTCAAGCCGCCAAAGCGCTTGGTGATGCCCTGGGCCTCGACGAGCGGCCGACGGGCTTCGGCGCGGTTGTCCTCAGCGCTCGCGGTCATAAAGCGACTCCTGCTCCTGACGGACCTCGTCCGGGTTGTCCGGACGCAGCTCCCGCGCGCGCACCCTGGAGGGCCAGAGCCCCTGCGGCCGGAACAGCATCATCGCCACCAGGGCGAGGCCGAACAGGAGCATGCGCAGATCCGCCGGATCCACCGCCACCCGGCCGATCAGTTCCTGTTGCAGCGGGCCGATATAGCGCAGCAGCTCCGGCAGCACGGTCACCAGGATGGCACCGAGAATCACGCCAGGGATGTGGCCCATGCCTCCCAGCACCACCATGCAGAGGATCATGATCGACTCCATGAGACCGAAGGATTCGGGACTCACGAACCCCTGGAAGGCGGCGAACAGCCCCCCGCCCAGACCGCCGAAGGTCGCCCCCATGGCAAAGGCCAGGAGCTTCAGATTGCGGGTGTTGATGCCCATCGCCTCGGCGGCCACCTCGTCCTCGCGGATGGCGGCCCAGGCGCGGCCGATGCGCGAGTGTTGCAGCCGCAGGGCGATGAAGATCACCAGCAGCGTCAGGACGAGGAAGAGAAAATAGTGGCCGTGGGCACCGGACAGTTTGACCCCAAGGATCTCGATGGGGCGCGTGAGGCTATGGCCGGCGATCCGCACCGGGTCGATCATGTTGATACCCTGCGGGCCGTTGGTGATGTTCAGCGGGGCGTTCAGGTTATTCAGGAAGATCCGGATGATCTCCCCGAATCCGAGCGTCACGATCGCCAGATAGTCGCCGCGCAAGCGTAGGGTTGGCGCGCCCAGCAGGATCCCGAAGAGGCAGGCAACCCCCGCCCCCATCGGCAGCAGCGCCCAGAACGGCAGGTGGATACCGAACTGAGGCGAGGCGAGGATGGCGTAGAAATAGGCCCCCACCGCATAGAAGGCCACATAGCCCAGGTCCAGGAGTCCGGCGAAACCGACGACGATGTTGAGCCCCAGGGCCAACATCACGTAGAGCATCGCGAAGTCGAGGATGCGCACCCAGGTCCGCCCCATGCCTGCGTCCACCAGGAAGGGCAGGACCGCCAGCAGGAGACCCAGGGCCGCGAAGACGACCCAGGCGAGCCGAGGGTTTTGGGACAGACGTTCGGGCAGGATCGAGATCATGGACGGCTCATTCCGGCGGAGGCATCGCAAGGGTTAGGCGCGCTCGCCCACGCGCTCGCCCAGCAGCCCGGAGGGCCGGAACACCAGCACCAGGATCAGGACGAAGAAGGCGAAGATATCCTGATAGTGACTGCCCAGGAAGCCGCCGGTGAGATCCCCAATATAGCCCGCGCCCAGGCTCTCGATCACCCCCAGCAGGAGCCCGCCCAGCAGCGCGCCAGGGATATTGCCGATGCCCCCCAGCACAGCGGCGCTGAACGCCTTGAGTCCGAGGGTGAAGCCCATGTTGTAGTGAGCGATCCCGTAATAGGCGGCGATCAGGAGCCCCGCCACCGCCGCCAGCGCGGAGCCCACCGCGAAGGTGACGGCGATCACCCGGTTCACGTCCACCCCCATGAGTCCGGCTACCTCCCGATTCTGGGCGGTCGCGCGCATGGCCCGTCCCAGCCGGGTGCGATTCACCAGTAGTAACAGCCCGCCCATGGTCAGCGCCGCCACGCCCACGATGATGAGCTGGACGTTGGTCACGGTCGCCCCCATCCAGTCGTAGACCTGGACCTCCTGCACCGGCGGGAAGGATAGGTACTGCCGGCCCCAGAAGATCATCGCCAGGTTCTGCAGGACGATGGAAACCCCAATGGCCGTGATCAGCGGGGCCAGGCGCGGGGCGTTGCGCAGCGGGCGGTAGGCGACCCGCTCGACCAGAATCCCGGTCAGCATGCAGACCGCCACCGCCGCCCCCAGCGCCAGAAAGAGCGCGAGCGGGACCGGCACCCCGGCGCCGACCAGCAGGGTGAGCAGGCTCACCGCCACCATGGCTCCCAGCATCACGATCTCGCCGTGGGCAAAATTGATCAGCTCCAGGATGCCGTAGACCATGGTGTAGCCGAGCGCCACCATGGCGTAGAGACTGCCGAGGATCAGACCGTTCAGGAGTTGCTGGAGCAGGACATCCATGCTGGTTGACCGAGACCCTTAGGGCACTGAGCCTGCCCTAGCGGGCACTGGCGCCGCCCATGATCTCCAGGGTCTCCCACTTGCCGCTCTTCACCTGATAGAGGGTCACGGGACCGTCCTTCAGGTCGCCCTTGTCGTCGAAGGCGATGGGGCCGATGATCCCGTCGATCTGGGTCTTGGCGAGTTCCGGCAGATACTGCTCGGGCTCGGCCGAATCGGCCTTCAGCATGGCCCGGATCAGCACCTCGGCGGCGTCGTGCGAGAAGGGGGCATAGATCTGGATCTTGCCGAAACGCTCGGTATAGCGCTTGGTGAAGGCCGCGCCCCCCGGCATGTTGGCGAGCGGCAGCCCCGGAGAGGAACCGATCACGCCCTCCGCCGCCGGCCCCGCCAGCTTGATGAACTCGGCCGACTGCATGCCGTCCCCGCCCATGAAGGGGATCTTCATTCCCAGGGTCCGCATCTGCCGGATCATGGGCGCGGCCTGTGGATCCATGCCGCCGAAGACGACCACATCCGGGCGCTTGGACTTGATGGAGGTGAGGATCGCGGTGAAGTCGGTGGACTTGTCCGTGGTGTACTCACGCCCCACGACCTCGGCACCGGACGCCTGGACCGCCTTGACCACCTCGTCGATCAGCCCCTGGCCATAGGCGGTACGATCATCCACCACTGCAACCCGCTTGCCCAGCTTGGCCGCATACTGCCCGAGCGCCTTGCCCTGCTGGGAGTCGTTGGCCATGAGCCGAAAGGTCGTCTCGTACCCCTGATGGGTGTAGGCGACGGCGGTCGATGCTGGAGAAACCTGCGGGATGCCATTGTCCGCGTAGATGCGCGAGGCCGGGATGCTGGCCCCCGAGTTCAGGTGCCCGATCACGCCCTTGGCCCCCTCGTCCACCAGCTTCTGAGCCACCACGGTCGCGGTCTTGGGGTCGGCCTGGTCGTCTTCCACCTGGAGTTCGAACTGGACTGGCTTGCCGCCCAGGGTCGGCTGGCTGGCGTTGATGGCATCCACCGCCAGACGCGCGCCGTTCTCGATGTCCTTGCCCAGATGGGCCTGGGGTCCGGTGAGGGGTGCCACGCACCCGATCATCACCGTCTCGCTTGCTCCGACGCCCCCGGCCATAGATGCCAAAACCAATGCGATCAACAGTTTGGATTTCATGCGTCTACTCCCGAAGGATGCCGGCGTTGATTGAAATTCGGTCGGATCGGAAACCGCAAAGAAAGGTTGGCTCGGCCGTGCCTCGGATGGACCGGCGATTCCCGGTCTGGCGCGCAGTCATGTCTGGCGGCAATATTCGCGCGAGAGCAGCGCTTCCACCCGTAACGTCTTCAACTGCAACAGGTCGTGCGGATCGGGAGTGACGGAACTTCGCGGATGCTAGTCCCCGCCCGGTCTTGGGTCAATCATTCGATCAGGTGACGGCGAGGTTGAGGCAAGGCATTGCTCGGACGGGAAGCCGACCGAAAACGGTCCTGGCGACCGCGGATTGGACGCGCGGATGAGGCGGCAAGACATCCCCATCACTCTTGCTCGCCCCGCCCCGGAGCTGTCGATGTCTCTGGATCAACACCAGACTATCGAGAGCTTACGCTGTTGAGCGGATTAACCGATCCGGCCACACCGGCGCAAGGATCAGGAATTGGCGGGCGGCCCCGCCGTCTCCCCGCCCTTGGCGCGCCCCTTGAGGGTCTTGGGATCGGCGATGAGCGGACGGTAAATCTCGACGCGATCGCCATCCGCCAGCGTGGTCTCCAAGGCGGAGACCTTGCCGAAGACCCCGACCTTCTGCCGGTCCAGGTCGATCTCGGGACATTGCGCGAGGAGGCCCGAGCGCTCGATCGCCTCGCGCAGCGTGGCGCCCTCGGGAACTTCGACATTCAACCAGATCTGGCGCTTGGCCAGGGCATAGACAATGCTCACCTTCATCTGAATCTCCTCAGACGCTATGGGCGCCGGCCATTTGGATGCCCTTGCCGGCACGGATGTCGAGCAGGCGCTTGCCCACCACCACCAGACCGGTGACCAGGAATCCGCCCGGCGGCAGGATCATCATGAGGACGCCCATGTCGGCGGGCATGACGCGCAGCTCCAGGAACTTGAAGGCCGGACCCAGCAGGAGCGAGGCATCGGCAAACAGGGTGCCCGAGCCGAAGATCTCGCGTACCGCGCCGATCAGGGTGAGTGCGAGCGTGAACCCCAGCCCCATGAAGATGCCGTCCATCAGCGAGGGCAGCACCGGTTCCTTCGAGGCGAAGGATTCGAGCCGCGCCAGCGGCAGACAGTTGGAGACGATCAGCGGAATGAAGAGCCCCAGCACCTTGTAGAGTTCGTGCATCCAGGCATTCATCGTCAGATCCACGAAGGTGACGTTGGCCGCCACGATCAGGATATAGACC
>NZ_CAIPNF010000372.1 GCF_903866365.1 uncultured Thiocystis sp.
ACTCGGGTGGCAATTCCTTCAGAAACGCTTCAAACGCAAGATCGACGGGCTGAGGGGCGTGGAGCATGGCAGCAAAAAGCTAACACATCGCACCTCTCCACTGATTTTCAAGGGCTTGTCGGCTATGTTGGCGCTTATGGGCGTCGATCCCCGGCGGGTCGGGGCGCTCGCGCTGCTCGATGGGGAGTCGCCTTTCTGAGGGTGGACGCTTGGGAGGTAGCCCCCTCGCAAGCGTCCGGTTCCACACGATGTCACTGCACATTCACCACGTAGGAGAATTGAGTATGTTCCGGAAAGCGGAACGACGCCAAGCCAAACTTCGGCTGGCCCTGTGCGGCCCCTCGGGAGCGGGGAAAACCTATTCGGCGCTGCTGATCGCGCAGGGTCTGGTTCCGGGTGGAAAAATTGCCTTGATCGATACCGAGCGCGGCAGCGGCGAACTCTATGCGGATCTGACGCCCTATGACGTCGCCCCGCTGGAACCGCCCTATGCGCCGTCGCGCTACATCGCCCTGATCCAACAGGCGGCGCAAGACGGCTACGACGTGCTGGTGATCGATTCGCTGTCCCATGCGTGGAGCGGCGCCGGGGGCATTCTGGATCTGCACGACCAAGCGACCGCCGCCGACCGCGCGCGCAACAGTTTTATGGCGTGGCGTGAAGTCACCCCGCAGCACCACCAGCTTGTCGATACCATCCTTGGCGTCAACCTGCATGTCCTCGTGACGCTGCGCACCAAGACCGCCTATGAAATCGTTGAAAACGACAAAGGAAAAAAGGAACCCATCAAAATTGGGCTCGCTCCGGTGCAACGCGAGGGGTTGGAGTACGAATTCACCACGGTGATGGATTTATCGGTGGACCGCCATGTCGCGACCGCCACGAAAGATCGCACGCGCCTCTTCGAGGGGACGCATTTTGTGCCGAGCGTCGCGACCGGGGAGGCTTTGCGGGCGTGGTTAAACACCGGGATCGATCCGGTGGAAGACAGTCAGCAGAGGTTGCGCACGCTCAAGCGCGCGGCTAGCCAGATCAAAACGGTGCCGCAACTCAGCCAGTGGTGGCGACAACAGAGCGCCCACATCGCGCGCCTGATCCCGGCGGATCGGGACATCCTGACCGCGCATTGCAGCGACCGTAAGCTCGCCCTCCTGGAACGGGAGACGGTGTCGGCCCCAAAAAAAGGGCTGGCGATCCAGGGCGAGACGGAGACGCCCGCGCGCGACGCCGTGAGCCACTGAACCAGGATTTTGCCACTAACGCGGTCTTCGCGGATCGCGTGTTGTGCAGGAGTTATTTCGATGAGCGCGAAAGCGACCCTGACCTTGTACGAACTCTCCACCGACTATTTAACCGCCCTGGAGGAACTGGCCGACCGGGATGATCTGCCCCCGGACGCCATCGCCGATACCTTGGACGGCTTGGCGGGCGCGTGGGAAGACAAAGCCCTGAATGTCGCGCGGTATGTGCGCCACCTGGAGGTGGAAGCCGCCGCCATCGAGGCCGTGAAACACCGCCTGGACGCGCGCGCCAAAGCCCTGGGGAACTACGCGACCCGCCTGAAGGGATATTTAAAAACCGAGTTGGACCGCACCGGGCTCCGACCGAAAGCGCCGGATTTGGCGTTGCGGTTGCAGAACAATCCGCCCGCCGTGGTGGTCGACGATGTCACGCGCATTCCGGCGCTGTATTCCCGCACCGAGACCCTGACCACGCTGCGGAAAGCCGAGATCGCGACGGCGTTAAAAGCCGGTCAGACCATTGCCGGGGTGCATTTGGAGCAGACGCAACGAGTGGTCATTACCTGACGCGTCCGAGCGGCGCGCGGATTTCCGGTTCTGCATCGCTCAGGAGTATATTTGATCGCCAATATTGATGTTTCGAGCGGGCGGTTATGAAGACGAGTGAGGAGATCCGAGAAGACATTGGCCACCGGATCAAGGTCCGGCGGGTCGAATTAAAACTCCAACAAAAAGAATTAGGCGAATTGATGGGGGTACCGCAGTCGCAAATTTCCGGCTGGGAGGCGGGGCGTCGTGCCATGCGACTAGAGCAGGCGGTGATGCTGGCCGCCGTGCTGCAAACCTCGGTGGCCTATCTGGTGGGCGAAACGCCGGCACGGGCGCTGGCCGACACGGCGGTGGAGCCCGCGAAGGCGGTGTAAATGAGACGAACACAAGGGGCGTCGAGATGCCAGCGATTTATGTGTTATCCGTGGGCGTCGATGCGCAACGGCCCCCCGACGCGGTCGCCTGGGATGCCTATGCACAGGATGCCACCTTGGTGCAGGCGGCCGTCGTCGGTGCGTCCACCTTGTACCCGCAGGTGCATTGCCGCGTCCTCACGGGCGCGCACGCGACCCGTGCGAAGGTCTTCGCCGGTTTGCGCTGGCTCGCCGAGCACGTACAACGCGACGATGTAGCGCTTCTGTTTTTCTCCGCGCACGGCGAGTGGGATGCGCGCGCGGGATATTTGATGCATCTGGCGCCCGACCGACCGCCCACGCCAGCGGTGTTGGGGGGGCACGAACTCCTGGCCGCGCTCGCCCCCCTGCGGGGAACCACGCTGGTGCTACTCGATACCTGCCATGCGGCGGGGCTTCTGACGCCCGCGCTGCATCCGCTGCCCGCGAGCTTTCTCCTGGCGTGCCACGCCACGGAAGCGTCCTACGGGCAAACGCCGCGCCGGAACCGTCCGCATGGGTATTTTGTGCAAGCGTTCAGCGAGGCGCTGGCCGGGCGCGCCGCGCGCACGGCGCAGGGCCTGGTTACGGTGCAGGCGGTCGGCGAGTATTTGACGCTCCGGATCCCGCTGCTGTGTCCGCACCAAACGCCGGTGGCGGCGATCCGTGCGGACAGCGCGGCGGTAGGTTTGGTGCGGATCGCCCCGACGAGCCAACGCCGCCATCCGTTTGGACAACCCGCTGCGGTCGCTCCGGACGGTCCGGAGGTCGCGACCTTTGCCGCCACGGTGCGCTTGAACGGGGATCGCCGGGATGCGAATGCGCGGGCGTGGCAGACGCTGACGACGCGGCGGGACGACGACGGGCTGCTGGGGCACTGGGACAGTCGCTGGAAACGGACCGCGTCGCGGACCTGGCAGGTGGGTCGGGCCGAGATAAAACGTTGCGGACAGCGGGTCTCGATTCTCTATCGCGACGCCGGGAGTGCGTATTTAATCGAGGCCCGCACGGTCGGTCCGGATCGGCTGGTCGGGCGTTACGTGAATCTGGGCGAAGAGACGGATACGTCGCCGTGGGTCGGTCGCATCGTCAACCCTGACCGGATCGACGGGCAATGGAACGGCGGACGCTGGGATTTACGCCGGGGCGCGACCTGACTGTCGCGAGGTCCAACGTCGCTGAAGTTTAACGTGAAAAATGATTCCGTGCCGTCTTTACGGTGTCGTTCAGGACGAAAGCAGCCGCTTGTGGGGTGGGCGAGCATGATGGTGAAGAATTTGCGATAGTGCTATTTTCTATGAATTCTGTGATTTCCTCGGACATGAGTTATTTGAGACGATTTAGAATATATTGGCGATGGCATGCTTTGCACAGGTCAATTTTTCTTTACCTGTAATCTGGATGCCATTTTTAACGACGTAGTTATAGTGCAGCTTGGGCCGTTTGGCATTGTTTTTTTACTCGTCATATAAATGAGAGATCTGCCAAGATGCCAAGTCAGTTCAGAGCGTCGGCCGTAGACCCTTCCAGAGATAGAAATGTACTGTCTAATGAATTCTGTCGAGTACGGTCAGCGTGGAATCTGTCCAGTACCATAATGACGGATTCTGTCTCACTCACCATTTTATTCTTGACACAATCATGGAAATTGAACGCTCGTTAGAACCGCTTACTGTCGACGACCTCAAGGAGTTGTACGTGGGTAGCATAAAACGCCTACGCGAATATTTCGTTCTAGGTCGAGGCATAAAATGGAAAGATCTTTACAGCATTGAAAAACCACTAGCCGCAGCGCTATGTCAAGGCGGTGCGATGCACTATTATGATTTGAGGAATGGTATTAAGGATTTTGATGTCTGGTTTTTTTATCCGTTCAAAGAAAAACATTTACCCGTATCGAACGATTTGGAATTGGGACTACCAAAACCATAAGTTCGGACGACACCCAACAATACCGGGATACGAAGGAAGGAAAGTAGATGTCTTAGTAAGGTCAATAAAATCGTATGTACATAATGATCCCGTTAATACAATCCATCAATTCCTTCAGCATGAAAATACATCCTCATCAAGGGAGCTAGCTAAGAAAGGTGTCGTAATGCTTTCCCCAGAATCGCTTTTAGGAAAAGTTGTGTGGTACAAACAAAAAATATAATATTTAAGAGCGGATCCTTTAGACGGCGCTGCGCTCATTCTAGCGGGACCGCTTCACCGAGCGTTAGGCAGCTATGAGGGGTAGTCTTGAATAGAAAAGAGGCGCTAACAAAACTGAGGGGGAGAGTCTCCGGTGACAGCGCACACTTTTCTAACGTAAACACAGCAAAACCGGTTTGGTGGCTCGATATCCCGGCGGTTAAGATTACCTCGGGAAAGATAAATTTACTGACGTTCGTACTGTATGACCAAAAAGAAAATGTGCTCCACATCCTCGAAATCCCCACGGATTTTCTTAGAAACAACATTGACCATCTGTATCCGCGACCAGACAAAGAGATGTTTAGCTTTCAATTATCAGCAGAGCGCGCAAACAAATTCGAGAGCGTGAAGCCAGCCGGCTCTGACCTACAGTTCGGTCAATTTCTAAAAGAGTCAGTTCGTGTGTAGGAAACCGCAGTCCGACAAAGCGCTCCAACCGACGGAATTGTCTTCGCTTCAGGTCGGCAAATCAGAGGATTGGCGGCAATGTAGGATCTAGGATAACAAGCGGTTCAAGAACGGACTCCGCAGACGGCGCGGTGCTTCTACTGAAACAGCGTACCAGCAAAGCCGCTTAACGGGGCGTTCGCTTCCTAGCTCACACGCAACTGAGGCAACCAGTTTGGCATCTCTTGTCTATATCGAAACCTCAGTGATCAGCTATCTGACATCGCGGCCCAGTCGGGATATCGTGATCGCGGGTCGCCAAGCAATTTCTCAGGATTGGTGGCAGTACGAAAGACCACGCTTTGAACTCAGAATTTCGGCGCTGGTAGAAGAAGAAATAAGCCGTGGCGATTCTTCTGCCGCCGTCCGTCGGCTGGATTTCGTCGCTGGCATCCCAAGTTTAGCGATTTCCGAGAACGCCGTGGACTTAGCCAAACGCCGGATCGACAAAGGTGCGATAAGTACTTCATTACAATTGTTTGTAGGAATGCAAATATGGTATTAGTTAAATTGAATCTTATATTCTTTTCCATATGATAATAAGATTCCCCGAAGTTCAGCTTCAAGTAATTTAAAATTCTTATAAGCCGAGTTTGGC
>NZ_CAIPNF010000373.1 GCF_903866365.1 uncultured Thiocystis sp.
CTTATGGGTATTCATCCCGTCCGGAACCTTTCGACGACCCGTGACGGCTGCGTGAGCGCCAACATAGCCGACAAGCCTCAAGGGCTTGTCGGCTATGTTTGCGCTTATGGGTTGCAAACCCCGTCCCGCTAGGGAGGACTTGACCTCGAGGTTTCAATCCGTCCCCTTTCGGTCCCCTTTTAGCTCTTCTTATCCGCAGCCGAACGTGCCATCCGGTCGATGTCCTTGGTCGAGACGGCATTCTCCAGGCGCAAGAAGGTGGGGCACTGGCCAAGTCCATCGCCTGCTCCAAGGGACGGCGGTCCAACCCGAGCTTGAACAGCGGGTCGGTGCGCAGCGCATTGGCGTTGTTGCCATCTTCATACCCGCCACCGATCGGAAAGATCCGTTGGGCGATCAGGCCGGGCAAGGGGATGCGTGGTGTAGGACGGATGGCGTTGGTTAGCGATCGCCTGGGCAAGCCGCTCGGTCAGGCCGATCTGCTGATCAATGCCGCGTAGAATCAAGGGACCGAAGTCAGAAGACATCGTCCCGCCGTCGAAGTCGGTACGCACGGTCAGGGCGTCGACGGGAGGAAATCGCCGCTTCTCTGGGGTAGACTGGGACATGGGCGACCGCGTTTGGCTTCTCCGAAGCGTTCTTGGCGGAACACCAATTTTTATCAATTGGTTAAACGAGTGTCGCCCTTTTTTATGAATAATTCGGGTTAGAAAATGGCACTACCAAATTTTTCGCAACTATTTTATTCAACGAGTATACTTATGTTTCGCCTTATTGTTACTCTTATGTCAATCACGCTCATGATCCATCAGCCAGTTTCGGTGGCGGATCAACCTCAGGCCGAGTTCCGTCAATTGGAGCTTCCCCTTCCCGGAAAGCGCTCGATCGTTCGCCTCGCTCTGCCGGACACCGTCACGGACACGGGCCGCAGTATCGCCCAGACGCTCTACGACGGATTGGATAAGAAAGATAGATTTATCATAGCCGAAGTGGTTGAAAGACTCCAAGGCGCCATTGGTAAAGAGAACATTGGAGGGAGTTATTCAGCCCTGCATTGGCTGGCAAAATCCTGGTTGACCGCGAATACTCTCAAGCCATCCGATTCAGTGCAGATGGATAACCCGCTGGATCAGGCGTTTTACGATTATTTCCTTTCGAATGACGCGATTAACCTGAAAGAATATCTGCAACGGAAATACGCTGTCTCCGATTATGTGGTGCAGGATCCCGAAAATCCTCTGCATCCTGGAACGTTTCTGGAGGATTACCTGATCTTCAATAATCCGTCTCGCGAGACCTGGGACGCGACAAGTCGCGTCGTCGAGATCGTCAAGGGCCTCGATCCTCCAGTGCAGCGAATCATCGATGTCGGAGCGGGCTTCGGCTATTTCTCGCAGAAATTCGCCGAATCCTTGGGCGAGAACGCCGTCGTTTACGCCGTCGATACAGTGCAAACCTATGTCGATCATCTCCGTGCCACCATTGAAAAACACGGCATTAAACGGATCGTTCCAACGCTATCGACAACGACGGATGTCAGTGTTCAAGATGAAACGGATCTCGTCTTTATTTCATCTCTATACCATGTTCTTTATGCCTGGACTCAGCCAAAGCAACGAGACGATTTTATTGCCTCAGTTAAACGGTCTTTACGTGCGGATGGTTATCTGGTAATCCTCGATAACATCGATCAATCAGGGGCATCGGTGCACAATGTTTTTTTGAATCAGGAATTCGCGATCGCGCAACTCTATTTTTATGGGTTCGAACTGGTACGCAGCGAAACATTATCGCCCTATCGCTATCTCCTGGTGTTGCGCAAAGCGGCTAACGAAATCCCGAAGCCGCCCGTGTTCCAGGCGCCTGCCAGTCAATTATCGGTACGCGTCTCAAATGCCGATTCGCTCGTCCATATCGGAAGTCTGGATTCCTTCGATATCACGCCTTCTGGTATTGCCGCGGCGAGTCTGCTCCTGCATGCACTGAGTCAATCGGATCTGGAGTCGGCGCGTGCCGCGATCAACATCTATGAGAATCTGATCCCTACAGAAAATTTTGGCGGCGAATATTCGGCATTACTGTGGGTGGCGAAATACTTCGCGGGTTCTGATGAAGTCAAGCGTGCAATGACGGAGGAACGTCTTGCGGCGGAATATCTTGCCTATCTGAGTGAGGATGATTTTGCCAAGCTGAAATTTTATCTGGTCAGGAAATATAGGCTCGAAGCTCCGGTCATCACGGCGGAAGAGGCGACAGATAAAAAAACGCGCGAGATCGGAATCGTCAGACGGACGACACTAGAGGATTTCATTCTCTTCAATAATCCGATGCGCGAGACCTGGGAGAAATCCTCCCGTATTCTGGAGGTACTGCCGCTGAGAAAAGGCGACACCATCGTCGATCTGGGCAGCGGTCCGGGCTATTTTACATTCAAATTCAGCGACATCGTGGGTCCGGATGGTGCCGTCTATGCGATGGATACCATGGATCAGCACATTGAGTATCTGCAAGGTCTTGCAACTAAATGGGGACTTAAGAACGTGCATGGGTCGGTTTCGTCCACCAGCGGTTTTGAATTGCCGGATGCCGGGACCGCCGATGTCGTCTTCATGTGCTCTCTCTACCACAATATTTATGCTGTTTCATCGCATGCGGAGAGAGAGGGGATGATCGAAAGTATCCGGAAAGCATTAAAGCCAGGAGGAAAGTTCGTGGTTGTCGATAACGGCCCTGTGGACGAACAGAATCTACCCTACCATGGGCCCTACATTCGACCTGAGCTCATTGAAGCGCAATTGTTGGCCTATGGGTTCAAATTGGAAAGCCTGGAACTGATCACGCCTCAGCGGTATCTAATGATCTTCACGCATTGAACGCGGTTCGATTTCCTGGACCGCTGACCGGAGAATGACTCCATGAAATTGCCTCAAACCTGCACGATCCTCAGTACCACTGCCTTGGTGGCATCCGGCCTGGCGATCCTGATGCACTTCGTAACAATCAATGGAACGGAGCAGGCGGCGTCCGCTGTGACGGCGGAGCAAGCGCCGATCAACGGGGCATCCCCCCTGCTTGCTGGGCAGGTTGCCGGGATAGCCGAACCCTCTGTAGCCGTCGGCGCCGAGAATCGCCTGGAAGAGCAGAGCAAGCGGATCGTCGATCTCGAGAGCAAGATCGCTAGACTTGATGAGCGCTTGCGCGGATCTGGGCCGGCAGGAGGAGCGCCCGATGGCAGACCGCCTCCAGGCGCAGATCCGCGCATGCTGGCGCACATTGGCGAACAGTATGCGACCCGTGCGCGCTTTGAAGAAAAGCGGAAGAAGTTGAAGGATCGAGCGTCCCAGATGTATCAGCGCGATTTCGACAGCTATGGCTCCGCAGCCTATCGTGAACTATCCGAGCTTTATCAGCGCGCGCGACCACGCCGCGGCGCGCAGACTCAGGATCAGGTCGCGGATCGCGAGTCGGCACTCAAGACATTGCTAAAAGACTATCCGGAAGCCTGGTCAACCAGTGTGGCGGTTGCCGAGCAGGCATTGGATGAAGCCATCAACCGCAATACGAGCGGGGTTGAGGGCTATTATCAGTCGCTCGTCAATGCATCACCCTATCCGGAGATCGTGACCGAACAGGGCATCAATGCCATCCCGACCCTGCAGACGTACCTGGCCCGTCAATATGTGGAAGAAGGGCGAATAGATGATGCGGCGGCGATGCTCGACATCCTGAGCGCGCAAGGTGACAGCGTCATTTTGGAACCGGATGAAATGGGTCAGCCGACAGCGCGTTCCGCCGAGGACATCGTGCTGGAACTGCGTGAACAGATTCTCCGCTGACGGGTTTTCCAGCACATCTATGAATCCTGATGGTTTCTACGTAGAGAGGGTGTTTCCACAATGCCCGATTGGGTTTGACGAGCACCTGAGAAGGGGCGATCTACGTGGCATTTGAATTGGTCGGCATGCTGGCTGCGCTGGGTTCGGCGGCCACTTGGGCTATTGGCGCAATTCTTCTCAAGCCATTCGCAGAGCAACTTCCGGCCATGGGTCTGGCTTTTGCGAAAGGTGTTCTCGGTTTAGCAATCCTCGGTTCTGCGCTTTTGATCGTCGGTCCTCAAGCGATGTCCTGGCAAACATTCTGGATACTCTTCTTCAGCGGTGTGCTTGGGATCGGTGTCGCCGATACGCTCTTCTTCAAGGCATTAAGAGAACTCTCATCCCATTCAGTGGTTCAATTGATGCTGCTTGGCCAGGTCGCGACCATCGCGATGGCGGTTTTTTTTCTTGGGGAGGTCCTGGCCTGGACAGAATGGGTCGGTATCTTTCTGGTGATGCTGGGCGTCACTGTCGTACTCACCGGACCTGCTGAAGGACATGCGCCGGCAGCCAGTCCAAGAGGCATCATCTTCGGACTGATATCGGTCCTCGCGATGGCTGTGTCGATTACGATCGCAAAGGATGCGCTCGGCGGTTTGGATACACTGACCGCAACGCTCATTCGAATTGCGGGAGGTGTCATATCGCTGTTTCTGCTGGCGCCGGTGTTTTATCTTGGCAAGGGTAATTGGTTGACACCGCTTTTAAGCGATTGCGGGTTAGCTTTGAAATTCTGTGCTATCGCGGTGTTCGTAACCTTTGGTGGTTTCTTCCTATCCTTATTCGCAGTCAAGCATACCGATCTGGCGATCGCGAACACATTATTGTCTACGGAACCGCTGTTCGTACTCTTTATTATGGCGACCTTTTTCCGAGAGGTTCCCAATGCACGCCGTCTATTCGGAAGCTTGATCGGGGTCGCTGGTGTAGGTTTTATTTCAGGCAACATGCTTTTGTAGTCCTGTGAGGTATTCACGATGGCAACGATCGACAGCATTGAAGTCGATACTATTCATGCGATCATCTCGGATATAGAGAGCGGCGACTACGATAGTGAGACGGTTAAGCGGGCATTGCGTGTGCGTGGCATATCGCAGCAGCATTTGTTCGCGTCCGCGCGACAGGCGCGCCTGACGAGTTTTCCTGATGACCGCGCAGAAATACGCAGCGTCATTGAAATTTCAAATATTTGTAAGCAACGATGTAACTACTGCAATATCGGTTGTGATGAAACCAAGAAATACGTTATTCCAACAGCGGATCTGGTGGAGATTGCATCCTTTCTATACCGAGAGCGCAATCGTCGTGTCCTGCTGTTGCAGGCGGGCGAGAATCGGGATGCGCGGTTCGTCGATGGGGTGATTCGAGCCTGTTCGCTCATCAAGGACAGAATGCCGGATTTACAATTGATCGGCTGTATTGGCAACCTGAGTTTCGATCAGTATCGCGACTTGAAGAAGGCCGGCGTCGATCGTTATTTACTGAAGATCGAGGCGTCACGGCCATCCCTTTATGAGTCGGTGAAGCCCAATGATACCTGGATGGATCGTCACCGATGCCTTGAACAGCTGGCGGAACTGGAATTCAAGGTTGGGAGCGGGATCATCGTTGGACTTCCAGGTCAGACTGAAGAAGATCTGGTCGATGATCTGAATTTTCTATCGGGTCTATATCTGGACATGGTCAGCGCATCGGTATTCATCCCTGGGCTTAACACCGCTTATGAGCTGATGCCGACCGGGGATGTTGAAACCACGCTGAACTTTATGGCTCTGCTACGAATAAAGAATCCGGCTGCACTGATACCCACAACCAGTTCTCTGGAAAAACTGAAGGCTGACGGCCAATATCTCGGGCTGATGGCTGGCGCAAACACCGTGACCATTCACGATGGGACTCCTCAGGAACTGCAGCATCTTTTCCCGATCTATGATCAGAAACGTTTTCGGCCCAATGATCATCATCTTTGCGAGATCGTCGAACGTGCTGGCCTGCGTCTTATGGATCCATCTCCCGTTGAGTCGCGTCCAGAGTGATAAGTTATCAGCGAGGTGTGAGTGATGACCCAACAGACTGTTAGCGATAAAAGCATGCAGAAAACATCCTTGCAGGACACCATGGATAGCCGGGTCAAGGACTTTGAAGTGCTGCGAGAACTCGGCCTCATCGAAAAAACCGGTGATTTCTTCCCCTCTGTCCATTATCCGCCGATTACTATGTATCCCGAAGCGGAGGAGGAGGCGTTGCTCGGCGATTATGTGATCCCCGCAGATGGTTTGTTCGACATCTATCTGCATTTACCCTTTTGCGAGCAGCGGTGTCTCTTCTGTCATTATCCTGTGAAATTCGGGAAATTCGGTGACACCGTTTGTGGGGAAACGGAACAATATCTGGACGCACTTGAACGGGAAATGGATCTGTTCCGGAATCGGCTGGGCGTCGAAAAGTTTCAGGCACGCTCGATCCTCGTCGGTGGTGGAACGCCGACACTGCTTGCGCCTGTCCAGTTGCAGCGGATGCTGGAATCATTCAAGCGTCGGGTCGACTGTTCGCGCATGACTCAATTCAACTTTGACGTAGATCCAGGCACCCTGACCGATCAGCATGGCCAAGAGCGGCTCGCGATCATGCGGGATCATGGTGTCGAGCGATTGACGATCGGTGTCCAGTCACTGGACGATGAGATTCTGCGCAAGATGCATCGCCCGCATGATACGCAAACTGCGCTCAAGGCGATCGAGGTCTGTCAGGAACACGGTTTCCAGCTGAATATCGAGTTCATCTTTGGGTATCCCGGGCAGACCCTGCAGGCTTGGGAGGATCTGGTCGAACGGGCCTGCCGACTGGGTGTCGATGAGATTCAGCTCTATCGCCTGAAGATCGAGGCCTACGGCGATGCTCAGGGTCCGATTCAGAAAATCGCGTCACTGCGCCCACAGGAGATGCCATCGGTAGAGACGGCGATCCGCATGAAGCAGACGGCAATCGAGATACTCGGATCGCACGGCTATCTTGAGAACCTGAGGCGTGTCTTCTCGAAAGATCCGGACAAGTACTCGCACTATGCACACAACCAGTGCTGCATGCAGTATGATCAGCTCGGATTCGGGCTGACCGCCTTCAGCAGTCTGCGCGACCGTTTCCTGTTGAATACGCAATCCTTCGAAGATTACTATCGTCGAATCGAGGAGGGCCGGTTGCCCGTCAACCGTGGGCTCAAGCGCAATGACGAGGAACAGAGGCGCTGGGCGCTTGTGCTGCCACTGAAGAATCGGGATGTAGACAAGCGACAGTACAAGCATCTAGCCGGGGTGGACTTCTCTGATGCTTTCCCGCAATTGTGGAATCGACTGGAGTCGTATGGACTGGTGGCCGATAAGGGTGAATTCGCCGGCTTGACGGCGAAAGGTGCTTTTTTCGCGGATGAAGTCTGTCATCAGTTTCACGCAGAGCAGTTTATTCCGTTCAAAAAAGACGAATATGCCGATGGGCCGCTCAATCCTTATCGATCGTTTATTTGATATGAAACGCTATGCACTGCTCGTGATCGTCATGATCGCCGGCATATCGGAGATTGGATGCGCCGAAGGTTCGCGGATGCGCCAGGGCGGACCGCCGCCAGCGGCCATCGAAGCCTGCGCCGCGCGGATGTTCCGCGAGGTCTGTTCATTCGTTGACGGACAGACTGAAATCGTCGGCAATTGCCAGGAAAGGGCAGGGCAGTGGGTCTGTGTCCCGGACAGACATCCACCAGACCGGCAACAGGGGCGCTCCGATGGTCATGATATCGGACCGCCACCAGGCAGTCCCGAAAGCCGCGGCGCCAGTGCGGTCTCAGGGGCCGTCGTGTCAGGGTCGGCAGCTTCCGCGCAGGGACTCTCGATGCGGCGCGCGCCAGTGCCGCCGCAAGAGGCTTTTGACGCATGCGCGGACAAGGTTTCCGGCACGGAGTGCCTGGTCATGACGCCGCGCGGAGACATTCCTGGTGCCTGTGCCTACAGCGATCAACGCCTCGCCTGCATCCCGAATAATCCGCCACCTGAACCGCGTCCATAAGCTGAATTTCCTTAGCGCCCAGGTGGTCCGTGCGGCGGAAAGATCAGTGGCAGAATTAAGGGGAGCGCGCCAAGCGGATTGGGTTCTGGCCGATGTCCGGGGCCATACTCCGGTCCGGGTTCGAAGCCAGGTCCCGGACCATAACCCGGTCCCGGACCATAACCCGGTCCCGGACCATAACCCGGTCCCGGACCCGGTCCCGGACCATAACCCGGTCCCGGACCATAACCCGGTCCTGGTCCATATCCGGGATCCGGTCTTCCTGGTCCATGATGTTGGCCGGGCGGACCACCCGCAGGATCCCATCCGCCTGGCCTACCAGGTCCTTGAGCCACAAGCATCTTCTGCATTTGTGTGATCGCCGAGTCCTGTTGCCCGATGCTCAGAATAGCCTCTGTACCCTGAGTTCCAAGGCCCATTAAGGGCATCGCGTTATGATCATCAGATTGGGCAACGACCGCGGCATGCCCCGCACCGCTAAAAAGGAACATCAGCGTAACGGCAATGGGATGTTTCATTTAGTCACCTATTTGGCTTGTAAGAACTGTTCAAATCTTTTCTCTAAACCGCGTCTAGCAGCCTGTCGGACTTAACGGGCCGTATCGCCTTTTGAGCGCCCCAGGGCGAACAATGGCATGATTTTGGTACAAGCGCTGTTTTTCAAGGTATGTTCCTATGACGGGCACAGCACGGCCATGCGTTTAAGATTCCACCCCAGGCACACCAGGGTCCATTCACCTTGGATGTTCTTCAGTCCGCGGGTGAGGAACTGACGAAAGCCCTTCACGGATTTGATGATCCCGAAGACCGGTTCGACGGTCTGCTTGCGCCGCGCAGACGCCGCCCGCCCGGCACCGGTCTTGAGCCGATGCACCCTGCGTTTGACCGGGCTCCCACGGGCGGCACCTCGCCCGTCTCACGGAAGCGCTCTGACCAATGGGGGTGATGTTCCTCGCGCTTGATGGCGATCCGCGGCGCGATCCCTGCGCCCTCGCAGAGGTTGACATGGTTCTCGCTGAAATCGCCGTTGTTAGCCGCGACTTCTTCGGGTTGGCTCAGCCCCTCGGGAAGCACCTGCCAGCGTTCAAGCATAGGCGCCACCGGCTCCTGATCGTTGGCGGCCTGGGTCACCTGCGCCACCATGACCAGCATCGACTCGGTCTCGACGACGGCCTGGGCGTGATCGTACCGCTCGAAGCCCCCGCCCACGACGTGCAGGATGCGCGATTCAGCATCTGTGGCGGCTGGCGTTGGCGTGAAGCTTGGTCCCGTCCAGGCTGACCCGTCCGAAGCGACTGAGTTGGTTCTCGCGGGCGACCTCCAGCACCTGGATGAACACCGCCTCGAATTCCGCCCAAAAACGCCGCCAAGATGTCGTGATCGGGGTGTTGATGGCAGGCGATGAAGCGAAAGGCCACCAAATCAAACGTGGCCAACGCGATCTGGCGACTGGAGTAGCAACCCGTCGCATCGCCATCGATCAACAGCGAGAGCATCTTTGTGTTTGGTTTGGGATTTCATCGACATCAGAGGAGACGCGGTTTTAAAATTTTATATCTTTAAATATCTTAATCCGCGCCAGCTCCGACAATGTTCGAGTCCGCAGGGCCCGATCCATTCCAAAAGCATCGCATGCCGCGCTGGGGCTGTTTCAACCATTGTAGACATTTATGCACCCGCTGTCTCATCTGCGTCGCTTGGTCACCCGATGGTAATGCATCCACATGCGCGCGCGTTTGTAAGCGCGACCGGCCAACAGGGCCGAGATCAGCATTGCCCGGTGCTGATGGCTAAGATCGGAGCGATGCCAGAGGCCAGATGCCCATTGCGTCTGTTTGATGAAGAGAATCACCGCCCGGCGGTCGCTTGCCGAGAAAAATCCGCGCACCATGCTTCGCTGCGAGGGAACGACCCGCTTGTCCACGAAGGCGCCAACACCGAAAACATCATTGTGATTGAGCGCGGCATAGGCCTCGGCGATCTGTCGATCAGGTCGCTCGATCAGGTTGCGCCAAAGATGACAGGCCTTCTCGCGCAACTCCCCGCTGCGAATCGCATGTGACTCGACATAGGGCGCCCAGTGTCGACAGGCGAAAAGGGCGCCATTCTGAAAATGTCCGACCACCTGCGCGTGACTGCTGTTCTCGATGGGGTAGGTCAGACGCCAGGCGCGCGGGTGACCATGCTCGAACCGATAGCCCATGACGCTTCCGAGCGGCGAATTGCAGAGCATTTCCATGGGGGAAACGGCATCGAGCAGATGGCTGAACAGCAGATCCCGATTCGCATTCGGGCCATAGGCGCGCTTGACGCCGTTGGGAGGCTGCGGATTGAGAAAGCGTTGCAGACCCAGGTAGTAGCCAATGAAGCGCTGCTGCGGCAGCATGATGGCGAGATTATCCTGGATGGTGCCACGCCAGCCGATATCGATGACCCCGATCGGCCCACACCCCCCCGTGAGGCCCTGCTCCCTGAAATAAGCCAGCGCGGCCTGGCGATCGGACCCGATCTTGTCCGACAGGATGCGAATGAAATCCGGATCCTGGAAGAGGCGATTGACCCGAGCGTCCTGCCAGGGTTGCACGATGGGTTCGTCGAGAGGAATGGCCTGTCGCGCGCAAACTGAATCAAGGACGGTCGGATCGAGCCCCAATGAGCGAGCGAGCGCGAAGATCGACTGGCTGTCGTAGAGACTCCAGAGCCGCATCATTTCCTCGATACTCGCGGCCCGCAGCGAGGGCGAGAAGGTGGCCAGCCGGCTCACCTCCAACAGGCTGGAACCGGGCAGACTCTGATTGGCCAGGCGAGCGCTCGGCAGAACCTCCTGGAACACCCGCTGAAAGAACTCGCCCTCACGGGTGAAGAAGTAGAGCCGATCGACCTCGTCGATGAGGCTCTGCTCGGCGATGAAGAGCGCATAACCGACGAACAGCGGCGCGGCGCCGACACCACGACGAAAGGCTAGGCCTTGCTTGGAGCCGAGTCCGGCAAGGGCCGTCGTCGCCAGGTCGAGCACCTCGCGTTCGATGTGGCGATAGAGTGATCGGCGATCTGGGAAAGAGGTCTTCAAGGTCTTAGGCGATTTCCGGAAATGTCCATGGCAAGGACCGCGCTTTCAAATAGACAGAATGAACAGGATTTCGCGCGATTTACAGAATCTTCATGGGCGACGGTCGTTCATCCTGTAAATCCTGGAACATCCTGTCAGCCCTGTCCATGAACGGGCGAATCACTGGCACAAGGTTTCCTGGCAATCATCCTAGGCGAGCCGCCTATATTCTCGGGAGCTGGATTTCATGTTTCGGCAAGACCCGAGCCCACCGCACCCCGTCGGATACGCCACCGCATGAGCGAGGAACCAATGCATGGCGCGCTCGGCGACTCAACTCCGAGCCAACGCCATATCACAAAACTTCCTCCTGTCCAACGCAAAGCCCAGGACTCTCCAGCCGCCAGCATCCAATAGCTCATTGACCGCCTGCACGACGCCGTACTCCACGTCCGAGAATGGATCCGGCATAGTACGCGAATCAGCCTCGGAGTATGGCGCGCGCAGCTCTGATCACTGGCACCGGGAGTCGCCTCTTTGCCCAGGAGATGATCGGGTAGGGTAAAAAATCGACAAATCCGCGCGGATGAATCATGTTCAGGATGGCGGACAACCTGAATAAATGCGATGACATCAGAACCTTGACCAGAGGACCGCTATTGATAATGCTAGCCTCAGGCCACCTTGTGATCTTTCCACGCTTGCTGCCAGCGCTTAGGTGATAGCGCAAAGCCTCGACCCCGCTAACTTCGGGCGCGAAGGGAAGCAGTTTGCCTGTTGGATCCGGGGAGTATGGAAAATGCCCGATTTCCCGCGCCAGGAGTTCGGTTGGCCGGCGAACCAGAAACTCCAGGCGACGGAAATAGTATGGCATCAGCGCCACGATGTCCTCCCGCGAAAACGATGTGATCGCCTTATCGACGAATCGATCGATTCCAACGCGGAATTCGGCAAGCCCCCAGTCCATGACCTCACGACCTTCATCGTTGAGAATCGGCAGGCAATCATCAGCCTGCTCTCGATAGCCCAGGGTGCTGCCATGGTCGGCGGCGGTGAAGCACTCGACGATTTCACGTAGCGCCGTGGGATCCCGCCAGAATGTGCCGGGCTGAAAGGCGAAGGCGTGTTTCAGATTGTCTTCGCGCGTTCCATTAGCGGAACCCTGCAAGCCCCAATAAAAGCCCATCAGACCGAAAGGCGTCCGCACGACGTCGCTCCGAAGGATTTCGTAAAGAGAATCCTGAATGGTCCCGCTCCATCCGATATCGACCAGGCAGGATCCCTCGCCATCGACGAGCCCCGCCTTGCCGAGGTATTTCAGAACGCGCTCCCGCTCCTGTGCGGTCAAATCAAGAATCAGCTTATTGAGCCGCGAATCGGACTTGAACAAAGCCCGCAGGCGGCGCTTGCTTCGATCGTTGAGAGGCGCCTCTTGCGGCAGATCGAAACCAGGGATTTTCTGGAGATACTCGATCACCAGATCGGGTTGCGCCGTGATGCGATGAGCGATGTCCTCGATCGTCATCTCCCGATGGGACACGAACACCCAATCCAGGAAGGCGTCGATATCCTGCGTCACGCACCGATGGCAGGCCAATCGCGAAACATGGAGATAACGCAGATCCAGGTCGTCCAGTCCCAGCTTGCTCGCGATATCCAGCAGAACCTGTCCATCCCGGGCGAGAAAATACACCTGGCGCCGGCCAGCCGCCCGCGCCTGCTCGGCGACCCATAGGACGAATGGAAGCAGCAAGGGCGCGGCGTAGAGCGCGCCAAGGCGCGAGCGATTCGACTCGAGCGTCAAACGGCACTCGCGAAACAGTCCGGCGGAAAGCTGCCAGCCAAGATCTCCTTCGTTGGCCTCGAACCACTCATCCTCGGTGAGATGGCAGGCGTCGAAGAGTGTCGCCTGGCATCCGCTCTCAAGCGCGCGTTGGATATCGCTATGCCGATTGTCGCCGATATGCTGAATCTCGGAGATAGCCACCCCCTCTTGCGCAGCCACATGGGCGTACAGGCGCCCGGACGCCTTGTTCAGCTTGATCTCGGAGGACAGATAGAGCGTGGCGCACTCAAGAATGCAGGGATCGATCCGATCCAGCAGGCGCTGGAGATCCTGCCTTCGCAAATACATGTCCGAAAGCAGGACGAGGCGATGGCCCTGTCGCGCGAGATCGCGAAATCTCCCGAGCATCTCGGGAACGCCAAAGAGAAAACGCCCTTCCGCCTCCAGTTCCATGTCCATCAAACGGTTCATGTCCGCCGCGTCAAGGGTGTGGCGGGCGGCGAGCCAACGATGGATATCCGCGAAATCGATCTCTTCCGGGAGATGAGTCACCTCGGACGGGGTCTGCGCGCGCGCCTCAAGGCGCGCGTTGTGCTCCGCCCACACCCGCTCCTCGGCGAAGTTCTCGATGAGCGCCGCCGGCAGCCCTCGGGGGTCGGCCTGCAATTGCCGCTGCACGGAGACGAAGACCCCGCGCGGCGTGCCGACGCGGCGCGTGATCAGGGTGTCGAAGACATCGAATGAATAGATCATCTATTGCTCGGTGTATCTGTTCGATTCCAGCCAGCGCCAGGCGTGCTCGATCGTTTCCGACAGATCCGGGTAGCGCGGCGTCCAGCCCAGCATGCGCCGCGCCTTGTCCGCGTCCGCGAAAAGCGTCGGCGGATCTCCCGGGCGCCGCTCGGCGAGTTCGATCGGAACCAGGCGCCCGGTAACCTGGCGAATGCGCTCAAGCACCTCGAACACCGAGGCGCCCTGCCCCGTTCCGAGATTGAAGGCGCCGCTCGCGCCGCCATGGCGCAGATAATCGAGACTCTTCAGGTGGGCGTCGGCGAGGTCGCTGACATGGATGTAATCGCGAATGCAACTCCCATCCGGCGTTGGGTAATCATTGCCGAAGACCTTAAGCATCGGCCCCGTCCCGCGCGCGGCCTGCATGGCGAGCGGGATGAGATGGGTCTCGGGGTCGTGGGCCTCGCCAATCTCGCCGTCCGGATCCGCTCCGGCGGCATTGAAATAGCGCAGGGCGATCCAGCGAAGGTCGTGCGCCGTCTCGAAATCGGCCAGCATGCGCTCGACCATGAGCTTGGAGGCGCCATAGGGGTTGATCGGGCGTTGAGGATGCTCTTCCGTGATTGGCGTCCGATCGGGAATGCCGTAAGTGGCGCAGGTGCTGGAGAAAATGATGTGCCGGACGCCATGATCGCGCAACGCCTCAAGCAGGCTCAGGGTTCCCGCCACATTGTTGCGGTAATAGCGACCCGGCTCCTGAATCGATTCGCCGACATAGGCGTAGGCGGCGAAATGAATGACCGCCTCGGGCCGATGTCGCTCGATGACCGCGTCCAGGAAGGCGCGGTCGGCGATATCGCCGACCTCCAGCGGACCCCATCGCACGGCCCAGGGGTGGCCATGGACCAGATTATCCAAGGCGATCGGCTGATGACCGGCCAAAGCCAATGCCTTGCAGGTCTGACTCCCGATATATCCCGCGCCGCCCGTCACCAACACCCGAGTCATGCCAGTCCCCGGCTCAGAAGCCCCTCGAAATAATCGATCGTCAGCCTCAAGCCCTGCTCCAGCGGCACCGTCGGACTCCAATCAAAATATTCCCGCGCCAGTGAAATGTTCGGCTGACGCTGCTTGGGATCGTCCTGAGGCAAAGGCTGGTAGACAAGCTCCGAGCGAGATCCGGTGAGACGGCGCACCGTTTCCGCCAACTCCAGCATGCTGAACTCGTCGGGATTGCCGAGATTGATCGGACCCGTGATCGTGTCGGGGCTATTCATGAGGCGCATGAAACCCTCGATCATGTCGTCCACATAGCAAAAGGAACGGGTCTGCAGGCCATCGCCATAGAGCGTGATGGGATCGTTCTTTAGCGCCTGTATAATGAAATTAGACACGACGCGGCCATCGTTCGGATGCATGCCGGGGCCATAGGTATTGAAGATCCGCGCGACCTTGATGCGCAGGGCATGCTGGCGATAGTAATCGAAGAACAGTGTCTCCGCGCAGCGCTTGCCTTCGTCATAGCAGGCCCTTGGGCCGATTGGGTTGACCCGGCCCCAATAGCCTTCCGGTTGGGGGTGGAACTCCGGATCGCCATAGACTTCGCTGGTCGACGCCTGAAAGATCTTGGCCTTGGTCCGCTTGGCCAGCCCCAGCATGTTGATGGCGCCGTGGACGCTGGTCTTGGTGGTTTGCACCGGATCGGACTGATAATGCACGGGCGACGCGGGGCAGGCGAGGTTATAGATCTCGTCCACCTCCAGATAGAGCGGAAAGGTAATGTCGTGACGCAGCAGCTCAAAATGCGGATGAGGAAGCAGATGGCTGATGTTGTCCTTGGTCGCCGTATAAAAATTGTCGACGCAGAGCACCTCGCAATCCTCGTTGACGAGGCGCTCGCACAGTCGGCTGCCAAGAAAGCCCGCGCCGCCCGTGACCAATACTCGTTTATGGAGTGTTTTCATTGTTGTTGCCTAGACGGATCAAGCATCATGCGACATCGCCAACGCCGAGAGCGGCGATGCGCGGATAACAGAGCATTACCATGTCCGACACCGGCGACTGCATGTCGAGACGTCGAAAGGCGAAGTAATAACCGGCGTTCAGTGACTCCAGCCACGGTTTAATCTCGAAGAAGTCTTTCGGGTGATGATAAACGCTGACGATCAACGCCGGACGATAGCGCATGATGGTTTCGCGCGCGCCCAGGAGCGCCTCCTTCTCCATGCCTTCGATATCCAGCTTCACAAGCACCGGCCGCAGATCATGACGCTCGACCAGTTTGTCGATGGTCGTGAACTCACCGGAAACGAGGTCGCCGCCTGCGTCGGTGTCCAGGCGGAAATCATTCAGCAGACTGGTTCCCTGGTCCGGAAAATCGGTTGCCCCATGGTGGCGCATCTGGAAACGGCCCTGGTGATCGTGCAAGCCCACCGGCTCCAGGAGAATGCGTTCGCTCAATCCGAAGCGGTCGACGTTGTCACGCATTCTTTGGAAGTTCACCGGGTCGGGCTCCAGGGCGAGCACCCGGCCGCGCGGACAGGCATCGGCGAATTGTACCGCCGAATCTCCGATGAAGGCGCCACCGTCGATCACATCACCGTCGGCGCGGATACGCGCCTGCACATCCCGCGGAAAGACGCTCAGTCCATAGAGATTGACGAAGACATCCGCCGACAGCCAGGGATACTCATCCAGGAATGGCTGATAACGGCTCGCCACCTTGGGCGCGGCCCTCGTGCCCTGCTGGAACCGCTCCTTGGGTTGCCACAACAGATCCTTATGGACCAGCACCTTGCCGTAGTCCCGGCACTCCGGTAAGTACTTGTCGTAAGCGCGATAAAAGAAGTCCACGAGATCTTGATCGTTCTCCGACAGATCCCGCTTCAAGGCCGTCAGTTTGCCAGGCATCGCCTCGTGCTGCTCGCGTAGATAGGACCGCCAGAACTCGACCCAATAGGTCGGTACGCTCTGGAAATTGCCCATGAGATCCGCGCAACGCGGATCCATGACGACCGGCGCCCCCCGCGCACCATTCCTGATCGGCAGCACCCAGGCCATGCCGGAAATCTGCGCACTGAGCGAGTGCACCGCCTGCTCCCAGCGCCGTCGCGCGGAAGACAGATAGCGACGCGCCACCAGCATCGACACGGTTGGATCGCGTCCGCCGACGCGATACAGCCGGGAGGCGAGAAGCCGGTGATAAAACGCCAGCGCTTCGGGTGCCAGGAGATGCGGACTCTCCCTGACGAAGCGCTCCTCGTCGCCGCTCCAACCATCGAGAATGCCCCTGTAGGCCGGCCAGCGGAAGCGCGGCTCGATGTCCCGCGTCCAGAAATACTGCAAATTCATCTTGTATTGCATGAAGTCCTGAAAGACCTCCTCGAACACCCCCCTTTCCCTGAAGAGCTTCTTGCCCTCCCTGAAGATGTAGAAGATGTCCAGGTGATGCTTTCCTCGATGCGACATGATCGAGCCGGTCCGGACGCGGTAGCGGTATAACTTCTGCGGCAGAATCACCACCTTGCTGGCCGCGAGCAGCACCTGCCAATGATAGATGTTGTCGTCGAACTGCAATCCGTCCGGAAATCGGAAATCATGCGCGCGAAGGAAGTCCATGTTAAAGAACTTGGACCAGGTGTAATGGTAATGCAGGATCTCAAGCTTCTGATCGAGCGTGGTCTTCGGTTCCAGGCTCCACTGGTCGAAATCGTAATACCAAGAATCGAACTCCCGCTCATCCTCGATCATGCTGTGATAGAAAACGATGAAATCCGCTTTTGTTCGCTCGCACTCCTGAACGAGACTCGAGATGGCGCCGGGAGTCAAAAGATCGTCCGAATCCACATGCATGAGATAGCGCCCGCGCACATGCTCCATCGCCGTGTTCCGTGTCGACGCTAAACCTTTGTTCGATTGATCGACGATGCGGATTCGGGGATCCCTGCTTGCGTATTCCGCTAGAATCCTGGGAGATTCATCCGTCGATCCGTCGTTGACGCAAATGATCTCCAGATCGGAGAAGTCCTGCGCGAGGATGGAGTCCAGACAGGCTCCGAGATAAGGGGCCACGTTATAGACAGGCAAGGCTACGCTTACGGTTGGAGAACCCATGAATAATCTACTCCACAGCGGGTGGAATCTCCGGTGAAACCGGGAGAGCGAATGGGGGACAAGGTCTTGATCAAGCGCTAACGGATCTCGGGCATTTCTCGTTTCACAGGGCTTACGCGCTTTGCTGATCCGGCGCTCCGCTGCCTGGTCCAACGACGCCCGGACGCATGGATATTCTTGATTTTATTGATGATGAGAAGCAGCGAGTGCTTGATGACGTACTTCGAGCCTTGAACGAAGGGATGCAGTTTCAGAATCGCTCGCGCGAGCGGCGAGCTGCGCACGAGTGTCGCCTCGTACCACTCCGTCATCAGACGCCGGTTTTCGTAGCGTTGCGAAAAAGCATAAGACAGCGCCTGCCGTACGCTGAAAGCCGGCGCGCTCTCGCGCAGTTTGAGGTCGCAGTGATCGCCCGAGTAGGGTACGGCACCCAGCGTCTCGGCGATCAAGGGCGTCGGCTTCATCATGAGGCTGAACAACGTGGGGACCACGGCCAGGAAATGCTGTGGGGCCAGCGGATAGTGCTCGGCGGTTCGCGCGTATTCGCTGGAAAACCATTCGGCCCCTGCGAGAAAGTCGCTGACGCCCCAGTCGTGCAGATGGTCACCGTCATCACGTAATCGGGGCACCGTGGTTCCATTGGCAAGCCGTTGGTACCCGATCGTCTGCCCATGATCCGCTTGCGCGAGCAACTCGGTATGCAGCGCCACGATGTTGTTGGTCGTATGATTCGGCAGAATGGCGTAAGCCGTCTTGCTATTGCGCCTGGTCGTGTATTTGGAATAGTGAAACAGGCCAAAGTAGAATCCATGAATCTCAATGTCTCGTTTGTGGGAAGCCGCAATCTTATAGAGTGAATCCTGACTGCCGCCCATCCAACCGATATCCACCGTCGCCACACGGGGATCATCGAAGAAGCCCTCCTGACGCAGGTAGGCGATGATTTCGTCGCGGTCCCGTGCGGCGTTTTGCAGAATGCGATCGCGGAGCGGCGGGATCTCGTCGAGCAGCTCCACAACCTCCATCGCGAGGTCTTCCGACATCGACGTATCCAGATCATTGAACCGCGCCTGCATCGGCTCCGGCAAGAAGGCGCGTAGCGCGTCACCCGTCATGTCCAGCCGCTCCGCCAGCATGGAGAGCGATAGGGCTGGAATACGCTCGGCCAGCCAGCGCTTCTCGCGGGGCGTGATCTCGAATACCGATGGCAGCCGAAAGGCGCGACGCGATCCGTAAAGGTAGCGTAGATCCAGACCCATCGGATTCACTTGGGCGATTGCCCGCGCGATGCGCAGGAATACCATGCCGTCCCGAGCGATGAAATAGAGCTTGGAAATCCCCCGCTCCCTGGCCTGGCGCAGAACATCCAAAATAAAGCCGTAAAACATGGGGCCGGCCAGACAGGCCCCGATAAGCGCGGGATTCGAGGCGTCGGGATGCATGAGCCGAAATGACCTGCTGACGCCCGCCAGCAGTTGGGCGAAGAGGTTGTCTTCCTCGAAATACCGCACCTCGATCTCGGATAGCCAGGTGGCTTGATAGAGTGAGCCGCGAATGCCCAGGGATCGTGCCGTCTTGATGTCGGTATGGATGTTCGAGCCACAGTGAGCCAACTGCTTGGGCTTGATTCCCTCCGAGCGCAGCAGATGAAGAAACAAGCCACCCGACGCCATGGACTTCCTGATAGTGGAGGACACATACAGGGGGCATTCGCGAAGGCGCGAATCGACCTCAGTCAAGAGGCGCCGAAGCGTTTTTTCCGGGAGATAGGTATCGCAAACAAGAACCACGCGCTCGCCTTCGTCGAGCAGCCGGTGGATTCTCCGAATCGTTTCCGGGACGCCGAATAGCAACTCGTTCTCGACTTCCAACTCGGCCTGCTTGATGCTCTCGATCACGGCCGCGGGGATCTCGGGAAAGCGAAGACCTATCTGAGCGTAGATCTCATCGAGCAGGATCGCTTCCTCATCGGACGCCTCGCGTGCGCAAGCATCTGCGGAGACACGAACCTCGAAGAATTCCTCGATGAATTGCAGCGGCACAGCCAGGTCATGTCGACTGCGAAGCTGGTGCTGCAGAGCGCAGAACAAACCGGCTGACGTTGCCGTCCGTCTTGTCAGAACTGCGTCGAAAACGCTGAATGAAAATACCTTTCCCCGGCTCATATTCCACATTGAATCCGTGTTTTCTGGTCGGTGTCGGTCGCTTTTGAGATGCGTCCCGAAACCCCTGTCGTTCAAGGTAACGCCGACCCTCCATGAGAACGCGCAAAGCAGTGGTGCGCCATGGAAACAGAGGGTTTCCAGCGTGCGATCATAACACTGATGTTAGAGCGGCCCGCAAACTGAGGTTACCTCGGTTTTTCGTCTTCCAAGGTGGTGTGCTCATGCTACCTGTTTTCCCCCCGGCTAAGCGTTAATCCAGTCTGTCAGAAACTGGACGGGCGAGGTGTACCCGAGGGTGGAATACAGCCACTTACGGTTGCATAGCCGTTTCCGGGGTCTCCACTTAGCCCGAATTATTCAGAAAAACGGGCGACGCTCGTTTAACAAATTGATAAATTGATGTTCCGCCAAGAACGCTTCGGAGAAGCCAAACGAAGTCGCACATGTCCCATGTCTACCCCAGGGTCTTTGCGATTTCCGCCCGTCGATGGCCTGATCGTGCGCGCCGACTTTGACGGCGGGGCGATGTCTTCTGACTTCGGCCCCTTGGTTCTGCGCGGCGTCGACCAGCAGAGCGGTCTGATCAAGCGGCTCGCCCCAGGCGATCGATGACCAGCGCCATCCGTCCTACATCACGCATCCCTGCGCGACCTGATCGCCCAGAGGACCTTTCCGATCGGCGGCGGCGATGAAGATGGCAACGAGCGGCGCACCGACCCGCTATCCAAGCTCGGATTGGACCGTCGTCCCTTGGAGCAGGTAACGGACTTGGCCAGTGCCCCGACCTTTTCGCGCCTGGTGAAAGCGCTGCTGCACCGTGTCACCGAGATCCTGTTCCTGACCCATTCGCCGGATCCGCTGACCACCTGTCCCCTGCGCCGAATCCGCCGCCTTAACCATCCTGCCCGTTCGGGCAGACGGTCACGGCATCATCCGGTACGCCCAGGCAGCCCTGCGCCAACCCTCATGGACCGCATCCGCATGCGTCGCCCACCTTCCTACCGACTGAAGTGCCCTGAAACCCGACCACAATCGTCGGTTTCTGGACCTGCCAGCTGATTTATGAAACATTCAGTCTAAATATCATTTCTAACCCGACCGCCGCCGCATGACTCATGCTTTTGTATTGGACACCCCTGATGTCTACTGACGCCAAACAATGCGAATCACCTCTTCTGAGCCAATTCCGTCACGGCTTGCGCCGCGAACACATCGACAATGCCCTGCGCGAC